>JAADGV010000075.1 GCA_013152205.1 Planctomycetota bacterium
GGGCTTGGATCAACTGTTTTTCGAGCAGTTCAATTTGCTGTTCAGGAGAGGGTTTTCCGTTTTGTGTCATTGTGTTGTCTGCCATGTTGTTAACTGGTGCTTTACGGGTGTTTTGCTTGTTGTGTGCAGCAGTTGCGATACTTCGCAATTTTTTCTAGTAGCTAAAGCCGACGCAGTTTGCCAAAACTGTCTACAGTCGCCCAATTGGCTGATCGAAATGCTTTAACTACCGTTGTTTTCAGCACTTAGCGTATTATTGCCTATCGTCGAAGTCGCCTGTTCGACTCAAACAGTTCACGATATAATCCCGCTCCAATTACAACATTCCCTCAGACCTTAGCCCCGACAGTCGCTATGTACACTGCTCAACTGCTATCACAAGCTATCGAGGTTGCCCGTCGCTCGGGTTATCAAATTCGCGAAGAAATGCTCGAGGGTGCGGGCGGAGGGCATTGTCTGATTCGCGGGGAGAAGTGGTTGCTGCTCGACCTGAGCCAACCGCAACGCGAGCAGCTAAACGACGTGCTCGACGCATTACGCACGGAACCCAATTTAGACCTGCAAGGCGTATTGCCAGCACTGGCCGATTGTCTTTATGGGCAGAAGGCCGCTTGATGCTTTGCTGAGAGCCTCGTAGCGGCGCTAGCTTGATTGTTGGTAAATCCGATGCTGGCGGATGTACTCGGCGACTGCTGGCAGTACGCAGTCTTCCCAATCGGCACGGTTGGCAATCTGCTTGCGGATTTGGGTGCTGCTGATTGGGGTGGCCGGCATTTCTATTTGGCTTTGACGAATCTGCTCTAAACGCTCAGTAGATACGATTTTTTCTAACACTTTGAAATCGGGCTGCGAATTTTCTGCCCGATGGACGACCAGCGGAATTGCGAGTCGGCAGACATCCGCGGCCCGATGCCAGTGGGGCAAGTCGGCTAACGAATCGGCACCCATGGGGAAAAACAGTTCGGCCTTGGGGTGCCGTTGTAGAATGGTTTCTAAGGTTTCTGCGGTATAACTGATGCCGCCACGGTCTAGTTCTATCGTTGAGACCTCGAATTTTGGCCGCGAGCTGGCCGCGAATTCGAGCATTGCCAGTCGATGGGCGTCCGTCGCGATTGGGCCACCCGGCTTCAATGGCTGTCGGGCAGCCGGCACAAACCAGAGCGCATCGAGCGATGCCTGTTCTAGGCAGCAATTGGCCAGCACCAGGTGCCCACGGTGTACGGGGTCGAAACTTCCGCCGAAAATGCCGAGACGCATGAGTATTGCGATTGGGGGGGCTAGGGACAAAGGGTCTGTAGCTGGTATCGTACATGCCTGATGCGTGATGCACACCCGTAAGGTTGCTTTTTGCTGTGTCTCGTTGTTTTGTGTTTTGTGTTTCCGGCCAGGATGGCCGGGCTATGGGGTTGAAGCCGTTTTTCTGTTTCCATGCTTTTTTCGCTATGTCTTCTCAACAACAAAATCTGTTTGACACCGAGCCTATGGAGTGGGAGGTGGATGCCCAGGAGCAGCGGCTGGTGGCGACCGTGGTGTTGGGAGAAGGTCCGAACGGCGAGTACGATTATTTGGTGCCCGATCAGTTGTGTGATCGCGACCGAGGAGATTGGCTCGTCGAACCTGGGCGTCGTGTGCAGGTGCCCTTTGGTCGATCGAATCGCAAAGTGGTTGCCTACTGCGTTCGTCTGGAGACCAAAAGTGTTGACGTTGGGCGATTCAAGCAGGTTGCAAAGGTCGTCGATACGTCAACATTGTTGTCGCCCGAGATGTTGCGGGTTACTCGCTGGATGGCAGAGTACTACCTTTGCCCTTGGGGGCAAGTGCTAGAGGCGGTGGTTCCGGCCGGCGTACGTCATCGGGCTGGCACTCGTGAAGTGCAACTCGTGCATGTTCCCGAAGACGTGCTGCAAGAGCTGCCGAAGCTCAAGCTGCCCCCTAAGCAGCGTCATGCACTCGAGTTGCTAGCCAAGCAAAGCAATCCGATGACCCCGGCTCAGTTGGCTGAGGTTGCCGGGTGTACGGCAGCCCCCATTCGACAGCTTTTGAAGAAGGGGCTTTTGCAGGCGGAGAAAACGCGCGTATCGACCAGCCAAGTGGATGAGTCGGTCGCGGAACGCGTGTCGCCCTTGTCGTTGAATTCCGATCAACAGAGGGCCTTTGAGCAGATTTCTAAATCACTTGAGAGCGGCAAGGCGCATGGGATTGTTTTGCATGGAGTCACCGGCAGTGGGAAAACGGAGGTCTACCTCCACGCGATCGATCAAGTGGTAAGCTACGGGCGGCAAGCGATCGTTTTGGTGCCGGAGATTAGTTTGACGCCACAAACCGAGCGACGATTTCGAGCCCGGTTCGACTCGGTTGCTGTGCTGCATAGCCATCAAACGCCTGTCGAGCGCCACGCCCAATGGCAGCGTATTGTCCGAGGCGAGGTGCAAGTTGTTGTGGGCGCCCGAAGTGCGGTGTTTGCTCCGACGCCCCATTTGGGGCTGATCGTGATCGACGAAGAGCATGAGACCTCGTTCAAACAGGATACTGCGCCGCGCTATCATGCTCGTGATGTCGCCTGGCAACGCGCGTTGGACGAACAAATCCCCTTGGTGCTGGGGAGTGCGACGCCGTCTCTCGAATCTTGGTATCGTGCCGAGCAAGGGGAGTTCGAGCATGTTTCGATGCCGCGCCGTGTGTCGAATCGCGTGATGCCTGACGTGGTGACGGTCGACTTGCGAGATCGGGCCCTTTCGCGTGGCGGTCGTGGTGGGATTAGCCGCCCCTTGCATCAGGCGATGGCGGCTGCGCTGCACGACAAGGGGCAAGTCATCTTGTTTTTGAATCGTCGCGGGTTCTCAACTCATATTCAGTGTCCGGCGTGCGGTTATGTTTTGCAGTGTCCGCATTGCGAGTTGTCGCTTACGTTTCACCGACAGCAGAACCGGACGCTTTGCCACTATTGCGATTACCACGATTCGCCCCCGACGAACTGCCCCGATTGCAAGTCGCATGCAATCCGTTACGGGGGGCTAGGAACCCAAAAGTTGGAAGACGAAGTTCGGGCTCGATTTCCTGAGCATGTTTGTGCGCGAATGGACACCGACAGTATGCGCGTCCGAGGTAGCCATCAACGCGTGCTCGACGCTTTTGGCCAAGGCGAGATCGATATTTTGTTGGGCACACAGATGATTGCCAAGGGGCTCGATTTTCCGAACGTGACGCTTGTGGGAGTGATTAACGCCGACACGGCTTTGCATCTACCCGATTTTCGCGCGGGCGAGCGAACATTTCAATTGGTGGCCCAGGTTGCAGGTCGGACGGGTCGCGGAGCCAAGGGCGGGCGAGTGTTGGTGCAGACATTGAGCCCCGACCATCCTGCGATTCAGGCAGCCGTCCGGCACGATTTTCCTAGGTTCGCTAGCCAAGAACTTGTTTTGCGCCGGCAACTTCACTATCCGCCCTATGGGTCGATGGTGCGTTTGGTTGTTCGTGGCCCTTCGGAAGAGGTCACCCGAAGCGTGGCCGAAGACCTTGGCAGTCGGTTGAAACAGGCCGGCGGCAACGAGCAATCGCTGCGAGTGATTGGCCCTGCGCCCGCAGCTATCACCAAACTTCGTGGTAATTATCGCTTTCAGATCCAAATGCAGGCACCTGAGGGGGATAGCTTGCGTCGTACGGTTGAGCTGGCGACGATGCGTTTTAAGCCACCCCGTGATATTGTTTGGACGGTGGACGTCGATCCGTCGGATATGCTGTAGGGAATGCGGAGGGCGGAATGAGGAATGGGGAAGTATGGGGGATGCACTTGGACGGGGGCTTTGTGTTGCCCTAGAATGAGACGTAACGCACTCAGAATGAAAAGAAGTGTAATATTCACCACAGGGCCACGGAGGACACTGAGTTTTTTTGTAGTACTTTAGTTGGCTGAAGTGTTGCCGTTTTTTTATATTGAACGGTGAACTAGAGCATTTCCTATAAAAGCATAGCCACAGAGCACACCGAGGTCTCAGAGAGAATACTGGAGTGAGTAACCTTATCTCAGTGTTCTCTGTAACTCTGTGGCTACACAATTGAAGGAACTGCTCTAGGTCATTGCATTGATTGGAATTGAAAGATTGTTTTCTCCGTGCCCTCCGTGTCTCTGTGGTTATTTTTCTTTTCACTTTGTATGTAGCCACGTATTCTGTTCTCTGCCCACTTAGCCCATTTTTTGCTTTCTTATGAGTTACCGCACGTTCAAAAAGGCGTTGGGCGAAACCAATCTGGAGCGGAAGTGCCGATTTCTTTTTGGTGCGTGTCTGCTGCCGCTGATTGCCGGTAGCTTCTGGTGGTACGGTTCTCGAACGGACAAGATTGTGATCGAGAACAACCGACCGCTGGCCGAGCTGGCGGTCAACTTTGCGATGTTCGAGGCGCATCAAGAAATCCTTACCGAAGGCGCTCTTCTCGATGACAATTTATTTTCCGGTATTAACAAAGTCCTCATCGAATCGTTGCGTAGTGGTAATTTCAATTGGAAATTTCTTCATCCCAAGAATGATCAAGGGATAGGCAGCCCCGAGGATAATTGGGAATGGGACCTCATCGACAAATGGAAGGAATACGGAAGCGACCAGAAGTTGAATCGGGATGCTGCGATTGAGCAAATTCAAAAGCTTCCGAAAGACGAACGACCTTGGGCACAGCGGTCGAGTTCAGAAGCTCCGTCGCAATCGCCAGAACAATCACCAGAAGAGGTCACCGAGTTCTATCAGTATTATCAGCCGATACTTGCTAAGCAAGGATGTATCACCTGTCATAGTAAGCCTGGCCCGGATGTCTATTGGCCGGAGCTACAGATTGGCGATTTGCTAGCCGTCGTGCGAATTCAAATCGACATGAAAGAAACCAATGCGCAGCTTGCCTTTAATCAGTCGATGTTGGCGATTGCTGCGATCGTTACTGTCTTTTTAGCGATGATCGCGTTGTATGTGATCGTTCGCTACGTGATCGTTAAGCCGCTTCGCCACTTGCGTGACGTTAGCAACGCCATCCGTAGTGGCGACGTCGAGCAGCGTGCTGAGATCCATACGGGCGACGAATTCGAGGACCTGGGCGCTGCGTTCAATCGAATGCTACGCCAACTGCTTCGACAGCAGGACGAGCTACGAGAAGTGAATGGCGAGCTGGATGGAAAAATCGACGAGATGGCGCAAGCCAACCTACGGCTGTTTGAAATGAACCAGCACAAGAGCGATTTTTTGGCAACCATCAGCCACGAACTTCGTACGCCGCTCAATAGCATCATCGGGTTCAGCGATTTATTGAGCAGTGTGGAACAACTCGACGAAAAAGAGCTTCGCTATGCTTTTAATATCCAGCGATCGGGGAAGCAGCTTTTGGAGATGATTAACGGCATTCTCGATCTGGCAAAGATCGAGAGCGGCAAGCTGGAAGTTCGGCTCAGCGAGGTGGTGGTGGGAACGGTGATCGCTACGCAATGCGATTTGGCTCGGCCATTAAGCGGCAAAAAGAATATCGATCTGGCCTGCAAGATTGCTCCCGACCTGCCGGTGATGTTGCAGGATCGGGGGAAGATCGAGCAAATTTTGAACAATCTGTTATCCAACGCAATTAAGTTTACGCCTGACGGTGGGCGTATCGATGTCGAGGCTCACCGCGATCAACGAGGCGATTTGCGGCTGAGGGTGACAGACACGGGCGTCGGCATTAGCGAGTCGGAACAGGGGTTGGTTTTTGAAAAATTCCGTCAAGGCACCACGGTGATGCCCGGCGGCAATGCGATGACCCGCGAGTATTCTGGCACGGGCTTAGGGTTGTCGATCGTCCGCGAGCTTTGCCGGCTTTTGGGCGGCGATATTACGCTGGAGAGCGAGCTTGGCAAGGGCAGCACGTTTACCGTGCATCTGCCGTGGGCACTAACCGAACTTCCTACGCTCGATTCGCCGTTGGCCGAAGAGCTTAGGCTAATGACCAAGCCGCGGCACGAGACCGTGGGTATCGCACCGACCGTTGAGCGGTCCCTTGACTAAACCCTCTCGGCAGCCAACAGTATTGCTTCGTGGCCGCCCGTTTTAGATTTACCTACGGACATTTAGACCCGCATGACGCAGCAAGTCGAAGTTCATTTGTTTACCGATGGTGGTTGTAGTGGCAATCCGGGCCCCGGAGGTTGGGCGTTTTTGTTGCGACATCCGGCTAGCGATAAGCAGCTAGAGAGTTCGGGTGGCGAGCGCGAGACCACGAACAATCGCATGGAATTGATCGCCGTGATCGAGGGGCTTGCAGCGCTCAAAAAGCCAACTCATGTCGAGCTTTTCACCGACAGTGTTTATGTTGGTAAGGGCATGAGCGAGTGGATGCCTAAGTGGAAGGCCAACGGCTGGAAACGCAAAGAAGGTAAAAAACTGGTGCCGGTTAAAAACGAAGACCTGTGGCGGCGCCTTGATGAGCTTCTGCAAAGCCATCAAGTAAAATATACCCGCGTCGCCGGCCATAGCGGGCACCCCGAGAACGACCGCGTCGACGAACTCGCGGTTGCCGCTTATCAAAAGTACCTGTGACAGGCTCGGCGATGCCGGGCGGTCTGCTTGAAAAGGTGAGCCTCAGTCGGTCTCCTAGATCGTTTGAGACTAAGCAAGTAGAGGGAGTCCAACCCCATGACCCACCAGAACGAATCTAACCCACTCGACCAGATGATCCAAGTCCTCGACGAGTATGGTTTTACAGGATGGCACGTGCCATCGGAATCCTCGTCAACGAGGCGATGAAGATCAAACGGAGCGAAGCACTCGGCGCCCAGCCCTACGAGGGAACCGACCAACGGCGTCACTATGTCAACGGGTTTAACCCAAGACACTCGCCGCCCGCGTCGGCAAGGTCGAACTGCAAGTGTCGCAGACCCGTGACGACGAGTTCTGTCCAAAATCGCTTGAACGGGGCGTTCGTAGTGAATGTGCTCTCAAGTTGGTCTCTGCGCCGGTGAGGACCTCTCGGGCTGACAGGCTGACATTCTTGACCACCCGTCGTCGGCCGTCCGAGTCTCGGTGATCCTGATGCGTTTCGATAAGGGCATCGGCTTCGGCATCAATGGCGGCTCGCAGTATCAGGTGAGCTCCTTCATAGATGGTCTCATCAAAGGACTACGACCATCGAAGGCTTGACAAAAGGCTAGTACTTCGGGATCAAGCGAATCCGTGGCTGGAATGTTTGGCTGATTTGTCGTACTCTTTGTTCATAGCGGTCCTTGTGCCTGCCTAGGGTCGTGGAAGTGATGATTTATCACAACAGGATACGCCGATTTTTATCAAACCTTCAAGAACACGACTTTTGACAATACCTCTCGGATTTTGAATTCGAGCGATTTTGAGTGAGAAGAGAGTAATGATGAAAATGTCCTCCAAAATGGCCGGTATACTTCCTTCAGACATACGGAAATATACTTCAATAGTAGAGGAACGCGGCGGTATCAATCTGGCGCAAGGACATTGTTTCATTGAGCCTCTTGAAGCATTTTCTGATCTATTTGCTGGAACCATGGCCGCGTTTGAAAAAGGGCGATCAAAGTCTGGATATACGACCTATGTTCATGCGTCCGGCATTCAGCTTCTACTCAACGCGATTGCAAAAAAACTCCAAGAGTTCAACAACGTTCCCGCCGATCCAGATATGCTGTCTGGAAATATCGTAGTTACTCACGGCGCGACAGGAGCCATGTCTTGTGCCCTCGATGCTTTGGTTGATCCCGGAACAGAAGTAATTCTCTTTGAACCTCTTTACAACTACCACCTTAAAGCAGTTCAAATGAAGGGTGGCATTCCAAAATTTGTCCAGCTGAAAACACCCAATTGGGATTTTGATCCAGCAGAACTTGAGCAGCAGATTACGGAAAAAACACGAGCCATCATTATCAACACTCCGAACAACCCAACAGGCAAGGTCTTTTCAAGAGTTGAACTCGAAGCAGTCGCGGACATCTGCAAGAGAAAGGATATTTTCGCAATTACCGACGAGGTTTATGAATTTATTACGTTCGATGGTACTGAACATCTTAGTCTTGCATCTTTACCGGGGATGGCTGAACGAACGGTTACAATTAGTTCCTATTCAAAAACACTTGCAGCTACTGGTATTCGAATGGGCTACGCAGTGGCCCCTAAGGAGCTTGCTCAAAGAATCCGGGTCGCGAACGAGGTAAATTACATTTGCGCAGTATCGCCGATCCAGCACGCACTAGTACAAATCACGGAAAATTGGGAACGATTCCTTTCATTATCAAAAACCTTTGGAAACAAGCGCCAAATACTGGCCGAGGGTTTGAGCAATGCGGGATTCAAAATAAATTTACCCAAGGGCTCCTATTACATCCTGGCGGATTTTACGAAACTGGGATTTAGCAATGATGTAGTAGCTGTAGAGCAGATGATTGACATCACCGGCGTCGGTGCGGTCCCAGGCTCCGCGTTTTATTCGGATGATGCCGGATCAAAGCAAATACGTTTTTGTTTTGCCAACCGCGATGAACAGCTTATTGAAGCCTCTAAACTACTGCGCCAACTCTATAGCGGCCTGAATTCAGGCGAGTCTAATTTCGTCACTTAGCGCCATCCTCAATCTCTTTTGCCAACAAAACGAGCCTTTTCGCATTTATTCGCTGGTTTCGTTCCCGTCAGTTTCAGTCGAGGGATTACTCCTTAATAACAAGCCCAGATCTTTGTGTGTGGTTCGCATCAAATTTTATGCGGAAGTCTTTTATGCTAGCACACCCCTTCAGATGCTTTTTGAAAGCCTTACGAAGAGCTTGAAAAGGCTTGTCCATCGCTGTTTCGTCCCCATTCCCTGCTTTCGATTCAGCGTGAAATTCTTGAGCGGCTTCTCTCAAACCTTTATCTGTTTCTTTACCTGTTTCGCCGATATACCTACACTGCATGTAAACAATCGGATTCGTTTGCTTGTCTTCGTCGGCCCAATAAAAGGTTTGAGAAACCGTAAAGTTGTCTTTTAGTTTATTTGCAATCTCCTGCAATTGGCCTGGCCCATTTTTGGATTCGAACTTCAGATAAACAAGAAATGTCGTATTGTGATCATTCAGAACGTACTGAGACCTAACGGTTATTTTTGGTTTCTCAGGTGGAACCTCGTCCTTATTTTCAAAATAGTTCTTTTGCCATTCTTCTACCGTTTGGTCCAGTGTTTCTTCGAGTGCAACCTGATCCTCCCAGCGGTTGAACCCTTGGCCATTTGTAGGGTTGCACTGACGACAAGTAATAAAAGTCGTTTGCAAACCGCCGCCAGACGCCAAGCTGATATTTGTGATGTCATAATTTTTATCAGAAAGTGGTTTCGTGAAAGTCTGCAGAAGTCCCGGAAGATCTTCTCCGGAAAACTGAATTACGAATTCGTAACTTTCCTGTTTCGAATCCGCGTCATTTGCCTGAGTTAGATCGTTGCTATTTTCTGTCATGAATTCCATCCTATTCATTAACGTGGTTCATGAATTTTTCAACATCGACATGTATTCCCAGGAGATTTTTCGGTGGCAAACTAGAAGTGCTGTATCGCGACCTGCCTTCCAAGTTGCTTAATAGAATTATATTCTCAATAGATCTTGCACCGTGTAAATAATTTTCGATTTTAAGGAAAGCGTTTACAACGCCATCGTCAATTTGAATTTTTCCATTGTCAAAAATAGAATCGTATTTTCCCAAGAGCGCACGGATCAAGAATGCGCGCCTGACCATATAAAATTTGTCGGGCGTTTTTTCAGCGATGTTCGGCCCCTTAACATCAATATATCCGCGCAGACGACTTACAAAATCCGGTTTCTTCGCAGCTGCCGCCGATTTCCCCTTCTTTTTTATAAAATCTTCATAGCTAGACGTTGTCCCTCCAGCAAAAACGAAAATTGCTTTACCAATTGGATGCTTAATGCCCTGATCCAAAAATTCGCCGTCTTGCATTGGAGAAAGAAAATATCTGAGCCATCCCAATGGCTGTGTTCCCATTGCCGAATCAAACTCATCCCAGAAAACTATTGGTATCGTGCCTTCGAGGAAAAAATTCCTTGCCCGCTGGAACGCCTGAGCTAGTTCCCGCGGTGATTCCATTTGTGAAAGATTAATGGTGAGTTGAGACTGGTCGATCTTTAGCTTCTTTGCTATTTCCTTCACTACAAACGATTTGCCCGAACCAGGAGGCCCAAAGATGCCAATCGAAATCGGCTTGTTGTCCGAGTCATTCTTGTATTTTTCACTATGATTAGCTCTGCCTGGGTGAAGGTAATTGCGTAGCGTGTTATGCACACTACGCACAAGCTCAATTTCATTTCGATCGGCACTACGCCAATTGTGTACTTCTTCCAATGGAAAATCCGAGGTTTGTGACGCCTCGTTGATATTTTCTCCACCATGCGTAATGATTTTTTTTGCAATATTGAATGGGTCCTTAGATCCTTCAGCACTTTCTAAAATCGTCCAACATTCATTTGCGTTCGATGTGCTTGGCGTTCCTACTGAGCGTTTGAACAACGCGAGCTCGGTTTTCTTAGGCTTGAACCAGAAAAAACTAGTTCGAACTTGCTCGATCGGAAATGTCAGTGATTGCTTTGGGAGCTGCTGTTTGGATTGCCTTAGAAGCTGTTTGCCTGGAACATAACCGGTTTTATTTAATTGGCGAATCATCGCAACGCCTTTTTGGACTGCTTCCTGAACATTCATATCGCAGCCATGCTGTTTTGCCAAAGTCCACTCTGTTCCGAGTGCCGCCAACATACAGGTCGAATTGCCAATGACTCGGCCGTCTAATTCAGATTCATCGTCGTTTTCCTGCCGGGAAACACAATAGATAAGGTCGTGCGACTCAGGCATATCAGGGTTGAAATCAACGATAATGGCGCCACAAAGTCCAATAGTGACGATCACCCTCTTGCATAGATATTTATATTTCCGATGAACTGCACTGGAAACATCGTCCAGCATTTGCTCCCATGAAATTGAATCGCCTATGCGCTCACCCATGTCCCTCAAGCTATGCAATTTTGTGAGCAAAGTCAGTTTGCTTGTGACCTCAGAGGCTTCTTTTTTTACCTCGTTTAAGAAATTGATATTATCACTAGCTGGATCAATTGCCGTTGAACCATTTTCCCTAGATGAATTTACTCGTACTATAACTTCTTCAAAACAGTTGTTATTCGCCCCCAAAAAACCCATCAGCTCAGCTAGAGATTTTTTATCATCTGGTAGCACATTCAAAATCAATAGCCTGTCGGCTTCATTACCCTTGATTTCAGGATTTTGAATGACGTATCGGCCATTTTCAGAGCTTGTTATGCCGGTAACAGGAAGGCGGAACTTGTTTTGATTATTTTCTTCAGCCTGTTCCCAAGTAGACCAAGTATGGCCAAAATGAGGGTCTTTCGGTGAATGAAGAGCCGATTTTGTAGCGTTACGCTTCTCTTTGGCATATTTATCTTTTTTGTTCGGATTTCCTCTAGGAAATTTTTTGGTTATTGGGTGTATATCTACACATTTCACATTCCCCTTTGAATTCATTTCTTCTAAGAGTTTTTCTAGAAGAAATACGCCCCCATATTGAAAATTTAAGTGGAGCTTGTTTCCGGAACCGTCGCCAGGCCATTTCGGCACATCGGAAACGTTTAACCAATCCAGAATTGGAGGACCCCAGATATGAATCTCAGGTTGTTTAGGTGCTGCTGACATACGGTAGGCTCGTGTTGAATTTAGATTCTGTATTCTGCCCGCGACACTGCATCTGTTCGCGTTCTATACATTTCACACTGCACATAGTAATTATTCGTATTGTCATGTCAACAAAATTGACTCGCTGGAGAGCTGTAAAGTTAGGAATGGAGTATTTTCAGCCCGATAACGGGATTTCAGTCGATGTTGGGCTCACTATCTCCACTCGGCCCGCAGCCTACCGGCGAGACTGTGAACCTCAAACACAAACATGTTTGAACGACTCAACAAAGAGATCTCCCGACGTATACACGTCGCTACCCTCTTTCCCAACGAAGCATCACTTCTGCGACTCGTCAGCTCCGTGCTCGCCAATGTCGACGAAGAATGGCGAACCGGAAAACATTACCGTAGTACCGAGACCGACTGATAATCGTCACACCAAAATAGTTTTACAAAAATAGAGTTGCTTTATCTTTTTTTGCGTTCTGCTGGCAGGGCTTCGTCGACGCCGGGTACATTGGCTGCACCTACGGGGATGAGGATACTCGATTCCGTAAAGTCGTTGCCAACTGGCTGATAGCGTCCGCCCAAGTTTTCGGCCAGGAACGCCTCGGTGACGGCATTGAACGACATTCGATTATGCTCGCCCGAGAAACCGTGACCTTCGTCGGGATACAGAACGTAAGTCACGGGGATTTTTTTTGCGGTCATGGCCTCGACAATCTGGTCGGCTTCGACTTGAGTCACGCGAGGGTCGTTTGCGCCTTGGCCGATCAGCAGGGGTCGTTCAATGCGATCAACGTAGTTCAGTGGCGACTTTTTCTCCAGTGCGGCGCGGCCCTCTTCGGTATCGACGTCGCCGACGCGATGCTTCATCACCGGCATAAAGGGTAGCCAATAGGGCGGCACGTTCTTCAATAAAGTGACTAAGTTTGAGGGGCCTACGATGTCGACGCCGCAGGCAAAAACGTCGGGTGTAAATGTTAGCCCTACCAGCGTGGCATAACCGCCGTAGCTGCCGCCCATGATGGCGACCTTGTCTCGCTGGGCGATGCCGTTTTCGACTGCCCAATTCACCGCGTCGATCAAATCGTCGTGCATCTTGCCCGACCATTCGCCTGCGGCAGCGTTCGAAAAGTTTTTGCCAAAGCCGGTTGAGCCACGGAAGTTCACACTGAGTACGGCATAGCCACGATTAGCCAGCCATTGATGGGTCGAGTTGTAGCCCCAACCATCGCGTGCCCAAGGGCCTCCGTGGACGTCTAGGACCATTGGCAGTGGGGAATTCGGGCGACCATCGCCGTCGGGGTCGCTTTCGGCGGGTAGCGATAGGTAAGAAACCAGATTCAGCCCGTCGCGGCTTTTGATCACCGGCGTGTGCATTTTGACCAGCGTATAGTTGTCGAGTTCGTCGCGGCTGCTGAATAGATAATGGGCTTTGCGATTGGTGCGATCGTATCGATAAAACTTGATCGGCCCGTCGTCTAGCACATAAGCGACGGTCCATTGCGAATCGTCTAAGGTGCGGCTAGTAACAATCAGTTCGCCATCTTCGACGGTGGCTAAGTAATCGAGGTCGGGGCGAATCGATTCGTCGAGAATCGTCCACTCGCGACGCGAATAGGTAAAGCCGACCGCCTGGATGGTTTTCTCGGTTGGGTGCGAAATGATGCTACCGACGTCTGCCCGACTGTCCTCGGCCACCAGTGTCGACTTGCCCGTGCTAAGGTCGACTGCGTACAACGCGCCTGTATCCCGATCGCGACTATCTTGGAGATAAAGCACGTTGCCCGACTTATCAAAACCGGCAGGTCCGGTTGTCATGACATCTTCGGGGCCGACGCGGACGAAATCTTCCCACTCGGCACCTTCGCCCGTCTCGCCCTCGGTTTTGGGTTTCAGCAAAACCTTGCCGCCTTCGGGAGTATAATTCAACGCAAACCGAACTCTGAATTCGTCGTCGGTCATATAGCCGGCCACACCTTGGTTGATTTGCAGGAGTTCGCGTTTGCCCGTGATGACGTTCACTCGATAGATGTCGTGCAGCCGAGGATCTCGATCGTTTAGGCCGACGAGTATTTCGTCCGGAAACTTGTAGCTAATGTCTTCGATTTCGGCGCGTACTTTTTCCAACGGTGTGAGGTCTTTGGTTTCGCCCGTGGTGACGTTGGTTGCGTAGACGTGCCAATTTTCGTCGCCCCCCTTGTCTTGGCTGTAAAGAACGTGCTCGCCGGTGTAGGCCCAATAGTGGCCACGGATATCACGCTTTTTTTCGTCGGTGACCGGCTTGGCTTTTGTGAAGTCGTCGAACGGTCCGACCCAAATGTTCAGGATGCCATCGACGGGCGCCAAAAAGCTGAGCCATTTGCCATTGGGGCTCAGTCGAGCTGATGCCCGTTGGGGATTGCCGAAGAGTATGTTTCGAGGGATCAATTCAGGCTCCTTGGCGGCGGCAGTTTGCTCGCTTCGGCAACTCACGCTAACCAGGAAAACAGCCGTGATAAGAAGCAGAAGCCCGGGGGGTAGAAAACGGGAAGTGGTTGATTCCATGGCGAATATCTCTCAGTATTTTCTGGGGGTAGGGGGTGGGAGCGAAGACGTATTGTTCCCCGTGGCCCCCAAAGCTTCAAGTAGGGCTAGTGGGCTGTCAATCCTGAATTATTGGGTGCCACTGTCTGGCTAGCCCAGCAGTGGAACCCTGGTACCCGCTTCACACTGCTGGACGAGCCAGACAGTGGCACACATCTAAGTCAACCGGGTCGAAGAATAAGTGTGAAAAAATGAACGGCCTTGGCTGAAAAGATTGCTTCAAGTTGTTAGAATGGGCGGCGTTACTTTTCCCATCTAACCCTCTTCTCATCTGCCATGCACTCGGCAGAAACTCAAGTTGACGTTCCGACGACTGCGCGAAGCCCGTTGTTGTGGGTGGCTCTCGCTGCGGTTTTGGGGATTGTTGCCGACCGATATGGCTTGGCCGACCCGGTCGGTGGCCATTTGTTTTGGTGGGCGACTACCGCAATTGCGATTGTTGCTTGCGTGTTGTTGCGTCGGTGTCGGGCTTATCGTCGTTCGGCTTATCTTGCTTTGCTGGCGGTTTTTTCTCTTGCTGGTGCGTGGCATCATCTTCATTGGAACTACGTCGCTAACGACAGTTTGGCGCGATTTGCAAGCGAATCCTCGCAACCGGTTTGCGTCGAAGTTGTTGCGATTGATCGGACCAAGTTTAGCCCCGCGCCACCGAAGAATATCTTGCGGGCGTTGCCTGCTGGGCCGAGGAGCGAAGTGGAGGTTCGCATCGCTCGGATTCGTGATGGTACCGAATGGCGAACCGCTTCGGGCATCAGCCGTTTGCGTATTGCCGGTCGGCTTTCGGGGATCGACGTAGGGGATCGCCTCGTTGTTTTTGCGCATTTTGCTCGCCCGCAGCCTGTGCTGAATCCCGGACAGTACGACTGGGCGGAAGCAGCTCGAGGTGCGGGTCGGCATTGCGAACTTTTTTGTGGGGCTCCGGAATGTGTGACGGTCGTCGGCCCGGCTGTCGGCGCATCGGTAGGAGGTTGGTTGGGAGCGGCAGCAAACCAATGCAAGGCGCAGCTCGCGCGTTATGTTGGTGCTGAGCAGAGCGACCTTGCGCTGGCAATCTTGCTAGGCGAACGAGAACACATTGGCCGAGGCACCTTTGAGTCGTTTTTTAAGACGGGGACGGTTCACTTGTTGGTTGTTTCGGGCTTGCATATTGGCATGTTGGCCGGGTTTGTTTGGTTGATTGTTCGTAGCGGGTTTCTGCCGCAGAGTGTGGCTATTGCGTTAGCAGTTGGAGGGGTGGTTGCTTACGCCTCAATCGCGGGAGGGCGTCCGCCCGTTGTACGGGCGACCGTTGTGATTGTGTTGACGTTTGTCGCATTGCAGAGCGGGCGTCGTCCCTTCGCTGGAAATCTGCTGGCCGCTGCGGCAATTGGGGTGCTTGCTTATAACCCTAGCGAACTGTTTCGTAGCGGTACCCAACTAAGCTTCCTTTGCGTTGCGGCCTTGGCTAGTTACGGGGCTCGATTCGGTCGGCCCAAACCAGTGGACCCACTTCAGCGGTTGATACTTAGCCGGGAATCCTGGTTTTGGAAGGCATTGCGAAAGTTGGGTAAATACTATGGTCACATCGTGATGGCGTCGCTGGTTCTTTGGCTCGCTGCTGCTCCGTTGGTGGCCTATCACTTTAATATCGCCACGCCGGTTGGTATTTTAATCACGCCAATTATTTGGCCGCTTGTCGCAGTTACGCTGGCGACAGGTTTTTTGATTTGTACTTTTGGCTGGATCGTTCCGCCGGTTGCTTTGTTGCTTGGTGCGGTCTGCGCGTTTTGTCTCGGTACGATAAGGGCGGTTGTCGACTTGGCCGAGCAATCGGGCATTGGTAGCATTTACTTGCCAGGGCCGGCCGTTTGGTGGCTGTTGGGATTCTACGGTGCGATGGCCTTGCTTGTTCTGTTTCCTGCCATTCGGATTGGTTGGAAAGTCCAGGTTTCGTTGGCCGCTTTATGGATAGCGGTTGGATTGGTAGCGGGGGTGGCGAACCGACAAGACGATCAACTGCGATGTACATTTCTTGCCGTTGGGCACGGTACGTGTGTGGTACTCGAACTGCCGGGCAATCAGACGATTCTTTACGATGCGGGTAGCCTTGGTTCACCTGAGTATGCTGCGGATACGATTGCTGGCTATCTCTGGTCTCGCGGCATCACGCGTATCGATGCAGTGGTGTTGTCGCACGCGGACGTCGATCACTACAACGCCGTTCCCCAGTTGTTAGAACGATTTGAGATGGGCGTTGTTTATGTTTCGCCGATGATGTTTGACCCTTGGGCGACCGCGGGCCAATTGGATGCGCCCGAGTTTCTACGCGCGACGCTCAACGACGCGGGCATCCCGTTGCGCGAAGTTTGGATGAACGACCGGCTGCTCACCGCGAGCTTAGAGGTTGAGATTGAGGTGCTCCACCCGCCGCAGTTTGGGACGGCGGGACGCGACAATGCCAACAGCATTTTGCTTTTCGTGAAATTTGCCTGCCAATCTATTTTGCTGCCGGGCGATCTTGAGTCGCCTGGGATCGAAGCCGTTGTGGCCGAATCGCCGCTGGATTGCGATATTTTGATGGCACCCCATCATGGTAGTAGCCGAAGCGACCCACCCGGCTTCGCGGCTTGGTGTACGCCCAATTGGGTGGTGGTGAGTGGTCGGCATCGGAGTGCCGATCAGCAGGTAACGGTGGCGTCGTATCGGGGAGTCGGTGCCGAGGTTCTTCATACGGCAGACCGAGGTGCGGCAACGTTTACGCTTAGCGAGCAGGGCATCGAAATGTCCACCTTCCGGGAGATGAATCGGTAGAGAAGGTTTTGGGAATTCGCGGGCTCCTTTCTTTCTCAGTTTCAGTAGTTCCAAATTCAAGCCGTGGTAGACTTGGGTGGCTGGGGTCAGGTTGCCGGAGTTGCCCCGACCTTTTCGGCAATACGCGACCGGCAACTGCCCCCAGGACGTGCAATGGTAGCATGTGGCGCACTGGGGGCAGGTTGTCGGCAACATCTCACCCAGGATTTGAGCTGCCTTGGGACAACCTGACCCCAGCCACCCTGATACGAATTTGGATACTGAGTTTGAGTAAAGCAGGATATTCGCTAGCCTCTGGGTAGGAGTGACCGTGGAAGAGTGCTTGCACTTTGTTGCACGCTCGTGCATGGTCCAAGTGTCCTCTGCCGTTGTTTGAGATCTTTGCTTGCTCTAGTAGGCCTTTCTAGGATGGCATATCTTGGTAGCAAGCTGTTAGAGCTTCTGAATAGCCAAATAATTTCCGGGCAAGCAAATGTGGTTTGCTGCTTGAGGGAATGCGTTTCAAAGGAATCGAGCCGATGTCTCAAAATTCTCCGAACCAACCGACGGACGGTTCCAAAGAAGAGTTCTGGATGACGGACCTTCAGGATCGCGCACTTTCTGCGATTCAACAGGGCAAGAAAGCGTTCAAAGAGCGTGGGCTGAATTGGCCCATTGTTATTTGGATTGGCATCGTCCACGTTCTGGCGCTCATTGCTCCTTTCTTTTTTAGTTGGCCTGCATTGATTGCATGTGTGGTTCTCGCCTTTGCTACCGGTGGTTTCGGTGTTTGTATGGGCTATCACCGTTTGTTGACTCACCAGAGTTTTAAGACCTATCGCCCCATTCGTTGGGTACTCGCTTTTCTGGGCGGTCTTTCTGGCGAGGGTTCGGCCCTTACCTGGGTGGCCCAACACCGTAAGCATCATGCTTACAGCGACCACGATGGCGATCCGCATTCGCCCCGGGATGGTGGGTGGTGGAGCCACATGCTTTGGTTCATGCCCGACTTTGGTCAGAAATGGCATCGGGATCTGTTGCAGCGTTACGCCCCTGATATGGTCAAAGATAAGATGATGGTAGTTATTCACCATCTTTTTCTCCCCTCGCATTTTCTACTAGCCGGTGTGTTGTTTCTGATGGGCTACTTCGGCCCCAGTAGTTGGGGCCTGGGATCTGCTTGGGCCGGATGGTCGATGGTCTTTTGGGGTTTGGGCGTGCGAATGGTTTATGTGTTGCATGTGACTTGGTTTGTCAATTCGGCGACGCACCTTTGGGGCTATCGAAACTACGAGACGAGCGACAATAGCCGTAATCTTTGGTGGGTAGGTTTGCTGGCTTGGGGCGAGGGTTGGCACAACAATCACCACGCTTTTCAACGGGTTGCTCGGCAGGGGCACCGTTGGTGGGAGATCGATGTTACCTACTGGGCAATTTGGATGATGGAGAAGATCGGCCTAGCCTGGGACGTCGTGAAGCTCAAAGATGTCTCTAAGGCATTGCCACGATAGGGTTTATGGTTGTTTGGGTAGTTCGGTCCTTTGTGGCGAGTAGAAATGCTGGTTGGTCGAATGAGTGCTTGGCGGGGCCTTCCAGGCTCGAATTGCGGTTGCGGACCGTCCAGAGAACGCTAAATTAGAGGGTTCGTAGTTAATTGGTAACACTTTAGTTTTGTAGGAAGAGTCGTAGCAGCTGGTCACGGAGTTGAAGCTCACCGAGATTATCGGCGTGCCAATCGGCAATCTGTTTGATCTCACCCGTCCCAGACACGCATACGAACCAGTACAGAAGCGGGAAACGATGTCGGTCACAAAAGAACGTAAGCAAGAATTGGTCGGTGAGTTCGGGCGCAGCGCGACAGATACCGGGTCGCCTGAGGTCCAGATTTCGATCCTGACCACGCGTATTGCCGAAATGACCGGCCATTTGCAGGTACACAAGAAAGATTTTGCCAGCCGGCGTGGATTGTTAGGAATGGTTAGTCGGCGCAGACGTCTCTTGGATTACGTGAAGCGTAAGGACCCGCAGCTGTACCTCGATTTGTTGCGTCGTTTGGACATCCGTAAGTAGCAGCCGCACGTTGTTTGGCCTTGCCATCAATGGGGCGAGTCCGTTGTGCTGCCTGCTTGCAATTTTTCATCGTCAAGCGTGTTCCGCTTGCCATGACGAGCCGTATCTCTGGGCGAGTCGCCAGACATTTCGCTCTCGGCGCGAAGTCGCGTTTTGAGTGGGCCGCCAGTTTTCTTAAGGCGGTAGATTCTGGTCGTTTTTGGCAATGTATGCCTTCTCGGTCGCTATGGCTTCCAACCCCAATGTAGGAATCGGAAAAAGTGAATAAAGTTCGAGTAGAAAGAAAAATTGGTAACGCCATTTTCGCCTTTGAAACAGGTTTTTTAGCAAAACAAGCCGCCGGCTGTTGTCTCACCCAGTATGGCGACACCACGGTCCTCAGTGCAGTAGCCACCGGAAGTCCTCGCCCAGGCATCGACTTCTTCCCGCTGATGTGTGATTACCGCGAGCGAACTGCTGCTGCGGGTAAGTTTCCGGGCGGGTTTTTGAAGCGAGAGGGTCGTCCCACGACGAAGGAGACGCTTACCTCTCGTCTGATCGACCGTCCCATTCGTCCGATGTTCCCTGAAGGGTTCAATGACGAAGTCCAAATTCAGAATTTTGTGATGGCCAGCGACAAGCAGACCGATGCTGACGTGCTCGCCATGAATGGTGCCTGTACGGCTTTGGGAATTTCTCCCTTGCCGTTCCTCGGCCCACTCGCCTCGGTTCGCATGGGCTGTGTTGATGGGAAGTTCATCCCATTCCCCACGCAAGACGATCTCGAAGTTAGCACCTTGGACCTGATTGTTTCAGGTACCAAAGACGCGGTGTTGATGATCGAAGGTTTCTCTCGCGAAATGCCTGAAGACGAGATGGCCGACGCGATCGTAGCGGCCCACGAGGTCATCCGCGAGCTTTGCGATTTGCAGCAAGAGTTGATTGACAAAGTTGGCACGACCAAGATGGAAGTCGAAGCGCCTGTATCCGATGGCTTGTTTGACATTGTTGTCGATCGCTTTGAAGCGAAGTTCAAAGAGGCATACAAGACCGAAGGCAAGCACGCCAAGGACGATGCCGTTAAGGCATTGCGAAACGATGCTCAAGCCGAATTGATTCCCGACGAAGAGGCCGAAGGCGCCTACACGGTTAGCTCGTTCCGCAAAGCTTGGCACGACCTGGAAGAAAAGGTCATTCGCGAGCAAATTCTCTCGGGAGTTCGCTCCGATGGTCGCGCTCCTAACGAATTACGAGATATCTACTGCGAAGTAGATCTGTTGCCACGAGTTCACGGCTCGGCCTTGTTCCAACGGGGCGAGACCCAGGCGCTTGTCACAGTCTGCCTGGGCACAGGTCGCGACGAACAACGTGTTGATGGTTTGTTCGACGAATACTCGAAGCGGTTTATGCTCGATTACAACTTCCCTTCGTTCTCGGTGGGTGAATGCCGACCGATTCGTGGCCCAGGTCGCCGCGAGATTGGCCACGGTGCTTTGGCCGAGCGAAGCGTGAATCCGGTACTGCCAGATCACGACGAGTTTCCTTACACGGTTCGTATTATTTCTGACATCCTCGAGTCCAATGGTTCTAGCTCGATGGCTAGCGTTTGCGGTGCTACTCTTGGTTTGATGGCGGCGGGCGTGCCGATCACCAACCCTGTGGCTGGTATTTCGGTGGGTTTGGTCAAAGAGGACGAGAAGTGGGTTTTGCTGACCGACATCATTGGCAACGAAGACCATTTCGGCGACATGGACTTCAAGATCGCCGGTACGCAGAACGGTATTACCGGCATTCAGCTCGATCTGAAGATCAACGGCATCAGCGAAGAGATTATCCGAGCCACGCTCGTCCAATCGAAAGAGGCACGGCTAGAGATTCTTCGCAGCATGTTGTCTGCGATTCCTCGGCCGCGTAAAACGACTTCGGATAGTGCTCCTCGACTGCTTCGCACCAAGATTCACCCAGAAAAAATTGGTCTGTTGATCGGTCCTGGTGGCAAGACAATCCGCGGCATCCAAGATGACGTTGGTTGCACGATCGATGTCGACGAAGACGGCACCATCACCGTCGCCGCGGCGAACCAGGAGTGTGCCGAGGCCGGCTTGGCTCGTGTAGACGCCCTGACTGCGAGCGTCCAGGTTGGCAAGATTTACGATGGCAAGGTCACCAGTGTGAAAGACTTTGGTGCGTTTGTCGAAATCCTTCCTGGCCGAGACGGGCTCTGCCACATCAGCGAACTGTCGAACGAATATGTCGGCAGCGTGGGTGATATTTGCTCGGTAGGCGACGCCATGAAGGTCAAGGTCATTGCCGTCGACGAGCAAGACCGGGTCAAGCTTAGCCGTAAAGTGGCAATGCAAGAACTTGGCGAAGAAGAAAACGCCGGAAGCGAAACGGCTGACTCTGCTTCGTGAGACGAAGAGTGATCAACGGTAACAAAAAAATCCCGACCATGGCGTTTGCCACGGTCGGGATTTTTGTTTGATGGTTGCGAGTTGACGTTAGAACAAACGAGACACCCCGAAGAACGCACCGTGCAGTATGAGGTTGCCGTTGGTGTCGATGTCGGCAATCTCGGGGATATCGATGATGTATTGAGGAATCTGGTTGTCGGCGAGTCCGATATTGTTGAGTGCGACAACGCGATAGCCACCAAAGACTGACCAGCGATTCGAGATTTGATACTGCAGGCCGAGGTCTGCCTCGGTGAGGAAGGCGATCGTATTGGTGCTCGTCTCTACGGGGTAGCTACCAGCAACATTGCTAAACGCCGAGGGCATGGCTGCTGTGCCGTCGCCGCGGCGGAGATCGAAGCGATTTTGGATGTGATTGTTGTAGACACCGAATTTTGGAGTGATGAAGAGCTGTGTCCGGCTTCCAATTCTCCGCTGGAACAAGCATCCAATCTGCGCCCCGATCAAATCGTTTCGTGTCGAGTCGCTCAGGTAAACTTCGTCCAGTCCACCATTTCCGCCCCAAGTGCCGCCCTGGTCGAGAGTGGCGAATACAAGATCCTCGTTGAATTGGAAGTACCGTAGGCCGACCAACATTCGGGTTGACCAAGGGCCGCATCCGGCGTTTGGTATATTGCCTTCGATGATGTTCAACTCGACGTTGTATAGTTCGTTGGTACGGGAAAGCCGATGTTCATCCGCGCTGTCGAAATAGCTCGCTACAGGATCGCCAACGGCAAATTCAAGGTCGTTGAACAGCAGGGGCGAGCTGACGGTGTTGGCATGTGTTTGGCTCGAAGAGGCTGAAAAATTGTTTACAGTCCAGAATCCCAGTTCTATTCTCCAACGGTTGCAAGCAAAGTAGCGTCCTAGTCGAAGGTCGAGACCACTTTCCCAATCGGGGGCGGCGTTTTGAGTGTGCATCAATTGATTGGGATTGTTGTTAGTTTCGTAGGATGTCCAAATCCGGTTAGGCTCATTGCGAGTTAGGTAAAGTCCCGCCGCCGAAGCATACCAGGGCCCCAGCGGTCTGCTTTGACAGGTAGGCCCTGTACTGCAGGCTGCGCCGTACCCAGCACCACTGCCGTATCCAGCACCACTGCCGTATCCAGTTCCTACATTGCCAGCGCTGCAGGACGATCCAAACGTGGAATAACCTACGTCGCCATACGACGGCCCTTGCATCAAGGCAGGCGGCGCTACTGCGTTTCCTGCCACTACGCCTGGGGCTCCTGCGGCAATGCCAGCCGCATTGGGCGAAGGAGCGTAGTATTGGGGGCCTGCGACTGTGCCAGACGAGGAATACGATCCTGTCGATTGTGTGTTACAATCACCACAGCTAGAGTTAGAAGCGAGCAAGGGGGTCGACTGAATCGGCACCTGCTGTGCTTGCTGTTGCAGCATTTGCCGTTGCCGTAATTGTTGTTGCTGCACCTGTTGTTGCTGTAACTGTTGTTGCAATTGCTGTTGCTGTTGCTGTACTTGCTGTTGCTGTACTTGCTGTTGCTGTAATTGCTGTTGCTGTAATTGCTGTTGCAGCACGGGCGTTTGCTGGTTTTGGGCAACTTGCTGGGGGTAAAAGTACTGGCCAAATGTCGAGACTGGCGACATAACAGCGGCCAAGACGGCCAGCGATAGAATACAGGTAGGTTGTTTTCTCATCCTTGAGTTCCTTTTCGTAGATCGAGTGGTTCCACATTCCATGTGGAAGCTTTCTTGCGTTAATACTTCAACCTCGACGCCTGTCGATGGCTGAGAATAACGGTGTGGTATTGTGTTGCTCGAATGTACCTGCCCCAACCCTCTACGGCCCGCCGAAAGACCAATCGTTCTCATGGCGGACCTCACCGTGCCATTCCCTCGGACATTGGCATGGTAGACCCCGGTTTTTCCCTACAGACAGACGAGGCCCACCTTCCCCTTCGGTTCCTCATAGGTGCTAACTCTGGGTTGAGCCCGACAGAGAGCAGACTTTGCTGAATCGGAATATATTTACACCGAAGCAGGGAGAAACTATCGAAAAATGCCTAGAATAGCGGAATTTTTGATGTGCAGGTAAGAAAAGGAGGTGCGACCGGACATGGTCAGCCGGCCCGGTTGTCGGGAGGAAATTCTTTCCATGGTCCGATGGTAACGGTTAGGTTATGCGTGCCGGGTATTGGTTGAGCGCTACCCCGACGAACCAGCCTAGTTTCTGCTTTCCATCTTAGCAGCTATATTTTTGGGCGTAGGAAGCGAATGCAGTTGGGGTTGGGCACCGCGATCGCATGCGGCGTGGTCGAGAGCTTGCCCGACTTTTGATCGATTCGGAAGACAACCACATTGTCAGACTTTTGGTTTGCCGCAAGCAGGAATTGTCCCGTCGGATCGACACAGAAATTCCGGGGCCATTCGCCGCCCGTGGGTGTGTGTTCAACGAACGTTAGCTTGCCAGTTTCTGGATCAACTTGGTAGACCACGATGCTGTGGTGGCCACGGTTCGAGCCATAGACGAAGCGTCCGTTCGGATGCACTACAACCTCAGCAGTGAGATTCTTTTCTTGGAAGTCATCTGGCAACGTTGTTTGGGTGTCGATCGTTTCTAGCTGGCCGGTTTTGGCATCGTAGCGGAAAGCGACCATGGTGGAATCGAGTTCGTTGATGACATAAGCAAATTTTCCGTTGGGATGAAAGGCAAAGTGGCGAGGCCCGGCGCCTGGCTGTAATGACACAGAAGGTGGGTCAGCCGGTTTCAGCGTCCCGTGGCTTGCGTCGAAACGATAGATGAGGATCTTGTCGATTCCCAGGTCAGCAGCAAATGCGTAATTGTTTTTTGGGTCGAGGTTGATTGAGTGAGCGTGGGGGGCTTTTTGCCGGCTTTCGTTGACGCTGGATCCCTCGTGTTTCACAAAAGCTGTTTCCTTGCCGAGGCTGCCGTCGGGTTTGATTTTTCGAACCACGACCGTCCCGTTGCCGTAGCCAGCACTCAGCACATTCGTTCCTCTTTGGTCGACCACCAAATGACAGAGGCCGTACTTATTGTACGGCTTCATATTGATAAGCGAGAGTTTGCCACTTTTTTGATCGATCGAAAACGCACTCAAGTTTTTTCCGCAGCCGTAGAGATACTGCCCGGAAGGATGGATGGACAGGAACGAAGGTTTCGCTTCATGATTTTCGGCGACGGGCGTTAGTTCGCCATTTGTCAGGTCGAATTCATAGAGGTGAATGCCGTTGGCAGCAAAGTAAACCCACAATCGCTGGACGTCTGCTGCTTGAGAGGCGTTGGCACAGAAAGCCACCGTGGCCACCCAGATGGCGGTGAATAGAAGCTGGCGAAGTCGTGTTGTGGTCTGTGGGTAGGTAGGCATTGAAAGTTGACTCCATGAAGCGGGTAGAAAAAGGAAGGAACCACAGATGGACACGGATGAACGCAGATATTCAGATAGCAATAAAACAGGCATGTCATTGGACATTAGATGCTGCGAAAGGTTGCTCCTGGGTTAGTATCTTAACCATCCGTGTTTATCGGTGTTCATCTGTGGCTAATCCCCAAATTAAGCTTTGACAGAGCACTAGGTAAGAAATGAGACGATCGCCTGGCTAGTTGGAGATTACTTTTTGCTGTTCTTAAAATATGCGCGGTGGAGTACTTGGGCTGGGTGGAGGGCTACGCGTCCGGTGCCTTGCTTGATTTGCTGCCGACAACTGACGCCTGCGGCAACCACGGTGGTGTCTTCTGAGGCCTCTCGCACCGCGGGTAGCAGGCTGCGTTCGCCCATCTCGCGTGAGATTTCGTAATGTTCGGATTCGTAGCCAAACGATCCTGCCATGCCGCAACATCCGGAGTCGACTTCGTTCACTTCGCAGCCTGCGGCGACCAGTGTTTGCTTGCTTGTGTCGGTACCGACTAGCGATTTCTGATGGCAATGTCCATGCAGCAAGACTTTTTCGCTGGCGTCGTGGAAATCTAAGTCAAGTTGGCCCTCGTCGACTAGCTTGGCGATGAATTCTTCAAACAGGTAGGAGTTTTCTGAAATTTTCTCTGCCCGTGGCTCGTTGGGGAGTAGGGTGAAAATTTCGTCTCGGAAGGTGAGCAGACAACTAGGTTCGAGTCCAACGATCGGGATATCTTGCTCAGCAAACGGGCTGAGCTTTTCGACACATTCTTGGACTGCCGCCCGGGCCTTGTCGACCAAGCCCTTCGAGATCATGGGTCGCCCACAGCAGAAATGCCCGGGTAACACTACCTCGAAGCCAGCGGCTTCTAGCAATTCGGTGGCTGCGATGCTCACCTCGGGGTAGTTGTAGGTATTAAAGGTGTCGTTGAAGAGAATCACCTTGCCGCGGGTGCCGGTTTTTTTTCCGCGTTTTTTGAACCAGGACGTAAACGGGTGCCGGGCGAATTTTGGGATGGGCCGATGTCGGCTAAAACCAAACAACCGGTCGAGTAGCACCGAGACGATTCGCGAACCGGTCACGGCATTGGCTAGGGGCGCCAACGGCCCCGAGAAAATTCGGCTGGCACGCGCGATGTCGGCCATCATCCGCGAACGTAGCGGGACGCCGTTCTTCTTGAAGTACTGAGCGAGAAATTCAAACTTGATCTTCGCCATGTCGACCGACGAAGGACATTCGCTCTTGCACGCTTTGCATTCGATGCAGAGGTCCATCGCTTCGTACATGCGGGGGCTGGTGAGTTCTTCGTGAGGCATCTGGCCCGACAACGCGGCACGGAGCAGATTGGCTCGGCCGCGGGTGCTATGCTCTTCTTCTTTGGTGACCATAAAGCTGGGGCACATGGTTCCGGTGGTTTTACGGCAGATACCCGCCCCGTTGCACATTTCGATAGCACGGTGAAAACCCTGGTCGCTGGAAAAATCTAGGTGTTCGTCGATTGGTATGACGGTGTAGTCGGCACCGTAGCGCATGTTTTCAGTCATCGCAGGGGCATCGACGACATTGCCAGGGTTGAGCAGATTGTTCGGGTCGAATGCGCCTTTCACTTGGCGGTAGAGACCATACAGCTCGGGGCCGAAGAATCGCTCGTTCATCCAACTGCGAGCGCGACCATCTCCATGCTCGCTGGACAGAACGCCGTCGTAGCCGTGCAGTAGGTCGATGGCAAATTCCGAAATCTTTGGCAGCTTTGCGATTTCTGAAGCGGCTTTGGTATTGATCAGCGGGCGAATATGGATGCAACCCGCGCTGGCGTGGGCGTAGTAGGCAACCTTCGAGCCTAGGTCGTTGCTGAATTGTTCGATTTTTGTTACGTATTCGGCCAAGTGTTCAACGGGTACGGCTGAGTCTTCGATGAACGGAATCGGCTTGTGATCGCCACGGATGCTCATCAGCAAGCCCAGGCCGGCTTTTCGCACTTCCCAGACGTCGAGCTTTTGTCGTGGGGTGAGTGCTTCGGTTACCGCTCCGCAGGGGACGCCCTGGCTGCGTAGGTGGTCTTTCAAACGGTCGATTTTGTGTCGCAACTCGGCATCGGTCTCACCATAAAATTCAGTGATCAAAATGCAGTTGGGGGTTCCCTCGATAAAATTGTTAAGCAGCGGCGAAAATTGTTTTGACTTACGACAAAGGGTGATGCCAAGGTCGTCGAGCAACTCGACGGCGGTCGGGTCGACTTCGAGGATCGTCGGAACTGCTGCTAGGGCATCGTAAACCGCATCGAAGTGGAGAATGGCGAGGGCTGTTTTGGTTGGGGTTGGAACGAGATTCAATTTGATCTCGTCCATCACAGCCAAGGTGCCTTCCGAGCCGCAAAGCAACTTGGCGAGATTGAATCGCGGATCTTGTGGGCTTTGGAACGAAAAATCGCCTTGTACGAGTCGGTCCAGATTGTATCCGCCGCAGCGACGCCAGTGTTTGGGAGTTGCGGCTTGGATGGCTGCTTGGTTTTCGGGCGAGGAGATCAACCGCGAGATGGCTTGATAAATTTGGCCTTCGAGACCGCCACGCTGGGCGTAGGTTTCAAGCTGTCCATCTTCTAGCGGGCCAAAATTTGCGGAGCTGCCGTCGCTGAGAAAAGCTTTTGTTTCCAACACATGGTCGGCGGTCATGCCGTAGGTAATCGAGTGGCTGCCTGTTGAGTTGTTGGCAACGATGCCTCCCATGGCCGCTCGGTTGCTGCTGGCTGGGTCGGGGCCAAACTGCAAACCGTATGGCTTAAGATGTTGATTCAATGGATCGAGCACCACGCCTGGCTGGACACGCACCCATTTTTCGTCGGCGTTCACTTCGACGATCGAGTTCATGTAGCGAGTGAGGTCGAGCACCACAGCTTCGTTTACGGCTTGACCTGCCAGGCTGCTTCCGCCGGTGCGTGGCAATACGGGCACGCGGTATTTTGCAGCAAGCTCGATGGCTGCTTGTAGTTCTTCGGAGTTGCGGGGCAGCACCACGGCGTGGGGGACGACGCGATAGATGCTGGCATCGGTGCTGTAAAGCACTCGGGTGTAGCGGTCGGAGCGAATGTCGCCAGAAGTCTGTTTTTTTAGTTCAGCTAGGTACTGGCTGACGGCTTCTTGCTTGGCCGCGGAAGTGGCGGGCTCGAGAGTTGCTGGCTGCGTCGGCATTTGGTATTTCGCTTTCAGATGGCCGAGATCGGTGGTTGGGCTTTTGGGTTGGTGCGGGTTTCCGGAAATGCAGCTAATGATAGGCTTTCGAGGGCGTTTCCTCAACCAACGGCTAAGCCCGATTTGGAGAATTGCAAAGTCGGCGATCTGCAAT
>JAADGV010000026.1 GCA_013152205.1 Planctomycetota bacterium
CTTAGCGAACCGTGATGCTTTAGGTACCAAAGCCACCACCACCGCCACCACCGCCGCCGCCACCAAACCCGCCACCGCCACCGCCACCACCACCTAAGCCACCTCCGCCACCGCCCCCAGTTTGTTGGGCTGCACCCGCGAAAGTAAAGCTGGTTACGTTGCCGATACCAGAAAAGTTTGGCGCCGTAGTAACACGAACATAGCGGCGATCTGGCGAGATAACCGCGGTGGCAAGCATCGTTGTACCTTCCGGCAACACCTGAATAATAGGCTGGAAGCCAACCGCTCCTCGTCCCGCCAGCGCAAGGCGACGACGTCGGGCTAGTTCCCCGTTACGGTCTGGGATGATCCGTGGGTCGGAGAGATCGCCCAGATGTTGTGCCAGCACAGCTCGGCTGATTGCTTCTTGCCGTTTGACGGCAACGTCGAGTCGTTCGGCTTCGAGTTGTTGGGTGCGACGGCCATCCTCGACCTCAAAGACCACTAACGAATCGCTGTCGTCCTGGACGGTGATATGCTGCCGCTCGTGGACTTGCTGCTCGGTGTCGTAACCTTTGTAAACGTCGATGGTCACTTTGCCAGCAACAACTTTGCCCCATACCTTGCGAATACGAACCCGATAAGTGCCTGGGAAAGCCTTGGCGCAAACATATTCTTCGCTGAATGTCGCATCTGCTTTATCGTAGCTGGCGTAGGAATCGCCCAGGCTCACGCCGCCACCCGTGGTGCGAGGTTGTTGTAGCGAGCAGATGGTGCCACCTGGTTCTTCGACAATCAAGTCGATATCCGCGTCACCCGACCAAGTTGCGATGACAACAACGTCTCGAGCCATGGCTTGTTTAAGTTGTCGAAGATAAGCAGCATAGGTCTTTTCGTCGCCATTGCTCTTGAGATCTTCTAAGGTGGCTTGGGCAACACGACTTGCAGTACGACGGATTTCGTCTTGTTCGCGTGGCCATGCGTGCGACAAAATTCCGGTGGTTGCCCAACGAATTCCGGCAAGATCTTCGACACGCTGAGCCGCTCGCAGCCCAAACGCGTACGCCTCGCGGTGCATGGGCGATATCTTGGCAATTTGGCGATAAACCGTGACCGCCCGGGTGTCTAATCCGATGTGAGAGAGGTAACGACCGATGAGCAAAAGCTCGTCCGGCGAGCTGACAAAGTCGCAGGCAGACATAATCGCCCGCTCGATTTCGCTTTTCGGACGCCCTGCCAATTCCATGGCGATACCAAGCGTTTCATACATCCACGATTGCGTATTGCCTTGACGAAGCGAAGTCTGAATCAACTCGATGACCTCTTCGGTCTTGCCGCTTTTCATGAGATTTCGAACCTTCTGCCGCAAGGCAGCAGGAGCGTTCTTCTTGCTCTTGGCAGTCGCCGGTGCTTTGGATTTGGCTTTGACGAGAGTCAGCGTGTCGTCCGATTTAGTTTCGGCAACAGTTTTAGTCGAGTCGTTGGTATCGGCTTCGATATCGTCGGCCACATTGAAGAACCCGCCACCGCCGCCACCACCTTGGCCGCCGCCACCTTGGCCACCGCCGCCGCCGCCGCCGAACCCGCCGCCACCACCGCCACCTTGGCCGCCGCCACCTTGCCCACCGCCGCCGCCACCTAAGCCAAGGTTTTGGATCGGCAAGACGAGGTCGGCAACTGGGTAGACTTTGACTTTGAGCGATTCGTTGGCACGCTCTTCGGTGGTAATCAGCAGCACTTCTTCTTCGATGATGTACGTCAGGTCTTCCAGACCAGGCTGTTTGAGCATGATATTCAGTGCCGACCGTAGCGAGACGTTGCGCAACGCGGGCAACGTGACTTCGGTATCTGGGCTAATCGCAATTTCATCCAAAGCGGCATTATCGAACTGGATAGGAAGTTCGTACTCATCAGCAATCTGTGCCATTGCGTCTGAAAGTGGTTGTTCCTCGAATTCCAGTGGGGCCTTTAGCGGCTCGCGAAGGATCGTTTGGATACGCTCTTCCGACTTACTGCGAGCGCTGAGGTCGACAGAAGCCCATTTCTTTCGCCGGGCAGTCAAAGCTTCCCATTCTTCGGGATCAGGGTAGATAATCGGGGGATTGTCGGGGAATGGGATGTGCGAAAGTTCAATCTGGTACATCGTATCGAAGGTGGCCTGATGGCGAGCAGCTCGGGCTACCTGTTGAAGGTAGTGACCACGTTTGAAACGAGCCCGATGCGTTGCGACACGAGGGGTAACTCCGTTTTCGTCGAGTTCTTCAACAATTTGAGCAACTTCGATCGCTTCCTCGTAACGACGCTCGTCGATCAGCGAGCCAAAGCGATCCATCAGTTGCTTCTCTCGTTCCTGTTTCCGCGTGAGACGCTCGTTCAGCAGCTTGGTTTCTCGAGCAGCTGCCAAGTTTTCTTCGCGAAGGCGGTCGAGTTCGTCTTTCATCGAGGCCTGATGGTGTGCCTCTTTCAGAGAAGTTTGGAGTTTGCTAATTAGTTCCGATCGTTTGCCCGCATCCAGTTCAGCTGCGCGTCGAATATTGTCCAACGCCAGTTTGAGGTCTTGAAGGGCTGCCTGCGGATCGGAGGTCATCGTTTTGCGAGCATTGATAACTGTGTTCTGGATTTCCTTGTCGAGCATTTCTGCGTAGACGCGACGCTCTTCTTCGACTTGGTCGAGAAAAGCACCATCGCGAGGTAGTTGCTCCAGCAGGCTGGACTCTTCAAGGTTCGAGGTGATCTCTGCCGAGTCGGGTTGTGTGAGTATCAGGTCGCCGGGGGCGGCAGCTTTGTCGCGGGCGGGGGCAAGTTCTTCGACCACATGCTGAACCGTACGGGCCTGGAAGTTGCCAGGGTCAGCTCGCAGGACGCTTTCAGCAATGCGTTTTGCTGCCTCATGGTCTCCAACTGCCACGGCTCGCTGAGCCAAAGCGGTTAGCTGGTCCATGCGTGCACCAACGAGACGGGCCGTTTCAGCCAGACCGGCTGAACCGAGCGTCGGCAGCGACATGCCCTCGTTGCTTTTCGCGATGTCAATAATTTCGGCCAGAAACGCATGGTCTTCTTGCGATGCTTCAGGAGTTGCGGTCCAGGCTAATTCAACGGCGCCATTTTGCCCCGTTGCTGTGATGTTGATGCTGAGGGTCTCGGGCAACTGGTCGGAGGTTATGCCGAGAAGGATCGAGTCGCGATCGGAACGCAACGGAGGCATCGCCGCTGGGTAAACTTGGCCGAACTCGGCTGCCAGATCGACTTGCTGTGGCCATAACACGGTGGCGCGAGTCCAATTGGCCAATTGCTTACCGGCAACCTCAGCCGTTCGCATGTTTTCGTCTTGAGCACGCTGGCTATCAATTCCCGCTTTTTCATCCTGCCAAACCATGGGAGGTTGGACGTAGAGGTTGCCGCCCGTGTGATTCGCCAAAACGGCGAGCAACTGTGCGTCGGTCTTCGGGCCAACGGCGTAGCTCGTGACGCTAACTTGCGATTCACGTAGGCCATCGACAACTTCGTTGAGAGTCTCGGTATCGAGTAGATTCGCAACGCTGATACCATCGCCTATATAGACGATCGAGCGTTGTCGACCCTTAGTGGTTGCCAGACGGTCGGTGGCAGCCTGCAAGGCCGCAACCAAATCCGTCGAGCCGAGTGGAACTTGCTTGCGGAGCAGGGCCGAGGCAGAGCGGAGCTCCGCACTGCCGGGCGCCGCAAATTTTTGTGTCATCGGCTTGGCGTCGAGATCGACCGCGAGAAGTTCAACCTGATCTCCTGGGCGAAGATTCGACAAAAGCGAATCGAGCGCAGCCATTGCCGATTCGCGGAAGACCCCCTGCTGACTCGCCGAGGTATCGAACAAGACAACCACCGCAGAGGCATCAACCTCTTCGGCGTCAAGTTCTGGCATCAAGCTCAGCGCGTAATAAGTATTCCCATCACGTTGATAGGTAACCAGCCGAGCAGATTCGGCAGCTCCTAAATGTTGTGTAGCAAAACTTACGGTCAGTAAAGTAGTCGCAGCCAAGCAAGTTGCGACGAGTCGTTCGATACGCATTGAAGCGCTCCCGTTCTGTACCATCTACGCAGCGATCGACCTGTTCCGGAAAGCCGACCGCACCAGCGCAGGGAATGCCCTATCGCCGTCCACAGAATTTCTGTAAATCAACTGTTACTACCAGTTTAAGCTGATAAAGCAGTATCTGCCACAAGAAAGTAGGCAGAACGGGCAGACAGTTTGGCTTATTTGGGCAGATCCTCGCCTAGTAGGCTGATTTGAGCCCGATTTACCCCGAAGCTCCCGAATTCTAGGCATAATCGGGAATTCGTAGCTGACAGCCAGGGGCAGAATCTGGTACAAATCTGTCGCCAATCCGAGCCTCGTCGAATTTTCACCGTTCGGATGCAAGGTAGATTGTGGCGAACTTCGGTAAATCGTATCCTGTCCGATTCTCTAATCAACGAGTTTTTTGAGCCGGCTCTCGCTCTGTTTTAGCGGGCCAGCCACCCCCTGACGTTGGAATTATACCGTGTGGACCCCTTCTTTTTTTTCCGCTGCTTTACTAGCCCAGCAGGCTGAACTGACCAGCAAGGGCATGATTGCCATTGGGGTGACGGCATGCATCTTCCTGGTCTTGCAGCGCCGGCGGTCGATTTCGATCGACCTGCTGTTTCTCGGCGGCTTGGTCATCGTGACCCTGACGGGAGTACTCAACTCAGAGCAGGCACTAGCAGGGTTCTCGAATCGGGCACTTGTGATGATCGCCGCGCTGTTTGCCGCCTCAGCCGGTTTGAGGGTCACCGGCGTCCTGGATTGGATAGGCAATAGACTACTGGGAAACGCCACGACCGAACGAGGGGCCCTCGTCCGTCTGGCGGCGGCGGTGGTGCCTGCCTCGGCGTTTGTCCTGAATACTCCGTTAGTTGCCATGATGACCCCGGTCGTGGTCGATTGGTGCCGAAGGCGAAGTATCTCGCCCTCGCGGCTGCTTATTCCCCTGAGTTACTTCACCATTATCGGCGGTGTCTGCACATTGATCGGCACCAGCACGACGTTGGTGATTAACGGCGTATTGGCTGCCATGGTGCAAGACGGAGGGTTTGCGCCCGAAGTGGTCGCCCGGATTGGCGAGTTGTCGTTCTTCGAGATTTCGGCTGCCGGAGTGCCTTTGGCCCTTATCGGCGTGGTTTACATGCTGGTATGGGCACCGCTTCGGCTCCCTGATCGAACCGAGTTGATCGAACAACTCGGCGAACGGCGCCGCGAATATCTCGTCGAGATGCAAGTCGAGCCTCGATGCCCTTTAATTGGCAAGACCGTGCAGGACGCTGGCCTACGAAACCTGCCGGGCCTGTTTCTGATCGAGATCGATCGCGGCGGCGAAACGATTACTCCGGTAAGCCCTCGTGATACGATTTTAGGGAATGATCGTCTCGTGTTTACCGGGGTTGTGACAACGATTGCCGATTTAGAGCGCATTCCGGGGTTAGTGCCCGCTACCGATTTGACTTTCGAGACCCAACCCGCAGATCGGATGCGACGGCAACTGACCGAGGCGGTGCTATCGCGGACCTCGCCTTTGATCGGCTTAACGGTTCGAGAGGCCGGTTTCCGAAAGCAATACAATGCAGCCGTGGTGGCCGTCCATCGGAATGGCGAGCGGCTAACGAACAAAGTAGGCAACATTCGGCTTGAGCCCGGCGATACGCTGCTACTGCAAACGAGAAACGAATTTGTCGAGTCGCATCGCCACAGCCACGAGTTTTACTTAGTGAGCCGTGTCGGCGACACCACCGCGCGTCGCCACGATCGGGCACTGCTGGCAGGCTTACTTTTTGTTGGGCTTATTCTTTGGCTAACGATATGCAGTCTGTGGCCCGGCCTGTTGCCGTGGGGCAATGCGATGTCAGGTCGCATCCATGCCATCGCTGCCATCGCCATCGTCTTGGCGATGATCGTGACGCGCTGCATGACCACATCGGAGGCACGGTCGGCGATCGATTTGCAAGTGCTACTGACAATTGGTGCGGCGTTGGGATTGGGCGAAGCGTTGGACCGTAGCGGGGCTGCGCATTGGTTGGCCCAATCGTTGGTAAACGGCACCACCGCGTTAGGGGTTGCTGCGGATTGGAAGCCCTACGTGTTGTTGGCGGTTGTGTATTTTGTCTCTCAATTGTTTACCGAGACGATCACCAACTTGGCCGTGGCAACCATCATGATACCGGTAGCCGTAAGTGTCGCCGTGGTCGGTGGTTACGACCCGCGGCCCTTTATTATCGCGGTCACGCTATCGGCCAGCCTGAGTTTTGTGACGCCGATTGGCTACCAGACCAATTTGATGGTGATGGGCCCAGGCGGCTACCAACCGCGAGATTATTGGCGAACCGGCTGGCCTCTGGCGTTGCTGCTCACCCTGTCGGCGCTATTGCTTATCCCCTTCCTGTGGCCGTTTTCGTTGGCTTGATTTTGCAAAACCGCTAGGGCAAATGCCAAGTCGCATAGCTCAAAAAATAGATAAGCCAGCCAATAGATGAGCTGCAGAGAACGCAACGCGGCCTTTGGCCGCAATCAAAAGAAGAAACCGCTAATCAGCGCTGATAATCGCTAATCGGATGTCTGTTTTTCGTATTTTTCACATCAAGATGAATACAAGAACGGAATTTTACCACGGAGCCACGGGGGACACGGAGTATTTTGGATTAAAAGGTCGAACCCTACCCTACTTCAAATTGGACGGGGTGGTTGTTTTCTCAGTGTCCTCCGTGACTCGGTGGTGATTCTCTTTTCACTTTGATTTTCACCTATTTGCGTGTATTAGCGCTGATTAGCGGTTCCCCTTTTTGTTTGCGGCCAAAGCCGCGCTGAGTTCTCTGTGGCTAGATCCTTATCGGGCCGAATTTATGACTTTGCAATCGTCCTGCCCCGGTCGCCCTTGCCTGCGAACGATTCTTACGGCACGATCGTAGTGACAGGTAGCGCTTAGTGCGTAAGCCAAGGGGGCGCAGCTTTGGCGTACGTGCTTCATGGCAGGCATTTTCGTAACAGGAGCCAAAAAATGAAACGACTGGCAATCTATTGTGGGGTCAGCGCCACCGTTGGCCTGATCATTGGCATGGCAGTGGTAAACCTCGAACCAACTTGGAACGTGGGTAGCAACCAAGCATTGGCTGTGCAGCCCTCAGCCACGGCAGCCGATCGCCAGACAGCGCGCGGTCAAGCTGCGGCATCAATGACCCAGGAAGAGCGGACCAGTGTTTTTGTCTACGAAAACGCCAACCCTAGTGTTGTGAATATCAGCACAAGAAGTATCGAGGTGAATCGTTTTCTCATGATGCAACGCGAAGCCGAAGGGGCAGGCTCTGGCGCTGTCTTTGATAAAGAGGGCCACATCATTACGAACTACCATGTGGTCGAAGGCGCGGATCGGATCGAAGTAACGATGGCGTCGAATAAATCGTTTCTGGCCAAGTTGGTGGGCGGCGACAAAGAACACGATATTGCCATACTGAAAATCGATGCTCCGCCCGAAGATTTGCGGCCCGTTGCCTTTGGATACTCCGCCGACTTACGTGTTGGCCAACGGGTGTTTGTGTTAGGCAACCCGTTTGGTTGGGATGGTACGCTAACGACGGGGATTATCTCTAGCTTGAATCGCGACCTTCCTAGTCGGGTGCAGGGTAGGGTGATGCGGTCGCTCATCCAAACCGATGCGGCGATGAACCCAGGTAACTCAGGTGGCCCTTTGCTAAACACACGATCGCAAATGATTGGTATGTGTGTCGCGATTGCTACGAAGACCGGCCAGAATGCTGGGGTTGGATTTGCCATCCCGATCGATCGCATTCGTAGTATTGTTCCCGAATTGCTTCAAAATGGGCGTGTCGTCCGTGCAGATAGTGGAGTGATCGACGTGGTCGAAACCGATTCGGGCAACGGGGTGGTTATTCGTCGGCTCGACCCAGAAGGCCCGGCGGCTCAAGCTGGCTTACAAGGCTTTCGCCGTGTCGTACAACGTCGTCGGCAAGGCCCAATCATCTACGAAACCGAAACCCTCGATCGTTCGCAAGCCGATCGGATCATCGAAGTCGATGGAGAAGCAATACGCAGCGGGGCCCAGTTCCGGGATAAAATTTGGGAATATCGGCCGGGGGATGTAATTTATTTCACCGTAGAACGCGAAGGCCAGATAAAAAAAGTCGCGGTCACTCTGAGGGCAAATTAACGCTTGCGAGGGGCCTGTCTACCTAGCGTAATTTCAACCTTAGTAACGAGTTGCGCAATTTTTTTTTCGTCCCGCAAGCACCCTATCCAAAGGGGGGGAGCTAGCCCTTTGCGAAGGCAGGGCAGTTTTTGGCCCCTTGAAAAGTGGAGTAAATTGGTGACAATTCTTCGAATTCACTTTGCTGCACAAGGAAACCGCGTGGTTTCAACGTGTAGTACCCACCAGCAAGTTCCTTCCTGTTGCAAACACCAACTAGGATGGTGACCCCCGAAGCCCTTACCAAGATGACTTTTGTCTATCGGTGAGGAGTTCCGTAAATCTTCGGTTTAATATCCCACGGATAGTGCGAGTGTTGGCTGTGTGGCCGACGCTTGTTTCCGCTAGGGCTCTGTTTCGCTGACGATTTGCCTTGAAAGGAGTTGAGAAGATGGTTCAGTTTATTGTTGCTTCTGTGATTGCCGTGAGTTCGATTGTCGCCACGCCAGAATCTACCCAATGGCACGCCGACTATGGCAAGGCGTTGGCCGCCACTCGAAATGACGATCGGCCGCTGCTGATCGTGCTTGATGTACCTAGCGACCCCAAGTCCGCTGTTGAAAGCGTTCAGCTTGAAGCAACCGGCGAGCAGACCGAGCTGCTTGGTGCTTATCAGCGTTGCCATATTGATGCCAGTACCGAGTATGGCAAGAAGGTTGCCCAGGTGTTTGGAGCAACCAAGTTTCCTTTCACCGCGATCATCGACAAGACCGGTTCAGTGGTAATTTGCAAGAAGATGGGTCGTCTTTCGAACGACCAGTGGCAAGAGACATTGGCCAAGTACCAAAAGGGCGAACGACGCATCCAGCACACCTCGTTCTTCCGAGGCGACAACATGCGAGCTTCGACCACGGTAGTTAGTCCTTCGAACTGCCCTTCCTGCCAACTTGGCAAGCAGCAAACTTCTTCGAGCCAAAACTGAGAATCAGTCTGCCGAAGCAGCGCTAGAATTTGTATGACCAACACAAAGCCCAGGGGCCCAAACCCCTGGGCTTTATTCGTAAAAATTCCGTAGCGTGCGTGTAGCGATAGCGGAACGCACGTTTTCGGCATGGTGGGTTTCGCTATCGCTGCCCCCCATCTATGAACGCATTCGGTGGGGCAAACCAAGGTGGCTTGGAAGAACACCGTTCGTGCGGAGCTTAGCCCGAGCGAACCGACACAGGTTACGCCCTCCTTGGCGCGCTTAGATGCAGCCGCCGGCCGCTTCGATGACAATCACCGCCATTCATGTTTAGCTGCGCTGCCAATGTTGATTTGAACCGAGGCGGACGTGGCGTCTGCAGACCAGTGGACGAATCGGCTCGATGGCCCAAAGAACGCCAGGCAGAGGCTGCCTAACTCGCAGAGAATGAAGTGACAATGGGCTAAGCAACGCATACAATACAGCTTGCGACAAACGGCCGTCTGCGCATTAGGCCGCAATTCTAGGGCATACAGGTGATTGACAGAAACTTCTTAAAAACAAGTTGACGCAAGAAATAGTTATGGAACTCTCCACATTTGACCACGATTTTGACGACGATCTGCTCGACCTTTCCGATTTCGCGAAACGGTTGGAGAAATTCATCAAAACAGAGCATCAGTTTGTCCAAGGCAGTCTCGTTCTAGCGCTGAGCTCAAAGTTTGGTTCCGGGAAAACAACTTTCCTGAAGATGTGGAAATCTGCACTTGAGAACGGTGACCATGAAGAGAGCAGACCATTGGTGATCTCCTTGAACGCGTGGGAAAGCGATTACTACGGGGACCCGTTATTTGCGATCATTTCCAGCTTGGTCAAGTCCATCGAGGAAGACAGTGGCAACCCCCCGGAATCACTTATCAGTGCCGCTAAGGATATTGGATGGTTCGCAACAGGAATAGGCGGGCAAATAGTGCGAAAAGTTACCGGTGTTGACCCTGTTGCAGCGGGAAAATTTGCTGAGGAGAAGAAGTCCGTAAGAGAAGCGGCTGAGTTGGATACATTTTCGATCTACCAAGGCCGGAAGAAGGCGATGGGCAATCTGCAAGTGGCAATAAAGGAGTTTGTAGAGGCCGCTGAAACGAGGGTATTGTTTCTCGTCGACGAACTCGACCGATGTCGACCCGACTACGCCATCTCGTATCTTGAAACAATAAAACACATTTTCGACATGCAGGGCGCCGTATTTATTCTCGCTGCTGATCGACAACAACTTGAAAACTCTGCGAAAACCGCATTTGGCCCCAATCTTGATTTCGAGGAGTACTATAGAAAGTTTGTTCACAGAGAGATTGCACTCCCACCTATTTCAGAGACTGGCTACAAGAAGCTAGCTTCGGCCTACGTCAGCCAGTACTTGGAGCAAGAGGGCTTACGAAATTGCTTCATGGAGATCGAATCGCATCGAGTGGGCAACATTGTCGAGCTAGTAGCCGCGTTGAAGCTAACACCCCGCCAGATTCAAGAGGTGTTCCGAATTCTCGGTCATGCTTTCGAGACGTCAGAAGAGAAAAAAGGACGCTTGTTGTGGTGCATCGGGGTAGGATCGATAGCCATGGCCGCGTTCAAGGTGAGCAATCGTCGGGTATTTCACCTATTAGGCTCTCAGCAGTTTGATCCAAAGGAAGCCTTTCAGCTCTTGACCAATTTGCTTGGAGACAGACACGCCGATTTTTGGTTCGCTCTTTTCTTGACCGGTGGGGGTCTTAAGGTAGGCGACAAGGAATCCGACGAGGAGGTGATGACAAAGGCTGGTCTTACTAAGGAGAGGCAGGGGTCTTCGACACTTAATGATTTGGGGCAATTTCATCAGGGTTGGGGGGATTCGTTTTCAAGACGTTTCGTTCAGATTCACGAAAAGATCGAACAAATCTCTCAATGGAACTAACAGAGCCAACAGTACGCTGATGAACAACCGGCCACTCGCTCCGAGTCGAGATGGCACCCTATACTCGAATCCCTAACTCTGTTGCGGGGGTTCGTTCCCAGTAGCCGGTGCCACACCCCGGACGTTCCGCGATGTATTGCGGTCTTCCGCTACGCGCTCAGGACGAACCGACCTGTGAGATTATGTATTGAGAGCTTCGAGCATTCGGTGGCGCCAACCGAAGTTCGTAGTTTGCCGCCATGGTGGGTTTCGCTATCGCTGCACCCACCCTACGGATTGCAAAAACCTAGCGAACCAAACCGGGAGAGATGTCTAGGTCGAGCGATTCGAACTGCGAGACTCGATAGCGCTCGATGGCGATGGCTCCCATAACCGCGTTGTCTGTGCAGAGCGAGAGGGGCGGGATGAATAGTTCGAAGCCGTCGTTGTCGGCTTGGCGTTGGATTGCGTTTCGAAATGGTGTGTTGGCTGCCACTCCGCCTCCTACGCAAAGACGACTAAAGTCGCTTTGCCGGATCGCCAGGGCGGCCTTATTAACCAGACAATCAATCACCGCTTGTTGAAAACTGGCAGCCATGTCGGCAACGACTTGCGAGTCGAGGTTGGCTGCTTGCCCCATCGCCGGGCGACCTGTTCCGAACAGTTCGTACCGGACGGCCGTCTTTAAGCCGCTGAAGCTAAATTCCAAACGGGTCTTGTCGTTCACAAGTGGTCGCGGAAGCTTATAGCGAGTGGGGTCGCCTTGCTCGGCTGCTTTTTGGATTGCAGGCCCGCCGGGGTAGGGCAGCCCCAACATGCTGGCGACTTTGTCGAACGCCTCGCCAGCGGCGTCGTCGATCGTACCGCCGAGGGGCGTGAAGTCTAAAGGCGACTGACAACGGTAGAGGTTCGAATGTCCGCCGCTAACAATGAGACCAATGCACGGGAACACGTCTTGGCCGCTAGCAATTCGACAGGCATAGATGTGAGCTTGAAGATGGTCGACGCCAATCAACGGCAAATCGTGAACCAAGCACAACGTTTTTGCCGCCATCAATCCGACTAGCAACGAACCGGCCAAGCCGGGGCGATTGGCTATCGCGATGGCATCGAGTTCTGAGAGTTTCAGGTTTGCTTTTTCAAGCGTTTGATCGATGACCGGGAGAATACGCTCGACGTGTGCCCGCGAGGCGATTTCAGGCACGACACCTCCGAAGCGAAGGTGTAGCTCGGCTTGCGAGGCGACCACGGCCCCCAGCACTTCGAGCTTGTCGGTGACCACCGCCGCTGCGGTTTCGTCGCAGGTGGTCTCAAGGGTAAGGATGCGAATCATTGCCCTGCAACCGTGGGCTCGACCGATTCTGGATTGTTCTCCGGCTTGGCATTGCCGGGTAGTTGTAGGTGATGCACCCAAGCTGGTGGGACGTTTGCCAAGATACACTGGCGGCCAACTTCCCAAGCATCAAATTCCCGAACTAGCAGTTGTTCGATCCCCGATAGCCGACGTCGTTCGGCGTGTTTGGTAAGCAACGATTTTGCTTTGCGAACAGCTACGTACTCAAAAAAACTAAGCGAAGCTTGGGGGGCTGCTAAACGATGGAACTGGGCTAGAATTCTCTCGACCAACTCGCACGAGAAGTTGTTCAGGGGCAACCCCGAAACAATGACATCGTAATGCCCGATTGCCTCGACTTCTTCGACCGGCATCTGTAGCACACGTATCCGACCGGCAGCCGTCTGCCAGTGAGGGTCGTTCTCCAAACGGTCCTGAAGAAGATCAACAAAACGTTCGTTGAGTTCGACCAGATCGAGCCGATCGTCGGGGCCGAGTCGAGAAATAATACGGCTGGTCACCGGTCCAGTGCCAGGCCCGACTTCGAGGATCTTCTGGGGCTGATCGGCAGTTCCAACACGGCTGGCCAAGCTACGTGCCAACAGCCGGCCACTCGGCAGCAGTGCCCCAGTGCTTTGGAATGTTTGGCGGAATTCTCGCCAGAATAGTCGGTAGTCAGAAAACCGTTGTTGCATCAACATATCTTAGAGTCGAGCGACACAGGCGCATAGACGCTCAATTTTTGGCTTTCTCAGTGTCCGCCGTGTTACTAACGGTTCAAATTTACGCAATGAGCAAAGGTATTTGGATGATTGGGCCTGTAAATAGGACTCTCGCAAAGATTGTCCGTTAGACGTCAAGCGGAATTTAGAGTGGGATCGAAAATAGTTTGATTTTTCAGTACGCCGTAGATGATTTG
>JAADGV010000027.1 GCA_013152205.1 Planctomycetota bacterium
AGCTTAAACAATCATTGAACTCTCCCGGTACCTTGTTGGCAATCTCATCGTATAAGGCGCTAAGACGCAAAGAATGGGGAAATCTAGCCTCTCAAGCTCTCACGCACGGCCTCGTATGGCAATTGGATCTCGCAGAGACGCTGAGACGGCAGAGCTACAACATTCCAGTTTTCTCTGCGGTCTTTGCGTCTCTGCGAGACATTCCTTTTTCTTGTTTCCTTTGCGTCTTAGCGCCTTTGCGAGAATCCTATCTTCTTTACAGGTCCAATCATCTATTAGCGCGGATTAGCGGTTCCCCTTTTTTGTTTGCGGCCAAAGGCCACGCTGTGTCCTTGGTGGTGAGAAATTCATTTCTGGTGCTAGCAGTGCAGACTGATGTAGGTGTTGGTTGCTGATGCGCGGTATGCTTGCACGTTGACGGTTGGTTTCAATAGTCAACGCCGAGTCTGTGGAGCATGCCGATGTCAGTTGGCCCAACGCGACTTTTGAATTTACTGGTGATTTTGATCATCGTGGCGCTAAATGCCATTGGGTTGCTCTTAGTCGTGCGCCGATTTGCGGGTGCGTTGAGCAAAGATTTGCCGCCGGGGGCGATGTTGCTGACCGCGATTGTCGCTATGGCGATGGTGGCTTGTACGCGTATTGCTTGGAGAAGATATTTTCCGCTTACCGTTGATGTCGAAGAGCTTGAGCTTTCGGCATCTGGCCGTCTCGGGGATCTTTTGGTTGGCTACGGTTCGTCGTTGTCGTTGGTGTTGCTGGCGGTTGGTTGTATATATCCGGCAGAACGCACGGTGGATTTGATTATTTGGTTGCCGGCGTTGGTGGCTGATCAGTTCTGGCGGCAATCGTTTTTCGACGCAGGGCACCCAGACCGGGGGGCGGGCGAGACAGGCCACGATCTCGAAAACGAGCTTGTGTTGGCTTCGCTGGCGATGGTTGCTGGCGAGAAAACATTCGCGCCGGAGGGGTTGGAGCGGCAACTGGCCGCGGCGGTTGGCGAAAGCGGGGAAGGCGAGACCGAGGAGATTGTCCAGCAACTCTATCGGGTGAGGGACGAACTGGGGCAGGAAGTGATTTACGGCACGCTACGAGCCGATTTTCTTGCGGGCCAGCGGACGGCGGTTGTTCATGCGGGTTTTTGTCCTCCGCTGTCGCATTTGCCCGAGATCGAAGCGGAATCGTTCCGCGGCCCTCTTGCGCGAATCAAAGTGGTTCAGGCCCTTGCTCATGGCACGCGGATGGATGTTCGGCTGACCGCCCCGGCTGCCAGCGATTGCCATGTCTGGATCGATATGGCGGCAATTCCAGCAACTTCGGCGGAAAAAATCCAAGCCTGATCACCATTTCGCGGTGCCGTGGGGCGCATTATAATTCTCGCTTGGTGGCCGAGGGTTTGCGGCCTCTTGGCTTAAGGCGATCGGCAGATGAGAATTTTCCGACCTTAACTCGACGTGCTGATTTTACGATCGAGTAAGGATATTGAACCACGACGACACGACGCAAAATACGAAGAAGGTTTTACCACAGAGGACGCGGAGTTACGCAGAGGGAAAAGTTAAGGAACCAAGGTTTCAAAAAACAAGTTTCTCTGTGATCCTCTGCGTCCTCTGTGGTGATTTCTTTCGTGGATTTTTTTAACAACCGAGCGAATGTAGGTAAATTTCTATCTGGTGAAGCGAGGGAAATTGGGCACGACATTGCGAGTTGGATTGGGAGACGACACCCACCGTTTGGCGGCGGGCGGTCCGTTGCGATTGGGCGGGGTGGATATTCCGCACGATCAGCACGCGGTTGGTCATAGCGATGCGGATGTTTTGCTGCACGCCATCACCGATGCCTTGTTGGGGGCGGCTGGCTTGGCTGACATCGGGGAGCTGTTTCCGAATACCGACGACGAAAATCGAGATCGCGACTCGGCTGAGATGTTGCAGTTGGCGTTTGCTGAAGTTGCTGCGGCCGGTTTCCAGATTGTGAATTTGGATTGTGTGGTGGCTGCGGAACAGCCACGGCTGAGTCCGCACAAACGGGCGATGCGTAGCCGAATTGCTGAGGTGCTTTCGATCGACGCCGGTCGAGTGAACGTCAAAGGCAAAACGGGCGAAGGCGTGGGGCCTGTGGGGCAACGGCAAATTGTTCGAGCGCAGTGTGTTGTTTTGTTGGAGAAGAGTTGTTGTGAAGAATAGAAAGAATAGAAAGTAATTTGGACTCCGGCGATGCGTAGCATCACGGCTATTTCTTATCATTGATTTAACAGTTGTCTGCTATGACTATTACTACCCCCTCGACATGTGAAATGACTAGTCTCTCTGAACCGCACGCTTCGTTGCAAATTTACAATACGCTAAGTAAACGTAAAGAACCGTTTCGTACGGTCGAGCCTGGCAAGGTGGGCATCTACCTTTGTGGGCCGACGGTTTACGACAAAGCGCACATTGGCCACATGGTCGGGCCTGTGATCTTCGATTGTATCAAGCGGTATCTGACCTACTGTGGTTATGATGTCTCTTGGGTCGTCAACATCACCGACGTCGACGATAAGCTGATTGCCAAAGCGAACGAGCGTGGCATCACGATGCTCGAAGTGGCGGAAGAAAACATCGCCGACTACAACGAGAACCTGACGGCACTTGGGGTCGACCAGATCGACCATTTCCCGCGTGCCACGGAGTGTATGGACGAAATTATCGCGATCATTGCTTCGTTGGTCGAACAAGGGTTTGCTTACGAATCGGAAGGCGACGTTTATTTTGACGTTGGCAAAGATGGCGAGTATGGCAAACTCAGCAATCGTCGTGTCGATGCGATGCAGGGCGATGGCGGAGGGGCAGCCGCGCGAAAACGGGGGCTTGCAGACTTTGCCCTTTGGAAGTCGGCCAAGCCGGATGAGCCCTCTTGGGAAAGTCCTTGGGGCAAAGGCCGACCGGGTTGGCATATCGAATGTTCGGCCATGAGCAAGAAGATTCTTGGCGAGACGTTCGACATCCACGGCGGCGGGCTTGATTTGGTTTTTCCGCACCACGAAAACGAAATCGCCCAGAGCGAATGTTGCCATCAACGGCCCATGGTTACCTATTGGGCGCACAATGGTCTGCTGCGGGCTTCGAGCGCTGCCGGCAAAGTTGGTGGCCGGGGCGAGCGTGAAACCGATGCGGCAGACGAAGGCGGCAAGATGAGCCGCAGCAAGGGGGCTGGCGGGCTGGCCGACCTTATCGCGAGCCAAGGCGGCGAGCGAATACGATTTTTCTTACTCCGCACGCATTACCGCAGTACCGTGTTGTTTAACGAACCGGCCATCGAAGAAGCGGGCACGGGCTTGGAATCTTTTTATCGTTTTTTCAAACGGTACGAACGAGTCACCGGCAACAGCATCTTTGAATTGGACTTGCCTAAGACTCGCGTCGAAGGCGAGATCGATGCTGGATCGAACGAACTGTTGGCCGACGTTGTGGAATTGCGAAACAAGTTTCTTGCGGCGATGGACGACGATTTTAATACGGGCGGCGCGATTGGCGAGTTGTTCGAATTGGCCCGTCGGTTGAATAAGTATTGCGACGACAACGACCTTGAGGCCTCGGGCCAACCATCAGACCAAGTGGAACCATTCGTGCGAGGAGCAGCCACGCTGCGGGAGCTTGCCGCGGTGCTTGGCATCTTCACACAGGAGCAAACCACCAGCGGCGGCGACGAGCTGCTCGGCCAAGTGATGCAGCTAGTGATCGACCTGCGGACCGAAGCTCGGGCGAATAAAAACTTTGCCACGGCAGACGCCATCCGCGACGGTATTGGCCCCTTGGGAATTGTGCTGGAAGATCGCGCTGGCGGCACCGATTGGAGCGGCGGCGAAGACAATGCCCTGGACGGTGTGATGCAACTGTTGATCCAACTCCGCCAAACGGCCCGAGCGGAGAAAGACTTTGCTACTTCGGATACCATTCGAGACCGATTGGCTGAGGCGGGGGTAACCTTAGAGGATCGACCGGGCGGGACCGAGTGGAGTCGGGGGTAGCGTAAGGTGAGCGACAAAGTCGCAAGTTCCGTTGTAGCCGCGGGCGGAAGCCGCGGTTTTTCCAGGCTCAACCGTAGCCTCCGCTTCCGGCCAGGATGGCCGGGCTATAGAGTTTGATTTATGAAAGCGGTAGATTATCACGGATGAAAATTCTTGGCATCGATCCTGGATTGAACACGACCGGCTACGGGGTGTTGGAGATTGTCGATCGGCGGCCTCGGCTGGTCGAGGCGGGGATCATTCGTGGGAAGTCGCGTGGTTCGCTTACCGGGCGGTTGCGAGAGATTTACGAGGGCGTGACCGATGTGGTTGAATCGTTGCACCCTGACGTGATGGCGCTCGAAAAACTGTACGCTCACTACGGTCGTCCTACAACGGCTATTTTGATGGGTCATGCCCGCGGGGTGATCTGCTTGGCGGCGGCCCAGGGGGGGATTGAAGTCGAAGATTACGCAGCTACGCAAGTCAAAAAAACGTTGACCGGCAATGGTCGTGCCCCGAAGTTGCAAATGCAGCAAGCCATTCAATTCGAGCTAGGCCTCTCGAAATTTCCTGAGCCAGCCGACGTGGCAGATGCGTTGGCGATCGCTTTTTGTCACTATTGCACGGCGAAGGCGATAGATGTTGGCTAAGAGGGGCTTGGGGCTTGGGGTTAGGGGCTGGTATCATTTAGCAGCATGCCGTCGGCGATGGTTGCGTGCTTTGAAGTCCCAAGGGTTGTGATCTCTGGGCTTTGTGCTATCAACCCGCGTTTTCACCTTTCTAGCCCCCAGTCCCTAACCCCCAGTCCCCAACTCTATGATTACCAAAGTTACCGGAACCGTTGTTACCCTTGGCGGGGGGAATCTCACGCTTGCTGTGGGGGCATTTGAATATGAAGTGCTTATTCCCGAGTTCACGCGACGTCATCTTCAGGAGAAGATCGGCAAAGAGATCTCGTTGCATACGATCGAGTATCTTGAAGGCAACCCGATGCAAGGTCGGCTTACGCCGCGGCTGGTTGGTTTTTTGAGCGCGATCGAGCGAGAGTTCTTCGAGATGTTTTGCCAGGTGGATGGGGTCGGCGTCAAAAAAGCTCTGCGAGCGATGGTGCGACCGGTGCAAGAAGTCGCCCAATTGATCGAAAACCAAGACCCCAAGGGCCTCAGTGGCTTGCCCGGCGTTGGGCCAGCGACCGCTGAGCGAATTATTGCCAAGCTCCGCCGTAAGGTGCCTAAGTTTGCTCTGTTGGTGGCACGCGATGGCCCGGTAGCTGCGGATGTCGAGCGGGATGTTGTTAGCGAAGCGTTTGAAGTGCTTAGAGCCTTGGGGCACAGCGAAGCCGAGTCGCATCGGCTGCTCGACCAAGCCATCGCCCGTAAGAAGAAATACAAAGACGTCGAAGCATTGCTGCATAGCGTCTATGAACAGCGGCAATCGTAACGGGCCTTTGCCGGGGAATGGTTATCGAGCGTTGGTTGATTTTTTGGTGGGGTTGCTAAGCCGCTAGCGGCGGGGGGCTTGATGCAGGAAATTCCTTTTCAAAATTTGGCTCTTTCTTTCTTGCCGGTCGTTGTCGTTGTTGTCGTTCTTTATCGTTGGTCGCTTGGCGGGGGGACGGCGATCTATGCGTTGGCTCGCATGTTGATTCAATTGTTGCTGATCGGCTATGTGCTGAATTATGTTTTTCAGACGGAGCATAGCCTGGTTATTGTTGGTGTGTTGTCGACAATGCTTATCGCAGCCAGTTGGATTGCCTTACGGACTTCGAATCAACGGATTGGTGCTAACTTTGCCAAGGCGCTGGCTTCGATTGTGCTGGGGGGAGTGACTACGCTTGCCTTGGTGACGCAGGGTGTTTTGGATTTAGACCCTTGGTTTGAGCCGAAAAAAATGATTCCGCTGGCGGGAATGATTTTCGCCGGAGCGATGAATGCGGTGAGCCTTGCGGCAGAGCGATTCGATGCCGAGATGAAGCAGCATGGCGATTACGAACAGGCGCGTCGCACGGCGTTGGGGGCTGCGATGATTCCCATCACCAATTCGCTGTTTGCGGTTGGGCTGGTTTCGTTGCCGGGAATGATGACGGGCCAGATTCTCTCGGGAGTTTCGCCGCTGATTGCTGCCCGCTATCAGATTATGGTAATGTGCATGTTGTTTGGCTCGTCGGGAGTTTCAGCCGCTTGTTATTTAGCGTGGATTAAACCAAAGTCGTTGGCCTAGTGCGAGATGCCCATCCACGCGGTCGCGACTGCTCGTTTTGAACCCCATTTTTTATCGAAGAGGACGGTCGTTGTGGCAAATGCAAATGAGGTGAACACCAAAACTGTACGCAACCGGCGTCAAGTGTCTTATCAAAGTTATGATGATTTGCTGGCCGATGCCGAGAAGTTGGCTGGCGGTGATGTCGAGATGGTGGGGAACTGGACGCTTGCACAAGTGTTTGATCATCTGGTTCGGTCTTTTAATGCTTCGATCGATGGCATTGGTTTTAAGTTGCCTTGGCTAATGCGTGTGGTTGCTGCACCTATTTTCAAGCATAAGATGCTGAATGTTGCGCTTCCGTCGGGATTCAAAATTGGCAAATCGAGCAAGGGAAAGTTCTATCCTCACGAGGATGTTGGTCTGGAAGATAGTTTAGACCGCCTGCGGAAAGCTATCGAACGCTGCAAGACCGAGCGGACCCGATCGATGCACCCGCTGTTCGGAGATCTCAGTTGCGAAGATTGGGATAAATTCAGTTTGCGGCACGCAGAGATGCACATGGGCTTTGCCGTGCCGGTTGAGAAGTAGAGGTTAATCCCTTTTCCACCTTGAGTGGGCTACTCCATTGGCTTTTGCAATACCCATCGCACTAACATTCCGTAACCTTGATCGAAAAAGCTCCAGGAGGCGGGGAAGAAGGTGAGGAAGCGGTTGTAGGTTTGGACGTCGACGAGTTCGAGTGCGCGATCGCGGTTGGCGGCCAGGTTGTCGAACCAGGCGCGAAGGGTGGGGCGGTAGTCGTGGATCGAACGGTGGGTGATCCGGAAGCCGGCCCCTTCGTACGCTTTGATGTGTGCGCGATAAGGCGAACCGATCGAGCCGGGAAAATAGATTTGCGAACAGACGGCCGACGCGAACAGTGGGTCGGGTACGCGGCAGAAATAATGTTGGACGAGTCGACCACCGGGTTTGATGGCGCGGAAGAGTTTTTTCGAGAGCGGGGCGATTTCTTTGGGGCGAACATGTTCCCAGGCGCCGATCGAGTAGATGGAATCGAACGATTCGTCTTCGTAGTCGCGGGTGATGAAGTCGTCGAACTCGACATTAAAACCGTTGTGCTGCTGGTTGTAGGCGACCTGTTCTTTGGAGAGCGTGAGGCCGTACAGGTTTTCTTTGTCGCCTGTGTGTTCGTAGATGCGTTTGAGCATCGGTCCCCAGCCGCAGCCGAGTTCTAAGATTTTCTGGCCCGGTTTTGCATCGAGCAAATTTAAGATGAAGTCGGCTTTGTTCTGTTGTGCCTGATCGAGGGTGTCGTTTTCGTTATGGAAATCGGCACAGGTGTAGAACATATATTTCTTGTCGAGAAATAGCTCGTAGAAATCGTTCGACACATCGTAATGCTCGGCGATGCCCAGCACATGGTCTTGCTTCATCTTTGCGGTGAGTAGCAGTGGGCGAAGCGGACGGAGGGGCCAATTGTTGCGGACCCAGTCGACCACGGGCGGCAACGAGCGCGTTATATCTTGCCAGGTTGCTTCAGCGTCGAGTGGCTGTGGCGAACGGATGAGATATTGAAGCCAGCCATAGGAAGGGCCGTAAACTAGCGATTCGAGCGGCAACAACAAAGGACGCATTTTTGTATAACCATCAAAAAGGGTTTATCAATAAGAAAAGACGCTCAGCATCCACTGGACGAGGGGTACGGCCCGTAGCGTGAACAGAAGTATGTGGTTTGCACCTACGATACGCAAGTCGCAGGTTCTGTTGTAGCCGCAGGCGGAAGCTGCGGTTTTTTCAGGCTCGACTGCAGCTTCCGCCTGCGGCTAGCATGACTTTGCAATTCTTTTGCAAGTTGCAGGCAAAGGGGAACCTTTCAGCGGTATCTGGCCTAGGGCCGGTTGAGAGATTCGGCGCGGGGGCGTAGAATCAGGGGCGTCTCTGGCGATGCCTCGCATCGCGGCTATTGTTTTCCTCCAGCCAAGCGTCCCCAGCTTTTTTTATGAGCGAACTGAATCACGAGTGCGGTGTTGCCGCGATTTATCATATGCCGGGCGACGAAGTCAGCCCCCTTTGTCCATCGCAAGGGCCTGACGAGATATCGCGATTGATGCCGCGTATGCTGCTGGATATTCAGAATCGCGGGCAACTGTCTGCGGGGATGACGAGCTACAATCCCGATCGGCAACAGTTGATCGATACCCATCGCAAGCTGGGCACGGTGAATCAGGCGTTTCGGCTCAACCATCGCGGCAAGTCAGAAAGTTTGATGAAGCGGTACGCAGGCCAAGCAGCCATTGGCCACGTCCGTTATGCAACCTGTGGAGCGGACGATTGCAGCTACGCCCAGCCGTTCGAGCGACATCATCTACAAAAGCACAAGTGGTTTAGCTTTGCATTCAATGGGCAATTGGCCAACTATGTCCAATTGCGTGACAAGCTTTTGAATGAAGACGATCATCATTTGGCTCGGGCGACCGATACCGAAATCATCATGCACGAAATCAGCCGCGAGCTGTCGGGCGACCGTCGCATGCCGCTGATTGATGTGATGCGTCACTTGGCCACACGGTTCGATGGTGCTTACACGCTGGCCTTGCTCAATGCTCAGGGCGAAATGCTCGTGGCACGCGATCCGCTTGGCATCAAGCCGATGTGTTACGCTATCGAGGGGCCGTTGTTTGCGGCAGCAAGCGAGAGTGTTGCCCTGGTGAACTTGGGATTTTCTGCCGAGTCGATACGATCGCTCGAAGCGGGCGAAGCGATTACCATTGCTGACGGGAAGATCAGCATCGAGCGTTTTAGCGATAATCCTCGTCGTGCGCATTGTTTCTTCGAGTGGATTTATTTTGCCAACGTCGCCAGCACGCTTGACGAGCGTAGCGTCTATTTGTCTCGAAAGACTTTAGGCGAAGAGTTGGCAAAGCTGGAGGACACGCCTCCTGATGATAATACGGTGGTTGTGCCGGTGCCTGATACGAGCAAGGCGGCTGCCGATTCGATGGCTTATCAGTTGGGGGTGCCCAGCGTCGAAGGGTTGATTCGCAACCGATATTCGGGTCGTACATTTATTGAAGGCGGGGCAGGGCGAGAGGCGAAGGCGGCGGCCAAGTACACGCCGCTTCCCGAGGTGCTTGAAGGTCGTCGTGTTCTACTTGTTGAGGATTCGATTGTCCGGTCGACCACGATGCGGGTACTGATCAAAAAAATTCGCGAGGTCGGGCGGGCGAAGGAGATTCATGTGCGAGTTGCCTGTCCGCCCATCATGGCTCCCTGTTTCTATGGCATCGACATGTCGACCATCGGCGAGCTGTTTGCTCCCAAATTCGCGGTCGAAGGGCAATCGGATGAGCAGCTTTTCGAGGCGATGGCGGCTGACCTGGGTGCCGATTCGCTCCGCTATTTGCCGGTTGATTCGATTGCACGAGCTATCGACAAGCCTACGGAGAAGCTTTGTCAGGCATGTATCACGGGCGAATATCCTACCCCTTGTGGCCAACAGCTTTACGACATTGCTCTGAATAACTACGAGTCGCGCAGCGAAGGCGATGCTGAGCGGACTTACGAGACGGCGAAGTAGCAGTGGCTCGTCAGGCATGTATCTAGGGATTGGGTGCCACTGTCTGGCTTGCCCAGCAGTGGAACCCTGGTACCCACTTCGCACTGCTGGACAAGCCAGACAGTGGCACCCCTCAATTTAGGCTTGAGTTACTCTTTGACAAACTGTGCCCGATAAACGGGGTCGTCGTTGAGTCTTGTTCGGCGTTCGAAATGCGTGAGGTAGTCGAGGTCGTGTTCAGCCGATCGTTGGGTGACCTCTCTTGGGCCGGAGAGCGAGATTTTCTCCGCAATGAGTTCTAGCGTTACGTTGTAGTATTCCTTGACATCGGTCCAGAAATGGAGCTTGCCCTGGGGTTTGAGGGTACGGACAACGTCGGTCAAGAATGCTTCGTTCAGCACGCGCCGTCTGCGGTGACGTTTTTTCCACCAGGGGTCGGGAAAGTAGACGTGGACGCCCGCTAGAGAATCGTCGGGGATCAGCTCGCGAAACAGGCGCAAGCCATCGCCATGCACGGCAATGGCGTTTTTAAGCTCGTGCTTGGCGAGGCGGGCTGCGGTAAAGCGTGCGTATTTGAATGAGACTTCGATCCCCAGATAGCGGCGCTCGGGATAAAGGGTGGCTACATTCTGTAGGAACAAGCCTTTGCCGCTGCCAACTTCGATTTCGAGCGGCCCCTCGTCGGAAAAGAGTTCGTTGGCAATGCAGGGATTGGGCAACTGCTCGACCGTGCGCAGGTGGAACGAGAGATCGAGTTCGGGACTCACCTTGCGTAATGCGCGTCGGCCCATGAATTGATTTCGGAGTGCGGATTTCGGAATGGGGAATGCGGCTTCACTCGGAGGAAGCTTTACTAATTCAAACAGAAAATAAGCAAGAAAGTTCACCACAGAGACGCAGAGAACACGGAGATTTTTTTAGAGAAAGATGAGTGAGGTCTTTTTTCTAGATTGATCGAAATGGTCGCTTGCTCCGTGCTCTCTGCGTCTCCGTGGTTCTTTTTCTTTTTACTTACTTAGGGTTACTGATTTTTCTTCGTAGTTCGTCGATTGGTAGGGGGATGGCGCGGATTTCGCCTTCGCATACTAGTGCGTTGTTGGTGAACGCTTGGAAGCGGCAAGTTAGCATGCGGTTGCGGCGCAGTTTGATGACCTGCAAGACGATCGTGAGTCGATCTCCCGGCAGCACCATGCCTCGAAATCGCACGTTGTCTAAGCCGCCAAAGCCTACGACCTCGCAGCCGAGCAGGTCGTTGCGACGCGAATGGAAAGAGCAAATCTGCGCTGCGGCTTCGCACATGATGACGCCGGGCATCAACGGCATGCCTGGCATGTGGCCGGCGCACCAAAACTCGTCTTTTGAAGTATCTCGGTATCCGATGCAGATGTTCTGCTCGGGGTCGTCGTAGACGATTGCCGTGAGCTGCTCCATGGCATCGCGCTGCGCATTAGCACGGCGGATCTCTTCGAGATCGGCGACGATGTTGGAATAGTCGATCTCGCGTGGATCAACAATAAAATCTCTGCCACCCACGACAGCGAACTCCGCTTAGGTCTTCACTTTTTGGCGACGGTTCTTGCGGGGACGGCTACACGCGGGGCGTTTGCCGTGGTTGGCTTTCTTTACTTTGCGACCTGGCTTAGCCATGGGGGCGGCTCCTACAGCGGGGGCTGGTTTGATTGTCTAAACCCCAGATTTTAGCAGGCAAGGGCGGTTCGGGCTAGGTATCCCTTGCAAGTGGCAGGACGATTGCAATGTCATGCTAGCCGTGGGCGGAAGCCGCGGTTGAGGCTAGAAAAACCGTGGCTTCCGCTCACGGCTAATAACGGTTTTTTTGACTTGAGGGACTGCGGAAGCTATTTTTTTCGCAAATCCCATGCTTCGATCCAAGTAATTCCGATGGGCTGCATGTCGAACTGCTCGGTCAGTTGGTCGTGCATTTCGGTCAGATGGCCCGCCCCGTAAAAAATAGCGAGCTTCTTTTTGCCTGCTGTCTGCTGCTTTCGAAGCACCTCTAATGCACGTTTGTTGCGTTCGGTGATTAGCGTCGACCCGTCGGGGCCCGAAAAGCCGCTGAGCATCGCTTCCATCGATTCAAACTGCTTGGCCAATGCGATTTTTAGTTTTCGCGGTCGATCTTTTGAAAGTAGGGCGGAAAAGATGTCGAGATCGGCCGATTCTCCTCGGGCTGCTTGCTGGCTCTGCTCAGCCACGGCTTGACCCATCATCCGGAAATAAAGCTGCACGAAGCCCTCGTTGCGGTCTTCCATCGATTGCATGAACTCGTCGGGCGAGAGGTCGGCGTGGACGAAATTGGGCTGCGTATAGTCGATCTGCTCGAGCTGATGCTCGATTTCTAGCATCGACTTCATGCCATTCTGTAGGGCTCCAAGCGGATTGGTATTCGGAGTGCCTCGCCCCTGCTCGACGACCGTCCCCTCCGGGGCGACCAGCTCGTACAGCACCGCATCGTACTGGCGAAATCGCTTATTGAGCTGCCGATAGTAGCTGCGGTCGCCAATATGAATGGCACCTACCAAGTCGACCCACTCGCTGTGGTTGCGTTGCTTGACATGTTTTGTGGGCACGTAGCGAATGATAGCAACCTCAAGCGCCAGCGGTCGGCCACGCTTGTCGCGGCTCAAGCGGACCCATTCTTCGCCAAGTTGGTTTTCGACTGGGGCCGGCGGCGCCGCAGATGCGGTGGCCAATCCCAGCAAGCTGGCGAAGCAAAGCAGCCCACGAACAACGGAAGGTCGTGTTTTATTAGCAAGTGGTTTCATGTGTTTATCTTTTGTCTCCAAGCACAGAAGTTGTGAGTTGGCAAATAGCCGAAGGCACACCTGACTCCGGACCGTGTGGCGGTCCGGCTACCCACTTAACTCACAAAAACGAGCCGATTGAGGCCCTACGTAAGCATAGCAGAATAAACAAGATCGAGCCAAAAAGCAGGCCGGTACTAGCGGGAGGATTACAAAGTCGCGGGTTCCATTCTAGCCGCAAGCGGAAGCTGCGGTTTTTCAGGTTCAACCGCAGCTTCCGCTTGCGGCTATGACAGGATCTACGACTTTGTAATTGCCCTCGGCCAAAGCGGTTTCTTCTCGGCCATGCTAGCATTTTAGCTGCGAATAACCGCCAAAATCGGCAGTCTTTACCGATCTTACTCAACCCGTGCGACTACCACGTCCGATACTACCCGCACAGAAGGTCCGTGAGTGATGCTCCATGGGGGCACGGACCAAATGGACATGGCGTCTCGAAACGGTCGCCACCAGCAAGGGTAGTTGGGACTTATGATTGCAAAAAACAAATGTACATGGCTGGCTGCCATCTTGTTGATTTCGGCGAGTGTCGAGAGGCTTCAAGCTCAAGATTACTATTCCGACGCTTTTGGCGATTCGGATTTGCAATTTTTCTCACCGGTCGATTTCGACTTCGAAGACCGACCGATGCGCAAGAGCGGTGGCTTCATATTCAACTACGACAAGTTGGCCTGGGCCTTTACTGGCGAGCGGCACGCGCTTGGGGCCGGCGGCACTAGCACCGCATCGATGAATCCGTGGAGGCAGTTTGATAGTGGCGGAACCTTGATTCCCGATCCAGCCAACGATGGCGAATTTCTTTTACTTCCTGGCACGACGATTCCAATTCCTGCCCCAGCCTTGCCCACGGCCATCAATAACTCAGCCCCACGCGCTGAGTTTGGCTGGGGAGATAGATATGAGTTGGGATATTGGGAGGGTGACAATGGCTGGTTAGTCGGCATATTGGATGGCCCCGAGGCGGTTTCTGCTCAGTCATTGGGCTTCGGGCGTGTTGGAGTAGATGGCACAACGGGTGGAATTGTCACCCCGGAAAACCCAAATGGTTTGCTTCTTAGTCCATTGGGTTCGGTGTTGATCGTCTTTGACGACCCGTTGAACTTAATGCTGGGTTTCTTGGACGTGGTAGATGGCTTAGTAGTGGGCGGCTCTCCAGGTGGTGCTTTAGAGGCTGATTCGAACGGGGATGGCATTCTTGATGGCGATGGCCTGGCAGATGACATTGATAAGGACGGGCAGCATGGGCCAGATGGTTTTGTGAGCGATACGGCTTTCATTCCGGACGTTGACTTTGTTACCGCAAATCCAGACTTTGATGATCTGGTCCAACTTCCGACTTCATTCCAATCGGTAGATATTCGAAATACGAGTGAAATGAAGGGCGTTGAAATTATGCGTACCCACCGCCTCAGCAACCGACATAAAATGGCTAAGCGACAGGGTAATCAGTATGAACTCTCCTATGGAGTTCGGTATCTACGGTTACGAGATCAATTTGTCGTCAACGGTTCTGGTGGCGTGTTGGGCCGGAGTTTCTGGGACACTCAGGTCATGAATAATGTAGTGGGGCCACAGATTGGTTTGAAATGGATGCATCAACGCCGCCGCATGCGATTAGATTGGGGTGGTAGATTCCTCTTTGGCTACAATGCGGCAAATCTTTCGCAAACGGCAGCGTTAGGGCAGGATTTGGTGCCTGGGCAACTCAATAAGCCACTTTATTTTCCGCCTACGTACGCTAATCATGGCAAGCTAGAAAAGGAATTTTCGCCGGTGATAGAAGTACGTCTCCAAACGAGCTTCCAAGTCACTGGGGCGATTGCTCTTAAATTGGGGTACACGGCAACATTTATCGACAACATCCGCCGAGCTTCTCAGCAGGTCAAATACGAACTGCCGAACATGGGTTTTCGTGACGGTGCTGGCACGCAAGACATCTTTATCAATGGCGTGAACTTTGGTTTTGATGTGGTTTATTAGAAGAAGCGGTTGGCTGTTAGCGAAGAAGAATTTGCTAGTACGCAATAGCTCGATTCGATAATCGCTGCAAGGAAATTGAACCACGATGACACGACGGGCACGGCGAAGAAGCCTCATGGTTTCCGTAGTGCTCGTCGTGTCGTTGTGGTTTACAAAAAGAGGTCGTCGGGTATGATTGTATTGATCGCGGTATTGACGGGCGTATGAACACATGTTATAGTTCTAGTATGGATGCCATCAAGCGAACCACCGCCAATCTTCCGGAAGACCTGCTTCATGATGCTCGAAGTGTCACGAAGAAGGGCATTACCGAGACGCTCATCTACGGCCTTGAGTTGGTCAAGCGAACCGGAGCCTATGAAAAAGCCCAGCGGCTTCGTGGTAAGATTTCGCTAGACATCGATATCGCGAAGAGCCGTGAGCGTAGTGAATCGTGAACGTCGTCGTGGTTGATACTTCCTCGTGGATCTCTTACTTTGCTGCGAAAAGTAATGAGGCTGGCAAAGGGCAGAAGGCTCTTGATGAGGCTTTGCGAGAAGGGCGTGTTTTTCTTTCGCCCGTGGTTGCCGCAGAGTTGATGAGCGGCTTTCTGACCAAAACCAAGCGGGAACGACTGGCCGATTTCCTTCGTGACCTGCCACTCTGCGACGCGAGTGTCGAACACTGGTTGCGTGTTGGTGCGTTGCGTAGCCGACTGGCTCGCAAAGGTCTCACGATTTCGACGCCAGACGCCCATGTGGCACAGTGTGCCCTCGATCTGGACGGGTATCTGCTGAGTGAAGACAAAATATTTCGCCGCCTAATCCGCCCTTGCGGGTTACACCTTCTCTGAACTCGTGGATTTTTGCTCGGGCTTTGGCGCTGCCATTCATCTCGAAAATTTGTTCTAATGAGGGCGAGGCTACGCCTTTCTGCTTTGCGTAGCTGGCTGTTTGGGAGGAATAAATTATGCCGGGCGAATCGGTTGTCTTTGTTGTGGACGACGACCAAGGATCGCGGACTTCGGTAGTTGCCTTGGTGCGATCGATGGGGCTGAAGGTCGAGTCGTTTTCTTCGGCTGAGAAGTTTTTGGAGTTTTATACGGGCGAGTCTCTTGGGTGTGTGGTGACCGACATGCGGATGTTGGGCATGAGTGGCCTCGAGCTGCAAGAACGGCTCAGCCAGATGGGGGCGACGTTGCCGGTGATTGTATTGACCGCGTATGCCACGACTCCGCTGGCTGTACGGGCGATGCAGAGTGGTGCGGTGACGATGCTCGACAAACCGTGCCAAGAGGATGAACTTTGGAATGCCATACGCAAGGCATTGGCGCTAGACACCCAACGGCGAGCGGAGCAGGCCCGTTGCCAAGAGATACGGGATCGGTTGAGTACGTTGACTCCCTCGGAACGGATCGTGCTCAATCTTGTGGTGGCAGGTAAGGCGAATAAAGTGATTGCCCAACGGCTGGAGGTTAGTATTCGCACGGTAGAGAATCGACGGCGCGACGTCTTCAAAAAGATGCAAGCCGAGTCGGCGGTCGAACTAGTACGACTGGTGGTCGAAGCGGGCGTCGATCTTGGCGAAGAGGGAAAAGGCGAAAGCGGAAAGGGGAAAGTGGGCGTTTGATGCTTGCGTGTCGGGCTAGTGAATTCGCATTGCTTCGCATTGTGAAAAACCGAAGAGAGCTTACCCGTTTCTCGCTTTTTTACACTATTTGGCCTATACTGCGTCACCATCTACCGACGTTCATTCAGAGGAGGCCCAATCGGTGTCGCAACAAGATCGGTTTAGCTGGTTCGCAGCGCAGCAGCAGCGGCGAACATTCAATCAACCATCCCAAGCACGGCGTCTGCACGTCGAGCAACTGGAAGACCGGCGAATGCTGGCGGTGGTGACCGTCGATACCAATCTCGACACGGTTGATTTTAACGACGGGGTCACATCGCTTCGCGAAGCGATTTATGCAACCAATTTGGTCGGTGGCAGCGATACGATCGATTTTGATGCAGCACTCGACGGTGCCACCATCTTGCTCACGCAGGGGGAACTGGCGATTACCGACTCGCTGACGATCGATGCCACAAGTCTCGCCAGCGGCCTTGCAATCGACGCAGGCAACGGCACGGACGGAGTCTTCGCCACCGACGACGGCACGCGGATTTTTAACATCGACGATGGGAGTTCTGCCACGGACCTCGATGTGGAACTCAGCGGCCTAACCCTCACCGGCGGCGATGTTGCAGGTGACGGCGGCGCGATCTTCGCACGGGGAAACCTTATCCTGACCGATTCGCTACTTGTAGGCAACTCGGCTAGTATCGGCGGTGGTATCTATGCCTTCGGCACGACGACGATCACTGGCAGCACCATCTCAGACAACTCGGCCGGCTTCGGCGGCGGTATCCACGCCAACGGCGCGACGACAATCACTGATAGCACCATCTCGGCTAACACGGCCGGTCAAGGCGGCGGCGGTATCCAGGCCTTCGGCGCGACGACGATCACTGATAGCACCATCTCAGACAACTCGGCCGGCTTCAGCGGCGGCGGCGGTGTCCAACTCTGGTTCGGTACGATGACGATTACGGGCAGCACGATCTCAGGAAACTCGGCTAGCTTCGGCCTCGGCGGCGGCGGCGTTGGAAACAGGGCTGGCACGATGACGATTATGGGCAGCACGATCTCGGACAACTCGGCTAGTGTCAAAGGCGGCGGTATCTCGAACTTCGGCGCGATGACAATTACCAACAGCACGATTTCGGGCAACTCAACCGACGGCGATGGTGGCGGTATTAGGGGCAGCTCGATAATCATCGGTAGCACGATCTCGGGCAACTCAGCCGCTGGCAATGGCGGTGGCATTTGGGCCAACGGCGGTACAACGACGATCAGCTCCAGCATGATTTCTGGCAACTCGGCTGGTAACGATGGCGGCGGCATCAGTTCTGAGGGCAGCACGACAATCACTGGTAGCACGATCTCGAACAACTCGGCCGGCGATGATGGCGGAGGTATCTTTGCAAAGAATGGCACGATGACGATCGCCGGCAGCGCTATCTCGACCAACTTGGCCAGTACCAGCGGCGGCGGCCTCTTTACCTTGTTCGCCACAATGACGATCACGGATAGCACCATCTCCGAAAACTCGGCTCAATTTGGCGGCGGTATCCGGGGCAATGGCACGACGACGATCACTGATAGTAGCATTTCAGCCAACACGGCCGGTCAAGGCGAAGGCGGCGGTATCTGGACCAACGGTGCGATTACGATCACTGGCAGCACCATCTCAGACAACTCGGCCAGCTACGGTGGCGGCGGTGTCAAACTCTGGTTCGGCACGATGACGATCATGGGCAGCATGGTCTCGGGAAACTCGACCGGTGGCAGTGGCGGTGGTATCTCTGCTAACGGCACGATGACGATTATGGGCAGCACGATCTCAGATAACTCGGCCAGTGTCAAAGGTGGCGGTATCTCGAACTTCGGCGAGATGACAATTACCAACAGCACGATTTCGGGCAACTCAACCGACGGCGATGGTGGCGGTATTAGGGGCAGTTCGATAATCATCGGTAGCACGATCTCGGGCAACTCAGCCGCTGGCAATGGTGGCGGTATTTGGGGCAGCTCGACAATCATCGGTAGCACGATCTCGGGCAACTCGGCTGGTAACGATGGCGGTGGCATCGGTTCCTGGGACGGCATGACAATCACCGATAGCACGATCTCGGACAACTCGGCCGGCAATGATGGCGGCGGTATCTTTGCCGACTACTCAACGACCATCACCAATAGCACAATCTCCGGAAACTCGGCCGACAACAACGGCGGCGGTATACACTTCGACCGCGGACTCAGCACGGTTGCCAATAGCACAATTACAGACAATACCTCCAATGCCGACGGTAGTGGTGTTGGCTCCGGGGGGGGCCTATTCGTGCGGAGTGGCACGCTGTCGATCGACTCCACCGTCGTGGCCCAGAACGTAGATCGCTCCTCCGTCGGTCCCGACATCACCGGTTTTCTTGGCGTTGTTCTCGATGTCAACTTTAGCCTGCTCGGCAACAACAGGGGATCGGGATTGGCCGAAGCGCCCGTCGGCTTGCCCGACGCCAACGGCAATCTTATCGGCGGTCCTTTCGACGGCATCATCAATCCACTCTTAGGTCCCCTAGCCGACAACGGTGGGCCGACCCTAACACATGCGATCCTCGCCGGCAGCCCGGCCATCAACGCTGGCGATCCAGCGCTGCAGCAAGGCAACCTCGGTTTGCCGGAGTTCGATCAGCGTGGTGCGCCTTTTGGCCGGGTCGTCGGCAGCCGCATTGACATCGGTGCATTTGAAGTGCAGCCTGAGGTAGGTAATCTTACCGGCGACTTTAATAGCGATGGTTACACGGACGGGTTCGACTTTTTAACTTGGCAGCGAGGGTTTGGAATGTCGAGTGGCGCAACGCTTGACGATGGCGATGCGACGGCCGACGACGATGTGGACGGAAACGACGGGGCCGTATGGGAAGCGACGTTTGGGCAGGCTATGCCCGTAGCTGCTTTGCCCTCCCCGTCGAGAGTTGAAACAAGCAACGCAATCGAGCCGTTGGCAAACATTGGGGTGTCTATGGCAACCTCCGATCGGTTTGCCTCAGTAGACAAGGTGGCGATGTTAGAAAAACTCCCGGCCAATTTCGTCTTGTGGCCAGACGGTGCTGGTTTTGAGGAAAATACCCGCGATAGTTTTTCGTTCGAAAAGCGTTTGGCAACGGTCGGGTTGAACGAACACCTCGATTTGGCGTTTGACGACGTTGGCGATTCCTTTGGCCCACTGCCCCACGAACAAGCCGAGTGGGCTGGCGATCTTGTAATTCGTGGGAAGAGTGGCCGTCCGATAAGCCAAGCGGAGGTGGCAGACAGCCTTTTTGCTTTGCTGGCTGAGCATGAAGTTTGGGGTGGGGTGTGAGCGTCTTGGTAATTTGCTCTAAACGGTCGCGGTGGCACGGTTGACGGCGAAGCCGGCTTTGGCGATTGCTGATTCGCTCACTGGATCGATCAGTCGCACAGAATCGATTCGATCGAAGGTGATCAAGATAAACCGTGCCCCGGAGGTGTCGGGGTTCTTTCGTTCGATCAGTATCATCTCGTCTTGCAGCCAAAAGTTGTTGAAAGGGATGGTTTCGTTCAATACGGACAGCAAGACCCCGCGGCGCTGGAACTCAGCAGGCCAGTTGGTTAAGAACGATCTCCAGGTTTGTGTCGTCGACATCTGGTCACCTTTTCAAATACGTATTCGGAAGCAATTTGCTGGAAATGGGAATTCCACTTTGAAAAGATAGCTTTTCTTTTCTGCTGGGGGGATAGCACCTTTTTTCGCTGGCTTACGCCTGCGGCTCGGCCCGGTTTTACTTCTTGTTACAACGATTCTGCACGTTCTTCTCCCGATATGGCAGCCTATTTCTTCTTCGAGCCACATTGCCAAATTTTTAAGCTATGTAACGTAGTACTACTGCGCAAGGTTGAACCACGACGACACAACGAGCACGACGAAAGAAGACTGGATTTCAGGTATTTCCCACAGTTCGAAGCCTACCAAAATTCGGCAGGAGTTGTTTCTTGTGAAAATCGCTCTCATTTGAATGGATTAGCGGACGACTTCAATGCTACCTACTAGATTCACGTTGTGCCCGTTGTGTCGTTGTGGTTAACTTGCCCCTGCGCTGTAGTAGAGGCACGCCTTTTTCGAGTACTTCCATTTGGCACTTTTGCAATGCTTTCGACAATATCGCAAACTGTAGCGCCCACTACTGAGCTTGGGCTATCGGCACACGCGCCGACGATTGCCACGGGATGGCGTCGTATTGCGTTCCTCATCCTAGCAGCGGTTAGTTTTGGCTGTAGCCTCGTAGGCATCGTGTTGCCGGGCATTCCCACCACGCCGTTTTTGTTGCTTACGAGCTACTTTCTGTTGCGAAGTTCGCAGCAGCTTCACGATCGGTTGCTTGCTTCGCGCATTTTTGGTGACTTGCTTAGCAACTGGCAACATCACCGCAGCATCCGCCGTTCGACTCGAACCAAAGCCATCGGCCTGACGCTTGCGGTAGTTCTTATGGGCATTTACTTGAGCGAGCCTGCTCCCATGCTTCTGTTGGCAATGCTGGTTGGCACGACGACGGGTATCCTCGTTATTCTTTCGCTGCCAACGCTTGAGAGTTGACATGCTTTGAAAGCTCAGGGATTGCAAAGTCGGCAATCTGTGATTGTGGGAGGCGTCTCCTGACGCCGAAAGTCACGGCAAGTCACACGGCATTTGACTCGTTCGGCGTCGGGAGATGCCTCCCGCAGGTTGGGAGACGCCTTCCTACAGTGACTTTGCAATTGTCCTGGAGTCGATGATCTCCGCTTTGCGTTTCAGCAAGAGTCGGTGTAACATGGGTGGCGGTGGAACTGGTCCTTCCGAGGCTTGGTTCCCGTTTGTTCCCTCCCTGGTTGAGTACCAATTGCTAGGCTGCGAGAAATCGCCGTCAACGTGGACCTGACATGAGCCGATTTTCGATGCGACTACTTTCGAACTTCGATACGGCATCGCTTCCTTCTGCTGTGGGGGCGATTCGATGAATTGGATTCGGGCATTCGTAAGAGACACGCGGCATCTATGGACGTTGCTGTTCTTGGTGGTCGCCAGCGGTGCGGGGTTTTTGTTTGTTCGTAGCAAAATGATTCCCGAGAGCTTTGGCCAATATGGTCCGTATCGGGCCACGGCAATGACGGATCTTGCAGCGCTGCCAAGCCGTTTTCAAGCGGATGCGACATGCTTGGAGTGCCATGAGGATGTGGGCGAAGAGCGTGCCGAGGCGGTGCATATCACCGTTCGCTGTGTGCATTGTCACGGCTTGGGCGAAGAGCATATCGTCCAAGCGAGGAAGGCGGCCGAGTCGTCCGACGTTTCGATCGATCCTGCTTCGGATTGGGACGGGGACTTCATGACGAAAATTGATTTATACATTACCAAAGATCGGGCGACCTGTTTGGCCTGCCATGAGAGTGTGGTGGGTATGCCCGAGGATTTTCAGAAAATCGACGTAGCAGAGCACCTAGAGGAAATGGGAGCCGGGGAACCCGAGGATCCGGAAACGTGTTTCGAGTGTCATGGCGGCCACGACACAGCGCCGTAGTTGTAATCACGGAGAGATAGATTGATGTCCGAAAAAAACGACCACAGCAACTGTCAGTGTAATGACTCGAACTGCGCAGGCGAAGTGGACGAGGTGGAATTGCGTCGCCAATTTCTGCATAAGATCTCGACGATTACCATGGGCACCATGACGCTTGCGCTCTTTCCGGCCACAGCTGGCGATGGCAGCGATGGCGAAACGGCAGGCGGAGCAGATCTCGCGGGGGGCAACCCTGCTGACAAGGAAAGCCGCCCCGTTTATGGTTTTCTTGTCGACACAGAGAAGTGTATCGGAGCGGGCAAATGTTTAACGGCGTGTCGCGTCGAAAACAATGTCCCCGAGGGAAATTATCGCACGTGGGTCGAACGGTACATTCATTTCAAAGATGGAACCGTTCAGGTGGATCTGGTGCCCGAGGAAGGCTTTGCCGGTTCGAACATGCCCAAGGTTGACCCTGAGAGTGTAGACCGGTCTTATTTTGTTCCGAAGTTGTGCAACCACTGCGAGGATGCGCCGTGTAACCAGGTTTGCCCTGTACCGGCCTCCTATAAATCACCGGAAGGGTTTGAGCTGATCGATACGGATCAGTGTGTTGGCTGTTCGTATTGTGTTCAGGCTTGCCCTTACGGGGTTCGTTTCATCAATCACGATACCGGAGCGGCTGATAAGTGTACTTGGTGTTATCACCGTGTCATGCGAGACGAGCAGCCTGCCTGCGTCGAGGCGTGCCCGGTTGGGGCTCGGTTGTTCGGTCGGGTTGACGATCCGGAAAGCGAAATCAGCAAGCGGATTGCCAAAATCCCAACTCAGGTTTTGAAGGAACATTTGGGGACAGGCCCCAAGGTCCGTTATGTGGGTATCTCGGAAGAGGTGACTTGATGCCGGAGACTTCCTTTGTCTTTCCGAACGATCCCCATGTGCCGTGGAGCATCATGATTGTGCTCTATCCGTACATCACGGGTTTGGTGGCTGGCGCTTTTGTCGTCTCTGCGCTTTACCATGTGTTTCACCAAGAGGTGCTCAAGCCGGTTGCCAGCTTGGCGCTGGTGACGGCCCTTTGTTTCTGTGCATTTGCGACGCTTCCGCTGCTACTCCATTTGCACCATCCCGAGCGGGCATTCTATATCATGTTCATGCCCAGCTTTACCTCGGCGATGTCGGGGTTTGGATTTATCTACAACTTTTACATATTGCTGCTGTTGGTTGAAGTGTGGCTGGTTTTTCGACCGACGATTGTCGAGCGAGCCAGTACGCACAGCGGAATCAGTGGCGTCATCTATCGAGTGCTGGCTCTGGGGGTTCGTGAAATTTCGGACCGTTCGCGTGCCTTGGACCAATGGTTAATTCGAGCTTTGGCGATCATTGGTATTCCCGCGGCTTGCGTGCTGCATGGTTACGTCGGTTTTTTGTTTGGTGCCGTGAAAGCAAATCCCTGGTGGTCGACGGCGCTGATGCCGGTGATTTTTTTGGTTTCGGCAATTGTGTCGGGGATTGCCGCACTGATTCTGTTGTACTTGTTTTTCAGTTGGCGCCGTGGCGTGAAGCCGGACGCCGACTGTGTCCGATCTCTGTCGCGATACCTGTGGGGTTCGCTGATAGTTGCTTTCTCGCTCGAGATGTTGGAATTGATTCACATGGCGTATGAGTCGAGCGCCGAATGGCATGTGCTCTCGACGCTGCTCACCGAGCACTTGGCGTTTTCTTATGGCGTGGTGCAAGTGTTGATTGGCTCCGTCGTCCCGTTTTTTCTGTTGATGATTGCCACCAGGCCGAAACTTCCGCCCTGGATGATGAACGCATTGAGCGGGCTGGCTGGGATATTGCTCTTGGTGCAGGTGTTTGCGATGCGGTGGAATGTGGTGGTCGGAGGCCAGATTTTTTCAAAGAGTTTCCGCGGGTTTGTTGAATTTCCGCTGCACTGGGGCGGCCGTGAAGGGCTCGTTGCCGCTGGCATCATTCTTGTGCTGCCGCTCGTGGCGCTCTGGGGAGCCAGTAAATTGCTTCCCTTGTGGCAAACCTCAGAGAGCTAACGGAGATCCTGTCGTAGCCGCAGGCGGAAGCCGCGGTTTTTCCAGGTTCAACCACGGCTTCCGCCTGCGGCTAGTATTTCTTCGCAAAGTGTGTGAAAGCCGCAAATTTTGCCAACAAGAAGGCCGCTGGATCGTGCATGAAGCGATGGTACAATAGCGGGCCTGTCTGTTTACCTATCATGATGTCTCTACCCATGAGAGTTCCTGCCATGTCGATTCGAATGTTGTCGGTGATAGTAGTTTTGACCTTGTGCTGCGGTGCGGTTGCGTCGGCCGCAGATAACCAGCTTACGGACGAAGAGAAAAAAGCGGGCTGGCAGCTGTTGTTTAACGGGCGAGATCACACCGGCTGGAAATGTAATAACGGAAAGTCGATTGCCACGCCGGTCGAAGACGGGGCCCTTCTGCCGTACAAGTCGGGCGGGTACATCGTTATTCATGAAAAACAGTTTGGCGACTTTGTTTTTAAGTGTGATGTGAGGTGGGAGGCGGAGCATTGCAACTCGGGGATTTTCTTCCGCATCGAAGATCCAACGAATCCGGTACATACGGGCTTCGAAGCTCAGGTGATGAGCGGCAAGGGGACTAGTAAGCATGACTTCGGTGCGATCTACGATTTGATGGCCACGACGGAGAGTGCTGGCAAGGCGACCGGGGAGTGGAACACCGTGGAGATTACCTGCCGAGGCCCGGTGGTGAATGTGAAGGTGAACGGTCGCAAGGTTTGCACGATGAACTGTGACGATTTTGATAAGCCGGGCTTATGCCCTGATGGAACGAAGCACAAGTACCACTTAGATGGCAAGCCACGCGCTGTGAAGGATTTTTCCCAGGCAGGCTACTTGGGTTTTCAAGATCATGGCCAGAAGGTTTGGTACAAGAACGTGAAGGTTCTTGCATTGGACTGAGATTCTCAAGCTGAAAAGAAAGCAGCCTGCGAATCTTTTCGCGTCTATTCGTGTGATTCGCGGGCTTTGTTTTGCCTACGTTTTCGCCTTGAGTAAATTACGATATTCACTTGTTTGTTATTCTGCTTGGAGTTTTTTCGTGATGAAGTATCAAACGTTGTTGATGTGTCTTGTGTTGCTGGCTGGTGCCGGTTTGACCCAAGCGGCTGACCAACTGGACGTGCCCGAAGGTGCGACCGCTTTGTTTAATGGCAAGAACCTCGAAGGTTGGTATGGCCTGGGGCACTTCAACCCTTACAAGCTACGAGCGATGGGCGACGATGAGCGGGCGAAGAAGCGAGATACGGATTTGGAGGACTTAAAGAAGCATTGGACCATCGAAAGTGGCGAGTTGGTGAATGATGGTCATGGCGTCTATGCGACGACCGATCGTAAGCTTGGCGACATGGAATTTTGGATTGACTATAAGACAGTTCCGTTGGCCGATAGTGGCATCTATTTGCGTGGCACTCCGCAGGTGCAGATTTGGGATTCGACCGAAGAAGCCAAGTGGAAGATCGGCGGCGACAAAGGCTCGGGTGGCTTGTGGAATAACTCGCCTGGCGCGCCTGGCAAAGATCCTTCGGTCTTGGCCGACAAGCCGTTTGGCGAGTGGAACAGTTTTCGGATTGTACAGGTGGGTGCCCGGACGTCGGTGACCTTTAACGACAAGTTGGTCGTCGATCATGCAATCATGGAAAACTACTGGGACCGCTCGAAGCCATTGCCGCGCACCGGGCCCGTCCAGCTGCAAACGCATGGTGGAGAAATTCGTTGGCGAAATATCTTTGTGCGAGAGATCGCTTCAGAAGAAGCGAACAAGCGATTGGCCAGCAAGAACGCCGAGGGCTTTGAGTCGATTTTTAATGGCAAGGACTTGGCCGGTTGGCAAGGCGCGATTGAGAACTATCAGGTGAGCAACGGTTCGCTGTCGTGCAAATCAGGACACGGCGGAACGCTGTTTACCAAGGAAAAGTATGGCGACTTTGTTGTGCGGCTAGAGTTCAAGCTGCCGCCGGGTGGCAACAACGGCTTAGCGCTTCGCTACCCTGGCAAAGGGGGTCCCTCGGTCGATGCGATGTGTGAATTGCAAGTGCTCGACGACGACCATCCTAAGTATGAAAAACTGGACGCACGTCAGTTTCATGGTTCGATTTACGGCTTGGTGCCGGCAACGCGCGGTTATCTACGACCGACGGGAGAGTGGAACTTTCAGGAAGTCACGGTGAAGGGGTCGACGATTAAGGTGGAATTGAACGGCTCGGTGATTTTGGATGCCGACGTGAGCAAGGTGACCGAGACGATGGACAACAAAGTCCACCCGGGCAAGGATCTGAAGTCGGGGTACTTCGGTTTTGCCGGGCATCACGACCCGGTCGAGTTCCGCAACATCATGATTAAGCGACTTGATTAGAACGCATTACCATCGTGGATTTTGGCATTCCCGACCCAGAGGGCCGGACTATATAGCCCCACCGTCTCGGTGGGCAAACACTGCAAGCGGTAATAGCTCTATTTTTGCCCCGCATACATGCGGTCGAGTTCTTCGAGCTTGAGCCGAATGCTGACGATGAATGGCATTTCGCCTTTTACCCAGTGGCCGTAAGTTGTGGTTACCAGCGTGCCGTCGCGCAGCACTTCGACGCCCGGGTAGGTGCAATCGGCTCCCTTGGTGTTGTCCATGAGACGAACCCGGTACTGGCCCTCGTGGCCTTGGGCAATGTCTTCGTAAGTGCCGACCCAGGCGACCCAATCGCCTTTAGTGGGGCTTTCGCGAGTAGTATCGCGGAACGAGATGAAGAGACGCCCGTCCGGGGTATAGCGTCCTGTGTGTCGATCGCCGGTGAGGGCGGCGGGCAGTTCGCGGGGCGCAGTCCACGTTTGTCCTTCGTCGTCGGAGAAGATGACATGCGAGTTGCGGCGGCGGCGGTTTTCTCGCAGCAGGACGGCGAGCTGCTTGCCGTCGGGCGAGCGGATACATCCAGGTTCGCAGAGGTGGATGTCCGAGTTTTTTTGTACGACTTCTGGGTACGACCAAGTCAGTCCGCCATCCGCTGAAAAGGTTTTGTAGAGTCGAAACTCGACGGGCTTTTGTTGTTTGTTTTCTTTGGTGAAGAAGCGACCATCGTCGTGAAACATCGCCAGGTAGCGGCCCGGCTTGCTAAGTTTTTCGACGAATCCCATAACGACGATGCCGCCCCAATCGCCGACCGGATTTAATTCTGACCAACTTGCTCCGTCGTCTTTGCTAACGGCTAGGCGAGCAGGGTAGAGGCCCGACCACATGATAAGCCGTTTTTTGCCATCGGCATCGACCGTGCGATGGATCGTTGGGACTTCTTTGCTGGTGGCCCAACTTTTGGGCGTGGGGAGCCGATCGGACCAAGTGAGGCCGGCGTCGTTGCTTCGTTTGTAGACAATGGCGCCACCACCGTGGCCTTTGGGGTAGACGCAGAGAATGGTTTTGTTGTCTTCAAGCAAAACGGTGGAAACATGGCCAAGGTATTGGCCCGATTCGCGATCGACGACGACTTGGCGGTCGGTTTGATCGGCCAGATCAAGCGTAGGGATAGTATAAGCCGCAGGCTGCTCGGCACCGGCGCTGCTGGCGACGAGTAGGAATAATGCGAACAAGGAGTAGTGAGATTTCATCGCGGTGATCCTTATGGAATTAGTAAACCAGCCAAAAATCACAGTTGCACAAGGTAGACAGCAATACATTGAACCGCAGAGGGCGCAGAAAAAAAACTATTTTTTCGAGCACTCCGGTTTTCTCCGCTGTCTCTGCGCCTCTGCGAGACAATCCCTCTTACTGTTTCCTTTGCGACTTGGCGCCTTTGCGAGAAATCCCTTGCTAGTTTTCGTGTGGTTCGAGTTAGCGAAAAACGGCCAGTTGCGGCAAGTGGTCGCTAAGCGCAAATGAACTTGGGTCTGACGTATTGGTGCGAAACGCTCCCTCGAACAGCGGTCTGGACTCGACCACCGTTTGCGCGATCGGTCCGGTTGCCAGCACGTAATCAAATCGCAAGTCGGGTTTATCGGATTTGATCGTCAGCCCTTCGCCTTTTCCGACGGCGGCAAATGTGTCGACCCACCCGGCGTCGATCCATAGGGGATATTCTTGTGATGCGGGGCTATGGTTGAGATCACCAATCAAGAGCATGGATCGACCGGCCTTGAGGTCGCTCTGCATCGCCTTGAGCATTTCGTGGATTTCTCGTATTCGAATGTCGGAAGATGGAGGTGGGCGTAGATGGACCGAGTGGACGTCCAACGCTTCACCACTTGGCAGGCGAACGGTTGCTTTGCCCCAATGTCGAGTGAAAAGGTCTTCAGCCCGCTCGCGACCCCCGAGCGGAACATTCTCGGAATCGACAATCTCGTAACGGCTTAACAGGGCACCTGGCCAATTGCCGCCGCTAGGGAAGAATACGTAATTCATCTGGAGCAACTTAGCGATTTCCTGCACCAAAGGTTCAGCAGGCGACTCCGAGAAGTTGATGATGTCTGGGGAGTAAAGCGCCAACTCCAACGCGAACCGCTCTGCCATTTGTCCCTTGGCCGTGGCCGTATGTGCCAAAGCCCGATCTTTCGGCCAGCCGGTGCAATTGTAGACATTGTAGGAAATCACACGCAGCGAATGCTCCTTCGGCTTCTCGGCGGCTGAAAGCATTTGGGAGCTACTTCCAACCAAGGCAACGCCGCCGATTGCGGCCTGTTTGAGAAAACCGCGACGCGACAGTGAGTTGTAAAAAGTAGATCGGATCATTGAATTGCTTTCTCTCGTTTTCTTTGCGTGTTACAGCACTTAACACTTGAGTACCGGAGACGACAGGACTACATAGCCCGGCCATCCTGGCCGGAAGTGCCACACATCAGCGACATGCACTAAACGCGGCAGGTTTTTTGCATCCTAGGATGCAAACTTGGTGTTGTACTTGGCGCCCCAGGGGTCGATTTGGTGTAACTGCTTGGCGGCAAGGGCAGTATAGCAATCGGGAAGGTCGAAGTGTTGGAGGACCCCGGGCAACAGCGAAGATAGGGGCCAATCGTAATCTTCTGACTCGGCCAAGGTGGTGTAGGACGAGAGGGAATTTTTGAGCGTGACCTGTTTTACTGTGTCGTGCAGTATCGCGGCGAAAGTGGCGGGGATCGTGCCCCAACCCTTGGCGGCTAAGTGGATTTCGGTGTGGCCGACGTTTTTTAGAAGACCGAGCACCGAGAGTAGATCGTGGGTTCGTTGAGCAGGGTAGGGGCGATCGAGCATGAGCGAATGAATCGAGTAAAAAAAGTCGCTACCATAAGCAGAGTGGAACGAGTTATGGTCGCACGTACCGGGTTGCGATTCGCCGATGCCGCGGACGTCGACGGTGTAGAGCGTCGAGTCGGGTTCGGCGGTTAGCAGATCGCGGATGAGCGGCTCGTTGCGTAGCTCGTTGTCGCTGGAAAGGTGCGAGACGTAGAGGATCGCTCGCTTGCTATCGGCTGGGGGACGCGAAAGACGATTTTTTTTGTCGAGGCGGTAGACCAGGGCTTCGATGCCCGGTTCGGTGCCGACGGCGTAGGTGGTGGCGTAAGGTTTGGATTTGGGATAGCCGACACGTTGCGATTTCGGCAGGGGGCGAAGGATGCGGTAGTCGGGTGCGGCGGGACGATCCGCTAGTTGCAGGTAGTTTTCAAGTATGGGGATGAGTTTTTCTGGCGGAACTTTTCCGCGAGATTTTGCCAGTTGCTGAGAGATTTCGCGTGTGAAGGTTTGTACTGTTTTGGAGCCAAGTTCGGCAACTTGACCGTTGGGGGTACATTGGAGCGTTTTGTCTTTTTCGATTTTGAGTGCTGGTTCGCTATTGCTGTCAGAGATTTTGGTGACGTTGTTGAAAAAACCATACATGGCCTCGCGGTTTTCTTGAGAGTAGCCGTGCGCGGTGGGGCCGGTGAAGAGGGCAATGTTTTCTTCTTTGCCGAGCAAACGGTAAAGCTTTTTTAGTCGGCGATAGGCTTGCTCGCTTCCCCGAACGTCGAAGAAATCTTTTTCTTTGGCAAGGATAATGATTGGCTTAGGAGCCAACGCCGCGAGGAAGTCTTCGTGTTCGAGACCAAGGGCGAGGGCCTTGGGGGGGCATTGCTCGGTGTCGGTGGGGAGTTCGTTTTCGAGATTGCGTCGAAAGGTGGTGACGAAACAAGACGGGGCGGCCATAGTCCAACGCGATTCGACCCCACAGAGCCAAGTGGTCATGGTGCCGCCGCCCGAGTTGCCGGTGACGCCGACCTGATTCGGATCGACTTCCTTGCGGGAAAGCAGATAGTCGAGCGCGCGGATACCGTCCCAGGCTCGCCAGTTGCCAAAAAATTCGCCGACCAAAAACTGCTGGTTGCCTGCCTTGAGATGTTCGGCCACGCCGACGCCGACTTTGGACTTGAGGTGCTCGTCGGGGTACTGGAGGCGTTCGCCCTGGCCGATGGGGTCGTAGATCAGCACGACGTAGCCTTGGCGGGCGAGCCCTTGTGCGAAGGATTGATAGGCGGTTTCTGCTTTGCCATTGCGCGAATGACCACAGGTGCCAACGATCCCGGGCAGAGGGTATTCGCGCCCAGTGGGAACGTAGAGGTTTGCCGAGACAATCATCCCGGGGCGGCTTTCGAAAAGAATATTTTCGATACGGTAGGTGTCTCGCTCGACAATGCTAGTGACGCGGGCGTTCAGGGGTGTTTTCTCGGGGAAAGGCCCAAACGACTCGCGGATTTTTCCGCGCACCGACTCGACGTACGCTTGCGCATCGGCAGCGCTGCTGAGCTTTGCGAGCCTCAGGTCGCGGGCCTCGTCGAGTTGTCTTACTTGCTGCACAAAGTACCGCTGAAGCATGTTCGGAAAACGGTTCAGCGATTTATGGTTGCTGCTGTCTTCAGCAAAAAGCGGCGACGAGAGATAGGCCTCGGCCATCGCCCAACCAAGGGCATGGGTGCCGCCAATACGAAAGAGGTCGCGTCGGGTAACTTGATGTTGAGATTTCATTTTTCTCTTATTTGCGTTGAGCAGCGCTGATTAGCGGTTCTCTTTCCTTACTCGGTGGTAAAAAATCAGCACGTCGAGTTTAGGTTGGTGTAACACTTCAGCCGAGTGAAGCAGAATAGAACACAGATGAATGCTGTTTTAGCAGATAGTCGCCGATTACAAGACGATTCTGGTCAGCCGTCTGTTTCGATCTTTAGTCCTATGATTTCAACAATCTTCTTTTTTGTATCCGTGAAAATCCGTCTGATCTGTGTTCCTCCGCGTTCCATTACTTCAGATGGTAGAAGTATTACAGGTTGGTAAATTCTCGTTTGCTGTCTGCCTTCAAGTTATTTGATGTCGATGCTCAACGATTCGTAAGACGAAAAAATGATTTCCACATGATCGCCTGCAACGGCGGGCGGAGACTTGAGCATCGAGCCAATGATGACGATATCGCCCGAGCGGAGGTGATGTCCGTGCTTTAGCAAACGATTGGCGAGCGCGAGGACGGCGTCCAACGGTGCGCCGTTCATCATCGATTTGGCGGCGCCTGTAGCGAGCACTTTGCCATTGATTTTGACACTGCCGGTCTCGGTGTCGAAGCCTGCTTGGGCGAGAGGAACAATTCTGCTGGGGATAATGAACCCACCGTGGCCGAGGCCGTCGGCGATGGCGAGGTCGACGCCCGCTTTGATTCCGCCTTCGGTGTCGCGCACTCGGACGGAGATCAACTCACTAGCCCCACCGACACCGCCGATGGCAGCTTCAAGTTGTTCTCGACTGACTTTAGGGCCGGCGAGATCTTTGCTGATCAAAAAACCGACTTCGGCCTCGATGATCGGAGTGTCGTCGCCAAAGCGATTGGCCGGGGCGGTGCCGCCAGACTTGTATTGGTCGGAAGCGAGCATAAAGCCAAAAATGGGGTCGAGCTTGTCCTCCGGCTTCGAGATGATGGTGCCGCCCATTTTCCAACCCACGAGTTTTTCGCCAGCGGCTTGCATCTTTTCCAACAAGGCCATTTGGATTTTGTAGGCCTGGTCGCGATCCATTTCGGGATAGTGGAGGGCCAGGGCGCGCGTGACGCTGGCCGTCTTTCGGGCTTGGAAGAGATGGTCTGCAATCGTGTCGATGTCGGCACCGGCGGAAAGTTGATCGGTGATATCTCGGGTAGGTTTTTTTGCATGTGTGGTTGCGTTGCCGCCGGCGAGCGCAACGAAAGCGAGCGTGGCGATAACCAGATGAGAAACTGTTTTGAGTTGGTGAGCAGTGTTTGCGAGCATGGGGTTTTCCTTCGGTCGGCTGTTTTTATTTTGGTGCTTCCGGCCAGGATGACCGGGCTATGGACGATGTGGTTCCATTGTCTTCGGTGGGGCGGAACACTCAAGTGCCAGCCAAGTGTAAGATTCCATACAAAGTTAGGGTTTGCCGCATAGGTTGGTAGAGCGAGTTCATTTTCGACTCGTCCCGCGGCGATTACAAGTACATTGCAGAGCTTGCGTCAGCATGAACGGCAGGAAAATTGCAAAGTCGCAGGCCTCCGTAGTAGCCGCAGGCGGAAGCCGCGGTTTATTCAGGCTCAGCCGCCGCCTCCGCTTGTAGCAGCATGACTTTGCAATTCTCTGGACTTGGATCGGGGAGTGAATGGAGAAAGCGAGGGCGGTAGTGTATGCTGTCGCTAGATGCTCAGGTTGACGTGACCATGGGGTGTAATTTCCACTTTCTTTCTTAGGGAAGGTTTTTCATGCGAATCAAGATTGGAATGTTGTTTGTTTTGGGGTTGGCTGTTGCGATGCCGACGAACTCGGGGGCCAAGGAAGCAGGGACAGCGATAGTGACTACGCCACTTCAAAAATATGTCAACGCTCCGGATGATAGCTATGAATGGAAAATGCGTGGGAATAGCACGCACAACGGTTGCACGGTCATCGATGTCGAGCTGACTTCGCAGACTTGGCAAGATATTAAGTGGCAGCACACAATGAGCATTTTTGTGCCTTCTGACATCAAGCACGGTCGCACCGTGCTGTTGTTTATTACCGGCGGTCGCATTGGTGGGTTACCAGACGATGACGACCTTGAGGTGGGCACCAAGTTGGCAGCCATGGCGCAAATGCCCTGTGTGATTCTGCATACCGTGCCCAATCAACCGTTGCTTGGCGATCGCGTCGAGGATGATTTAATCACCGAGTCATTTCTCAAGTATCTTGAGACAAAAGATGAGACTTGGCCGCTGCTGTTTCCGATGGCGAAAAGTGCGGTCAAGGCAATGGATGCGACAAATGAGTTGGCCGAGCAGTTTTTTGGAGCAAAGATCGATCGTTTTATCGTGACAGGCGCATCGAAACGCGGCTGGACAAGTTGGCTAACCGCGGTCGCCGACCCGCGTGTGATTGGCATCGCGCCGATTGTGATCGACACACTGAACTTCAAGCCGCAGATGAAAGGTCAGATCGAGCGTTGGGGCGAGTATAGCGAGCAGATTGTCGACTACACGAGCAAAGGGCTTGTGAAAGAGGAAGAAGATCCGATAGCCGACGAACTGATGCGTTGGGTCGATCCTTACACTTATCGCAATCAACTGACGCTGCCGAAGTTGCTGATCAACGGCACGAACGATCGCTATTGGGTTGTCGATGCGATGAACGAGTACTGGGACGATTTGGTAGGGCCCAAGCATGTGATCTATGTGCCGAATGGAGGGCATGGATTGGGCGACGGCCGGGGCGATGCCATGACCACGCTGGCAGTCTTCTCGCAGCACACAGCGTCCGAAACTCCGATGCCCGAGCTGAGCTGGAAGCACGAAGACGAGGGTAAGAAATTCCGCCTGACGGTAGAGTCGAAAGAAAGCCCGAAGACAGTGCAGTTATGGGTTGCAAAGTCGGATACGCTAGACTTTCGGCCCTCGAAATGGGAGGCAACTACCATTGAGGTCGGAGACGATGGCAAGGCCGTGGCCCTCGTCGACCGGCCTGAGAGTGGACACGTCGCATTCTATGCCGAAGCGACTTACCCGTTCGGCCCACTGGAATACGGATTGTCGACGCAAATTCGTGTCGAGTAAAACGGATTGCTGAGCAGTAACACATAAAGCCAAGGGGCCAAACCCCTTGGCTTTATGTTTGCGCTAAACGTCGAAAATTTCTCGCAAAGGCGCTAAGTCGCAAAGGAAAACAAGAAAAGGTATTGTCTCGCAGAGGCGCAGAGACAGCAGAGGAAACTGGAATACTGTAGCTCTGCCGTCTCAGCGTCTCTGCGAGATCCAAATTACCTTACGAAGCCGCGAGAAGAGGCTTGAGAAGCGAAATTTCCCCGTTCTTTGCGACTTAGCGCCTTTGCGAGAAATTCCTAAACTATTTGGTTGCGGGCAGAGGCCGCGCTGGCCCTTGGTGGTAAAATCCTAGTGAGAAATCCGGGCTAACTCAAGCTGTCAGCGGAGGCTTGAATCTTACGGATCGCCGCGGCAATTTCCTGCATGTCTTGCTCGTCGCCCAGCAGACAGTATTGGGGAACCCAATAGTCTTCGCTCGCAGCTCGATGGGCGTTGGGGAAATCGGCCTGGAGAAACGGATGTTCCTCGGTTGCTTGCTCGCCCGACAATCGCGACCGGTAAGCACCGTTTTGGAACAAGTCGATCTTGTGGACCTCGGGGTAGGCGGCCTGATTGGGGATGCCTTCGGCGTTCATCGCTTCGATGAAACGGCCGGTAGAGATGCCGGCGAACTCGCTGCTATCGACATGAAAAATATACGCGTAATGACTATGGAGCGTACAACGAGCATCGCGCGTTTGCGGAGTGATGCCAGGAATATCCGCTAGTAGTTTGTCGAGGAGAAAGCTGTTGGCATCGCGACGACGGATTTGGTCGTCGAGCCGTTCGAGTTGGACATTAAGTACAGCACCTTGCCATTCGCTGAGCCGGTAGTTCGAGCCGTAGGAAAAATGGCTATAAAACCACTCGCCGGGCAAGCGACCACAGTCGTGGACCGAACGTAGATTGCGTTCAACGGCGTCGTCGTTGGTGATGATGACGCCGCCCTCGCCAGCGGTCATGAGTTTGCCCGATTGAAAACTAAAGGTGCCGGCGACGCCATGCGTCCCTACCTTTTTTCCGTTCCACTCGCTGCCATGCGCATGGGCACAGTCTTCGAGAAGAAAGAGGCCCCGATCGTTGGTGATTTTTAGGAGCCGATCGAGGTCGGCCGGGTGGCCACCCAGGTGGACGGGAATGACGCCTTTGGTGCGTGGCGTGATCGCGGCTTCGACCAAGTCGGGGTCGATACACTCGGTGTCGCGGCAGATGTCGACCATGATGGGCATCGCACCGGCGAAGAGTACCGAGCTGGCGGTGGCGACAAAAGTGGCGTCGGGAACGATCACCTCGTCGCCGGGACCGACGCCGAGCGCAGCAATCGCGACCTCAAGGGCATGGGTGCCGTTGGTGACGGCGATGCCATGTTTGGCCCCGTGGAAGGCGGCAAAGTCTTGTTCAAACTTCGCAACACAGTTGCCCTGCGACCGCCACCAGTTGCGACTTTCTAAAACTTCGGTCAGCGCCTGCTGTTCGCGCTCGTCGTAGTGAGGCCAAGCAGGAAACGATTTAGTTTTCGTGGCAGTGCCGCCGTTGATTGCTAATTCTGACATTAGAAAATCGCTTCACAGAAAAAGTGTGTGTAAGTTGTGGGAGGATGACTGGAAGTAGACAGAAAAAACGGAACACGAATCGCCACGGTTGTGGCGATTCGTGCTCGCGGTGTCAATTTATTGTTGAACAGCCGAAAATTATTCGCTGTCGGGTAGGCGGTGGACTTCGATGTTGCGGAAGTAAGCGGTGCTGCCTGGGTCGTGGGCTTGAATGGCAAAGGTGCCGTGCCCGAGTTTGACAGTCCCTTTTTTGTCCGCAGGCTCTTCGTAGTCGACGACCACATTGCCGTTAAGCTTCACAGTGACGTGCTTGCCTTGGACGATGATCTCTTGGACCCACCAAGTGTCGTTGCTAAGCCCTGCTGCGGTGATGTCTTTTTCAAAGATTTTCACGGTGTTGTAGAGGCTGCCCGACTTGACGGGATCGCCGTGCGAGACATTCACCTGCGATTCGTAACCAACCTGAGGCCAACCTTCGTCGAGCCATTGGGTGTGAAAGTAAAAACCCGAGTTGCTGTTCTCCTTGGTCTTCATTTCGGCACGAACATGAAAATTGGTGAAATCGTTATCGTCGCCCATGTAGAACAAGTGGGCACGGGTGCCGTTCACCACGATGCACCCATCTTCGACCGTGAAGGCATCGCTGTTTTCGTTCGGTTTCCAGTTGCCAAGCGATTTGCCATCGAAGAGCGAGATCCACTTGTGGACAACAGGCCCGTGGCCTTCGTGACCTTCAACCCGACTGGGGCTTGTCAGTATGACGGCAAAGCTCAGCATCAGGGCAAGAGCAAGGCTAGCTCGGACGGCGGATGTCGCGAATTTCATGCTTTAGTTCTCCAGGAGGTAAAGTTCGAGTAACAAAAGTAGTTGGTTCATTCGGTAGGCGGAACACTCAAACGATAATTACTCTCGCAGAGACGCAGAGCTACAGTATTCCAGTTCTCTCTGCTGTCTCTGCGAGACAATTTCTTTCTTGTCTTTCCTTTGCGCCTTAGCGCCTTTGCGAGAAATTCCTACCTATTTTGGTTACGGCCCTGCCGCGTTAGGGCTATTCTCTTTTCACTTTGAGTTACCAAGGTTTGCCGTTCTTACGAGTGCCGCAGAACGCTACTTCCATACCCATCGCCTCGGCCATCGAGGCTTTGGCAAATAGCGAACGATCGGCATCGGCGGTGGTGTCGGCATAAACAACTTGGATGTGATTCGATTTGTGCCGTGCCATCAGTTGGTCGCGGTTCATGCCGTAGGTAACGGCGTGCATAATGGGCCATTGGACAGTGGTTTCGTTCCAGCGCCGTTCGGTTTCTTTTTGCGGAAGCTTGACGACTTCAGCACGTCCGAGGTCGATTTTAAGTCGATTATTTTCGACGTAAATACGCGACCAAACGATTTCGCCAGGCTTCGAGATGCCGCGCAGCGTGCTGCCGCCGTTGGGAAAATACATGGCCGGCTGACGATGCCCATCGGCGTTTTTCCAGCCGCCAAAATGCGCAGGCGGCGCTGCGCCGCTGATCAAGAAGACCCAGACGTATTCGTCGACGGTGCCAGATTGGTCGCGGTCGCCCCAGCGGATGTCGTGCAGCGTGTTTTCGACCGGTTGGCCCATTGCTTTGTGAATGCGATAGGTCATCAGCGAGTCGAGGCCGGCACACTCGTCGACTTCGTTGAAGTGCGGAATGGCTTCGCCGCTATAAAGGGTTCGCTTGCCGTCACGACTTTTGACCGGCGGGCGGTCTTCGTTGTTCAGCGTCCCCTCGACCAAGTCGCTGGCAGGCATCATGTCTTTCAGGCCTTGCTGATATTGGATGCCGATGCAATCGCAGCAGAAATCGTCGGCGATGCGTACCGCGGCAACATACATCTTACACTGCACCAAGATCTGTTTGTTGGTGAGATCAAGCTTGTGCTTGGGGCCGGTGTGAAAGGTCATCCCCTTTTTTTCCATCCAGTCGCGAACGGCCTGGGCCTCTTCGTCCGAAACTCGGGTGGCTTCGTAATAGAGGGCCGATTGGCTGAGACGCTCTTTGTAGACGCCCGTGGGGTTGAGCAGGTGGTCTGGAATGATGGCATTGAACATGCCCATGCAGCCTTCGTCGAAGACCCCCATGATGGCCTTCTCGGTTTGTAGCTGAGTGGCGAGAGCCTGACCCAGCTTGCGCTCTTTGGCGGGGACTTTAACGTCTTTCCACTTAGTGACGTGGCGCGTGGGATGCGTACACTTGCCCGTCTCCAGCCATTTGCTGAGTCCTTTGGCGAATTTGGTGTCGGTGAAATCCTCGCTCCAAAGCGTCGAGTATTTGACACCCGCCTTGGTAAGCGAACCGTTGAGGTTGAGCATGCCGACCAAACCGGGCCATTGGCCCGACCAATTGGCGACGGTAAGAATAGGCCCCCGATGCGAAATCAAACCACTAAGCACATGGTGCGAATACTGCCAAACGGCCTCTGCGACAATGACCGGAGCTTCGGGATGGATTTCGCCAAATGCGTCCATCCCCTGCTTCTGCGAGCTGATGAAGCCGTGCTTTTCTCGGGGGTCGTATTGATGACCGCGAACAACGGTGTAGCCTTCGGCTTCGATGGCTTTGGTTAGCGCAGCTTCCATCTCTTTCTGGGCTTGCCAACAGGCTTGGTTCGCCGAGAGTCGGAGGTCGCCACTGGCAAAGAGTGTCACCGTTTTTTTCTTAGGTTTCGTCGGCTTTTTGATCTGGGGAAGGGCGTAGGAGGTCATTGTTTTTCTGCTGAGTCCTGAATGTATGTCGTGATGCCGAGCGATTATGCCCGTGAGACATCGAGAAAGTTGGAAGCATGCCGGACAGGTTGGTTTTCCGGACTTTATCGCTTCTACCTGACTACCACTAAGAAGCTAAAAAATCGCCGAGCTTGCGGTAGTCTGCGTAGACCCGGCTGTACGCATTATGGGCTTCTTGGTCGGGTTGCACAACGACCGGCTGGCGATCCGGTTCGCCGGGCTTGGTGCCAGCCATCGCGAGGATGGCATCGCGAGCGGTGGCGAACGAACTTGCTTCGGTTCCAGCGGCTAAGACACCTAAAATAGCGGCCCCGAGGGCCGGACCTTGCTTCGAGGGATGGACCGAAATGGGCTTTCCTAGCACATCGGCATAGATTTGCACGAGCAGCGGGTTGTGGTGGGGCAAGCCACCAGTGGCGATAAATTGCTCGACCGGCACGCCGTTTTCGCGGAGTATTTCGACAATCCAACGGACGCCGAATGCCGAGGCCTCCATCAAAGCTCGATACATGTGATGAGCGCCGTGCCCCAGCGTGAGGCCCGTAAATGCCCCGCTCAGCGAACCATCCATCAGCGGAGTACGGCAGCCATTGAACCAATCGATGCAAAGAACCCCCTCGGCACCGGGCGGGAGCGTGGCGGCTTTTTCGGTGAGTTGATCGAAATTCTCTTCGCCTACGGTTTGACGTAGCCAATCGAAGGCATCGCCGACCGCCGCTTGGCCCGTTTCGTAGCCGAACATGCCGGGAAGGATGCCCCCTTCGACAACCCCAGCGACGCCGGGCACCGATTGTTCGTCGGTTGCGTTGAGCATGTGGCAACTGCTGGTGCCCATGACCATGACCATCGCCCCCGGGTCCGCAGCGCCGGCGCCGGGAACACCCGCGTGGGCGTCGATCGTTGCAGCACTGACCGGAACCGGTTTTTTTAATCCGAATCGTTGAACCATCTCGTCGCACAGATTGCCCGCCGAAACGCCGGGGGCCAGCATCTGGCCGGGCATCTTGGTTTCGACGACGTCGGCCAACTTGGGATGCAACGCGCCAAAGAAGTCGGACGAGGGGTAGCCATCGTTGCTGTGCCACATCGCTTTGTAGCCGGCCTGACAGGTCGAGCGTGTGAGCCGATCGACGTCGGCACCCACCAATTGCCAAACAAACCAGTCGCCCGCTTCGAGCCAAACTTCGGTAGCGTCGTAGACGTGCGGCGCTTCTTCAAGCGTTTCTAACACCTTAGGAAAAAACCATTCGAGGCCGATGATGCCCCCGTAGCGGGCCAACCAGGGTTCGTCGCGCTCGCGAGCAAGCTGGTTGATACGCTCGGTCTGCTTTTCGGCGCCATGATGTTTCCAAAGTTTCGGCCAAGCAAATTTTTCGGCGGCGAATTCCGATAGCAAACAGAGCGGGGTGCCGTCTCGCTTGGCAGGCAGCATCGTGCAACTGGTAAAGTCGACTCCGATGCCAATGATCTCGTCGCCCGTAAGGCCGGCGGTTTTTAGGGCTTCTTGCACCGCTTCGGCAGAAGAATCGATCCAGTCTTGCGGATGTTGGAAGGCGAAGTTTGGCGGAAGCTTTTCGCCCGTGCCGGGTAGGGTGTCGGTGATTTGACCATGCTGGTAAGCAGAGACAGCCGAAGCCTGTTCGCGACCATCCAAATCAACCAGCAGAGCACGCACCGATTCGGTACCAAAGTCTAGCCCGAGAGCAATTTTTGTTGTGTCAGACATTTTTCCTTAAAACCTATACATTGGAATAGCCGGCCAAGACGGTTTGGATACCCGCCGACTTGAGTTGGCCCAGTTGTTCGAGACGTTGCCGTACCACCGTGCGTTCTTCTTCTCCAAAACCGTGCAATGGCAGGGCCATTTGGTCTTCGCAAATACCGAGGCAAGCAAGAGCCGTTTTGGTTCCTTTGATGTAGGACGAACCGTGTTGGCCGATGCCGTAGAGCAACTTGCCGAATCGCAGGAGGTCTTCGTGGTAAGCCTGGACCTGTGCGGAGTCGCCACGCTGGTGTGCCTCGAACAAGTCGACAAAGAGACGCGGAAAGAGATTCGCCCCGCCGCAAACGCCGCCCATGACGCCGAGTTTGAGTGCTTCGACAAGAATTTCTTCCGGGCCGGTCATAACCGTCCAGTCGGGTCGTTGCGAGGCAACCTCGACATATTCGGCAGCACACCGGATGTCGCCTGAGCTGTCTTTGAGGCCAATGACGTTATCGTAGTCGAGCATCTGCCGTACGGTTTCGATGTCGAAGCTGACTTTGGTGAGGCCAGGCATGTTGTAAAGCACCAACGGCAGCGGGAGGTCGGCGACTAGTTGACGTAGGTAATCAAGCAACTCGGGCTGCGCGATCTGAAAGTAGTAGGGGGCGCTTGCTACCACCGCATCGGCCCCGGCGTCTGCCGCAGCCTGGGCCAGCCGGATGGAATCTTGAAGACAAGTGTCGGTGATGCCAACGAGCACAGGAACCCGCCCGTTCACCTGCTTGACCGTGGTTTCGATAAGCTGCCGAGAGAGTTCCAGGCTAAGGCTCGGCCCTTCGCCGGTCGAGCCAAGAACGAAGAGGCCGTGAACGCCGCCCGAGACAATATGTTCGACAAGCCGCTCGCAGCCAACGACATCAAGAGTGTCGTGACTCGCCATGGGAGTAATCATTGGCGGCACAATACCGCGTAAAGGAGTTTGCATATTTGACTTATTTCAATCGTTAGTGACAGTAGTTCCAAGTCGGCTTCGTCTCGGATTTGGAACTACTAATTTTGTTGAGAATAATTTGCACCCATCGAAGAAAAATGCGAGTCTAGTTCTGGCATCTCAGATCCTCCTCATTCGCGTCTATTAGCGCTGATTAGTGGTTTCTTCCTTGCCTACTCGTGAACGGCTACCTATTTTTTAGGCCATTTGCCAGCCGTGATTTCTGAAAGCGATAGTTTAGCAGGATCGATAACCACATGCTTTACTAACTCACGCTTCCAAGTGTAGGTAGCGTGGACGAGGCCATCGGCGGTTTGGATGATCGCCGGGTAGGAGTATTCGCCCGGCTGATCTTCCAGCACCAACGCTGCCTGCCAAGTTTCCCCGTCTTCGCTAACTGACAAATTCAACGGGCTACGGCCAAACTGAGTGTGGTTGTAGATCAACAAATGACGCCCATCGGCGAGCGTGACCGCATCGGTGCCCGAATTTGGGTTGGGCAAACCGGTGGCCTTCAAAGGCGACCAGCTTTTGCCGGCATCTTCCGACCAGCTCTCCCAGATTCGCCCCTGGCGTGATCTCCCCAAGGTTTGGAGACGCGTGTCGGAGTGAATCAGGATGCTGGGTTGAATGGCGCTGAAGTCGATGCCCGTGTTGAGCGGTTTGGTTTTCGACCAAGTTTTCCCCAAGTCGGGAGTGCGTTCCATGTGGACGCGCCAAGAGTCGAAGCCCAGGTGGCTGTCTTCGGTGCTGGTGGGGCAGAGCAGATCACCATTGGCAAGTCGAACAGGCTTGTTCTTGACCGGGCCAAGAATACCCTCAGGCAGCTTTTTTGGTTCCGACCAAGTTTGCCCATTGTCAGCGCTGGTGGTCATCATGCCCCACCAATTTCTGGGGTCGGGACCAACTTTGTAGAACAGCAGCAGCGGGCCACCTTTGGCTTGGTAAAGCACCGGGTTCCAGGTGGGATAACGCAACTCAGACGATTGAACGCCGTTGGCAACTTCGACCGGAGCCGTCCATTTGCCGTCCAGGTGACGAGCAACCCAGATACCAACGTCCTTGTTTTTCTCGTCCGTTCCGCCAAACCAAGCGGCAATCAGGCCCGCTGGGGTTTCGGCAATGGTCGACGCATGGCAAGCAGGGAAGGGGGCATCTTCGTAGATAAACTCAGCGCTAAGATAGCCGGGCTGCTCTCCAATCGAAGCAGCAGTAGCCGCGTGGCCGGTGATCGAAAATAGGATTGAAAAAGCAAGTAGCAGGGGGGCCAGATATCGCATGAAGGGGCTTTCTGTGTTTGGAAATGGTGATGAGTCGTCGCCGACTCCGTAAAAAAGTCATATTTTTACTAGCCGCAGGCGGAAGCCGCGGTTGAATTCGTATTTTACTCCGCCAAGAATTTTCGACACCCAAAAAAGCCCAGGGGTTGCATCCCATGGGTTCCAACTCGGTCACGCAATCCTGAAAGCTCTAGCCCTAAGAATCACGCCCACCAATCTTATGCAACGCCCGGCTCCATAGTTTTTCAGCAGCTCGTCGAAAGACGTCGACGCCCGCTTCTTCGTCCTGAACCGCCTCGTGCAGAGATCGGATATAGTTGCCCTGCATGTGATCGTCGAAGTGGTCGATTTTGCCAGCCTTGAGCCCTCGCCAAAAACCCCGCCAACGGTCTTTCGAGCGTTGCCATTTGGTCAACCGACGCACATCGCCGTTTGCATTAAGGTAAAGCTCCTGCCCCGTGTGGCGATAACCGAACCACGGTGGCGGCATGCGAGTGACCACATCGTTGTTGTTCACCCAACGATAAAGATTCATCTTGTAGCTATGCACATACCGCTTGTTGCCTACCCGAGGAGAGCCGAAGCTAAACACGCCAGCGGGCACCGATTTGATACTCGAAGCCTGGCATCGGCCAGCGCAAATCGTGGCCATCGCCGCACCCAACGAGTGGCCCGTGAACCACAGTTCCTTCGCGTTGCTTTCCAAGGCTTGCTCTAAGTGGGGCCACAGATCGTCGACTTCTTGCTTGAACCCCCGATGCACCCGGCCAACGGTCTCAGCGATTGCGGTCAACGCGTTGAGGTCAGCCTTGATGTCATTCCACTCATGCGCTTCGGTGCCTCGGCAAACGATAACCGCGTCGTGTTCGTTGGAAAGCAGAAAGGCTTGTGAACCATCGCACTCGAAGTAGCGGACGGTCGGTAAGTTGGTCTGAGCGACCAGCTTGCAAACGATGTCCTCGCGATAGTAAGCAATATCAGCCAGTTCGGCGAACAGCAACGACTGCTTCAGCAAACTGAGTGACCCGATCGGCCCGGCCAGTGGACGCGATTTCCATTGGTGGGGCATGTCTTCTCGGGTGGTTTTTGCCCCTGCCGAGTTAGATCGAAGTGAAGGTTTCATGACATGCGTTCCTGATGCTTCCTGCCTACTCCCATTCTAAGGGGCCAACGAAAGCCCGCAAGGTCCTGACATCCCCTTTAATCTCCGGCCTAAGGGCAAATTACGAATACTGCGTCAAGTTACCGCAACGGGTTAAAGTCAACGCCAAGCAGCTTGTAAAAACTACTCAGCTCGGCAAGCTCCTTCTGCACGCGTTCGCTCGGTTCGACAAATGTGGCTTGCCGCGGGGCCACGAGCGCAGCTAGTTGTTTGATGTCGAAATGCTCAAGCAGCCCAAAGCAAAATAGCTCGGGGGAAGCGTTGACCGTAATATTCTGTTCGATGATTTCTTTGAGGCTGCCAAAGCTGTGGTGCAAGTGAAGATTGCCGATGGCCGTAGGTTCGATCGCGGCGGCAACGAGCGAGTAGAGCGAAGCGCGTGGCCCGACAGCGTGGATATGAGTGGCGTCGGCGCCGAATTGTTCGTTCGCCCAACGAGAAATCGCCGCGACTTGGGTCGCTTGGATACCCAGGGGACGTTCGCCGACGGCCGCGACAAGAAGTCCGAAGAGGAAGTCGTGGGTGGAAATTTTCGATTCGCCGAAGTAAAAGGGATCGACGGCCAGTACGCGGTAACCATCGGCAAGAAGTTTTTCAGCCTCCGCAGCCGCCTTGGCACGGCCTTCGTCGGCGACAAGGAGGACGGTTGAATCGGGTGTGCCACGCGTAAGTTCAACGGCCGGGACACTCCAGCTATCCCCGACTTTTAGCAGCCAGTAAGTTGCTTTGGTATCTCCAACCGACTCTTGGGCGACTTGCTTTGCCGCGACATTGCTCCGTTTCGATTTCACGATTTCCGCAAGCTGCTTGCGCCGCGCGGCTTGCCAATCGCCGAGGGCGTCTTTCGTCGCAGGTAGCCCGTTGTTACGGGGGAGATCGGCAGCAAGGGCTGTGGCGAGCGAATTAAAATTTGCGTTCGGTTCGGGTAGTTCAACGTGCAATTGTTCCTGGGTTTTCAATTCGTCTTGGCACGCAAATTCTTCATAAGCATAACTGGCGTCACCCGGATAAAAGTGTTCGCCAAGCATGCGGTAGAGCTGCAAACGGTTGTCGAGTTCAAAGTTGTGGGTGCCCGGGAGATAATTAACGTGAGAACGAAGGTTGGCCTGCTTGCCATAAAGCTTGAAAATCGGGCCAGCCGCCTGCAATAGTGGCGGCAACGCCCCGCCGGCGACAAAGCAGCAATTGTCGCTGGCGTTGTTGGTCAGAAGCGTGGGGCGGGGCGCCCGTAGTGCCGTGAGATGACAGTAGTCCGCAACGGTGGCCATGTCGCACGGGGTTTGCTCCGAGTCGCCCAGGTCGGCCGGCTCGTGCAGCCGCGTGAGAAAGCTCGAGTATCCGGCTACCGGATTGGCAAGCGTGACGCGAGTATCAAGCGAACTAATAAAAATAGTCTGCCAACCGCCACCCGACAGGCCCGCGACGGCAACGCGCTCGGGGTCTGCATTTTCCAGCGACAACAAGACATCAAGCCCGCGCTTCATCGAAAGATAGAATGGCGCCAAACCACTAGTTCCACAAAGATCAATCTGATTCATGCCGTAATGAGCATAATATTTCTTCGCCAGTTGCCCCATGCCAAGCCATTCTGGGTTGAGGGCGATCATGCCTCGCCTGGCTTGGTTGATGCAGCGAATCTGTTTGTAGTCGGCCCACTTACCGTTGGGGTCGTGCCCGTTGACATTCATCACCACCGGCACACGGCCTTCGAGTTGGTCAGGCAGATAAAGCAGCGCAGGAATCCAAAGCCCCGGGACCGCTTCGTAGCGAAGCTTCCGGATTTTGTAGCCCGGCCCACCTTCGAGAGTTTCAAGCCATTCGACCTTGGTCTCCGCCTTGCTCCACTGGGCCGCTTCGCCGCGAAGCACAACCCGGTCGAACATATCTTGACGGATTCGATCGGCGACCGGCTCCCAGTCTCCCAGAGTTTCAGGAGCAGGCATCGGAGGGATGAGCGGCTCGATATATTTGCGAACTTCGGCAACGGGCGTTTCAGCCGAGATGATCCGATGGGCAAGCAACGAAGCAAGGTCTTGCGGCTTATCGGCCGCTTGTACGGTAGAAATGCTGGCGAAAGTAAGAAAAAATAGGCAAGAGAAACGCCGACAGATCATCGTAGGCCTCAATGGGTAGATTCGCAGAGGGAGAGAGCCGGCTCATTTTGGATTGGGTCGGGGGGAATGTCAAATGGATGAAAAGGTGTCCCAGGAGACCTGTAAAGTTGCGACGTTCTAAAATAGATAAGCCACAGAGAGCACCGAGGACACTGAGAATCCCGCGATCCAAATTTGGAACGGATGAACCTATTTTCCGCCTGTTATTACCCATTAGCTGTAGGGTGCGTGCAGCGAAGCGAAACGCACCATTCGCTTTCTCGGCAAGAAATACCCAAGCCAACCATTTTTCAGTTGAAATTGTGCCACCACTTCTGAGAGAATAGCGATTAGCTTTTAGCCGTTAGCGATCAGATTTTTCGTCATTCGTCATTCAGATTTCGTCATTTACCGCGTCCAAATGGACAATATTTTTCCCTTCCGCACTACAAATCCAGCACTTTCCACTCAATATTGTCCACCCCAATGGGGCCCCCAGCGATTCGTGCCAAAACGCGCTCCACAAACACTACGATAGAAGCACCAACCACCACAATTTTGTCCACTAATGTCACCCAACCAACAACATGTCTGCCAAAAAACATCCGCTTTCCGTTTTCGGCTTTCCGCTTTACTCATCTCGCGATCGAAAGCAAGGAAGCCCAAGAACACCAAGCGCCAACAAAGCGGCCAAGACCGGATAAACAAGTGCATATAAACCGTCCTGAATTTCCCCGGAAATTTCAGCCATCATCCCCACACCCCAACTACAGAGGCTCACGCCGGCCAAACCGGCCATGGCCAACAACGAAAAGAGCGTCGGCGGATTGGCGGGGATAGTTTTCCCCGCATGAATGAGCAGCGTTGGCCAAACGCCGGAGATCGCCAAACCAAGCAGCACGAGCCAAAGGATAGAAACGCCAGCTGAAGTGGCTTGGCCAAGGCCGACCACCGCGATTGCTGTGACGACACAACTGATAACCAAAATGCGAATGTAGCCGAAGCGTTCGGCAAGTGACCCATAAAACCATCGCCCGAAGACCATCGGCGCGGCGAATAGCACGAGCCCCATGGCACCCAACAGCGGAGCGGGATCGGTGAGCCCAAAATGGTTGATAAGCCAATTGCTAGTGGCTTCCATGTCGAACTGTCGTTGAAGAAACGAGGGCACCCAATTCAAAATGCCTGCTTCAACGCCTCCAGACATGCCAATCACGATCGCACAAAGCCAAAACGAAGGTTTTAGTAGTAGACGCAACATGCCGACCGGCGCAGCATGTTCCACCGGAGGAGGAAATTTTGAAAGTGCCAACACCACAGCAAGCACCACGGCAAGGATCATGATCGGGAAGAAGGTACTGGTCCACTCGCCCCCGCGTGCCAGGAAAAGCCCGGCAACAATCGCGGTGAGAACAATGCCGATCTGGAAGCAGCAGTGAATAAGGTTCATCGCCGGGGCAGTGCGATGCGGATAGAGGTCGACCGCCAGCGGACTAACCATGGCATCGATAATCGAGCAAGACAATCCCAAGGCGACCGAACCCATCAGCAACGACGAGTAGCTGGTGGCCGTGTGGTAAGCCGCCATGGCAACCGCCAGCAACACCAACGACACGACAAGCAAGCCCTGCTTACCCCAGCGTTCGCACAGTAGGCCGAAGACCGGGAGCGTCACCAGAGTGATTGTCGGGGCAACTGCAAAAAACAGCCCGCTTTGCGCATCGGTGAGTTGAAATTGCAGGGCAATTTGCACCAGACAGATTGCGGGCAGGTTGCCACCCGACGCAAGAGCACCACACGACAAACCGGTAGCAGCCAGCAGCCGATACTTAGGCACCTCGCCCGAGGCGTGGTTGCTCGTCAGGCCTTCGGCTGGGGGAGTTTGCATCGGCGGGTCTTGTCGGCCAAACGGAGAATCAGAATCGCAGAGTATAGCAGAGTTGTCAGCACGATATAACGTCCAATGACCCTTTCGCAATGCGAAGCATCATGAATTCACTAGCCCGACGCGCTAGCGAGGGATTGCAACGGGGGTTCCCTCGCTAGCGCGTCGGGCTAGTGTTACTTGGAAATTGGTCATTCTCCATCAAGTCGATATTGTTCTCGGGCGATCGCCAGCAACCCACATTTTTCTAGGCAATCGTACGGAGCGAGAAACGTTACCTGAACAACACCCGGATGGCGACCGATTTCGATGCCACCGTTGATGGTCGCCCGGTTGCGAACTTCGGCGGTACTCATGCCAAGCAGTTGTGCGGAGCGGGGTTGGTTGTCTTCTCTTAGCGTATCGCTTCTGACGCAGTGGTCAAGGAAACCATAGCCGCTGATCGCGGGCTTGGATAAGGGAAGGTGATACAACCAGTCGGCCGATTCGTAGAGGATGACTTCGCCGATCTCTTGGCGTTGGCCCAAAAGTTGGCAGAGGATTGCTTGGCGACGAAGACGGGCCGCATCGTGGTCTTTCGCACGAAGTGACGCCTGTGCCTCGAAAAAGAAACTGCGTGGTCCTCGGAAGCTTGAACCTCGATTCGTAGCTAAGTCGTCGTAGCAGTGGTCAAGATAAAGCTGCAAAGGGGCCGAGTCGGGTAGACCTCGGACGCCAAACAGAACAGGCTCGGTTGCCAGCCCGTCGAGCTGAAGCATTGCCATCCCTTCGCCGATCGAGCGGATATGATTAATCGTCGACCACACTCGCGAATAGTTGCGAGGATAAGGCTTGTCGTTCGAATCACGGAGTTTTTCGAGGCCATCCTTCACCGCAAGCACCGATTTTTCTGGCAGAGGCAGAACTATTCGGGTACGAGTGTTCGGAAACGCCTGTTGCAAGTCGTCGAGCAAGTGGCGAACGCCGGTGGCAACTTCGCGGTTGCGAGCATACCGCCAGCGGAAAGGAGAGTCTTCGGCTTGGCAGTGTTCTTGCCATTCGCCGGTTTGGTAGGTGGTGATTTTTTCAGTCGTCGTTGGTTTTTTTGCCAACGATTGTAATACCGGGTCGCCGGCTGCGGCGATTGGGGCATACGCGCGGTCGATTCCGAGCCATGAGGCAATTTTTTTGCCCGATTTTGAGTAGTGGGCGAGAGTGCGAATACCGTCCTCGCCATCGCCCTTGTACGCAGAGAGCGAGACGTGCGAGCGGGTATTGATAAACAGTTCGTCGAACGCAGGAAGCTTGAGCAAAGTCGCCATTTCTTTGATGGCGTTCTCGCGCATCGCAGGTCGATTGAGATCCATCATCTCGACCGACCAAGGGGCGCCAAGGTCGATCACTAGCTGATGCCCTTTGAGCGGCAAGCGTTCCGGTCCATTCTGGAGTAGCTTGCGACCTGCTTGGGTGGCATGAAATTCGGTATGGTCTCGCCCGGTGCTGGGGATGCCGGCGACTTTTGTTTGCCCGCCAGCATCAAGCGATTCGTCTAGTACCCAGAATACGTTTTCGCGGCCCAGGCGATTCCCGGCAGCGGCCCATAGTCGCACGGGATCTAAAGCAGAGATATCAATCGCCGGGTCGGCAGCGGTTGGATTCGAGAGTACCAAATATCGGTACTCGGCAGGCACATCGAGACCGGTGATTCGTATCTGTGAACCATCTTGTTCGATCTGGTAGCCCTTGAGCACAAGGCGAGTCGCCTCGGCTTGTTCTTTTATCTCGCCAAACGGACGCATTGCGAACGTGCTATCTGCTTGCCGTTGCAAGATAAGCGAATCGTCTTGGAGGGGTGGAAAATTGGTGGCGACGATTTGCAGATTGTCTTGAGACTTTTGGTGACGCTGTAGAAATGCGTTGGCGTTTTCTACGTCATTAAATTCGAGCGTGTGAATTCGGCCCGACGCTTCGTGCCCCATCTCTTTGAGGATGGTCCGATAGTGGGCAAAGCAGGTTTCCTCGGGGCGATAGTTGACGATGGGCGTCGCCCAAGGGAGGAAGCCCCAAAGAAATCGGCCATCGTGAGCGAATGTGGGGATTTCGTAATACTTGGTCAACGCGGTTTCAAAGGGGCGGAAGCTGGCCGTCAAGGCGATGCCGTGCTCGGCGGCGCTTTGGGAGATCATCGGTCCTAGATCACGCTGAAGCCGTAAAATACACAGTTGTCGAACCCAACCCCACGGCACATGAAGTCCCCAGTTAGGGTCGGCAATGCCCCGCTGTTTCAAGCGGTTGATGAGCGTATTCAGATGCTCGCTTTCGATCATTGCTTGAGTTTGTTTTTCGTAGCGGTCCCATTCTTCCGGAGCGTAGTTGTTTGGATCGCAGATGAGTGGAAAAGGGGTTTGCCAAAGGATGAGCCGCGAGACGCCGTGGGCCTGACAGCGGCGAAAATACTGGTCGAAGGCGTCTTTGGTGATTGGTCGCCAATGGCCATCGCGTGAGTCGACAAAGATACGGAGCAGATCGTCGCCAAAGTCGGCCAGATAAGAAATTGGTCGACTCGGAGGTGCTGGGCGAACGCTAAGCTGCTGGGTTTCGCTGCTGCCGTCCGGCGTGGTTAGGGTGACCAGGAGCGAAAAGCTACTAGCCGGCTCGGAAGCGAGCGACACGATTTCCAATTGTTTGGTTTTGGTGAGACCAACAGTAAAGCCGGCAAAATTGAGTGACTCGCCAGTCGCCAACGTCTTGCCTTCTTGCTTTGCGGTAAAGGCTATTTTGCTGCCTGTGGGAATCTCGCCAACGAGGAATGGCCAGCTTCTTGAATTGCCATGGACATAGCAGAAGGGCGCTTCGGTGTTGCGAGGCGAAAGATACGACGTTGCCGCATGAGCGGTGTTCACGGTCACAAGCAAAGAAAGTGAAATGCAAAGCAAACGCCACATTTTTCGGTCCTTTTGGAATGGGTGGGGAATTGATACTTCAGCTAAGTGGTGAAAAATCGAACACAGATTGTAACTGTTCACGGGATAAAAAAAGTTGAACCACGAAGGACACGAAGAGCACAAAGAAGTCCGAAAACAAATCGCGTGCTTGTGATTGCACCTTTGGCTTTGCCAGAAAGTCTAATTTATTCCGATGGATCAACTAACGATTCAAATTTACGCAACAAGCAAAAATTTTGGCTGCTTAGGCCATTAAATAGGACTCTCGCAGAGACGGCTGAGCTATGACATCTCAGTTTTCTCCGCTGTCTCTGCGCCTCTGCGAGACAATCCTTTTTCTTGTTTTCCTTTGCGACTTAGCGCCTTTGCGAGAAATTCTTACCTATTTGGCCTCTGCTGAAAATCGCAAACAATCAATGTCGCCGATGCTGCCCGATAGGCCTGCCGTGTCCATGACAAGTTTCATGGTTTGAACACCTTGCTTGAGCTGCAAGCCTTCTTTGGTGATGGTTTGCAGGGTGCCCCAACCGCCCGTGTCGGGCACCTGGATTGGGCCGGTCACGTCGGTGCCATCGAACTCAATATGAAACGTACCGCCCAGTTTCTCGGAGGCAACGGGGATTTCAACCCGATAGACGCCCGCCTTTTGTACCGAGACCGTGTACACAATCCACTCACCTTCGCGAGTCCAGCCAACGCCATAGCCGCCCGACGCATCGTCTCGTTTTTCGATGTCGACCTGCGTAGGACCACGATGATCGTCAGCCCCCAGGTTCTTCTCTTCTTGGTCGGCATAAGCGAGGTTGGCTTCGCCGTGATCGAAGTTTTCGGCTTCGATGGTGCCTGGTATCTGGGCGGCCGTGTCGCCAAACGGTTTGGTCGCCGAAGTTTCGACCGCAGGCTCGTCAGTAGCAGGTTTAGCAACTTCTGGTTTCGAGCAGCCAATAAAAGCCAGACTCACGGGCAAGATGCAGGCGAGAATCAGATTTGTAGAAAAGTTCATCACAGCTTGGCCTTTTCAGGGTCGAGGGAAGATTCGTTTTGTAGACAACGACGGCGGAATGCAGTGTAGTGTCGTTCTGGGTGTCTATGAAGGTGTGCAATAGGAAACTCAAAGTGAAAACGCGGGCACACTCCTTGTTTTGTAACAATTCAGTCGTCTGAAATAATGGCCAAAAGAATCACGACAAGACACAATACTGAAATGATTCTACCGCGGAGGACTCCGAGTATCGCAGAGAAAAACTATTTTTCCAGGCACTCCGCGCTGCTCGGCGTCCTCTGCGGTTATCCCTATCTCTTAAACTTTGGTTGATGGCACCAACTTTGCGATTGCCCTACCTATACAGCAGAGTGAGCCACACAAGAGGCAGCAGATGTGTAGCTGTGTTACAATGGCCCCTCGGTCCCGCTGTAGTACATGGTTTTCATAAGGAAAAATTGATGCGTTCACTGCTAGTCTATGGCCTTATCTCGTTGACAATCGTTTGCTCAAACGTGGGCACGCAAGCTGAGGACGTTTTGCCCGTAGGCAAAAATCCGCTTCCCGTGGCTTCGCCTCATTTCCCCACTCGGTTACATGCGTTTGTCTGGCGGAATTGGCTGTTGGTCGATGCCGAGCTGCTGGCCAAAGTGCTGGAGACGGCCCCCGCCAAGGTCGAGGCGATTGCCACTTCGATGGGCTTGCCGGTAAGCAGTGGCCAGCGTTCGCAGATGCGAGAGCGGGGATACATCACGCTGATTCGTCGTAATTGGCATTTGTTGCCTTACGATCAATTGTTGACTTTGCTGGGGAAGACACCCGAAGAGTTGGCTCTTACCTTACGCGAAGACGACTTCCTTTATTACAAACTTGGCGGGTTGAAGCCGAAGTGCGAGCCGCTGCACTACCAAGAGCCCGACGCAGCAGCAAAGCAGCGGGCGGCAGAGATCAAACAAATTGTCCAAAAACATTTTGGCGACTTGTCGGAAACGCCAGCCGAGCCGCGATTTCATTTTGTCGAGTACCTCAGCAGCCTTGAGGGAACCAGCGTACAGGGTAATCTGACGTCGATCGATCGAGACGAGCCGCTACGGATGGTCTATTCGTATTTCGGGTTGTTCGGCGACCCGCTGGTTGATCCCGATATCGAGCCGTTTCCCGATGGCCTACTGTCGCGACTCGCCGAGCAGGGTATCAATGGTATCTGGATGCACGTGGTGCTGCGACAACTTGCACCCGGAGGAGAAGAATTCCCCGAGTTTGGCGAGGGCCACGAGCAACGGCTTCGCACGCTGAAAAAACTTGTCGCACAGGCAAAACGGTATGGTATCGGAATTTATCTTTACATGAACGAGCCTCGAGCGATGCCAACGGCATTCTTCGAGAATCGCCCGGAGATGGCAGGCGTGCGCCAAGGTGATTTCACGGTCATGTGTACCAGTGATGCACGAGTTCGGAAATGGTTGGGCGATTCGTTAGCCTACGTGTTTAGTGAAGTACCAGAACTGGGGGGCGTGTTTACGATCACGGCGTCAGAGAACCTCACCAGTTGTGCTTCGTGTTTCCGACATCTTGACTGTCCCCGATGTCGCGAACGGACCGATGACGAGATTATCGCGGAGGTAAACGCGACGATCGAAGAGGGCGTCCATCGAGGAAGCCCTGAAGCACGGGTGGTTGTCTGGGACTGGGGCTGGAAGCGGCATGGCGACGCCCCCGGTATTATTTCGCTTTTGCCCAAGAACGTCGAACTCATGTCGGTGAGTGAATGGGCGCTGCCTATCGAGCGTGGAGGCGTAAAAGGGGTGATCGGCGAGTATTCGATCTCTGCCGTTGGGCCCGGTCCTCGCGCGACGAGGCATTGGGCGCTGGCCAAGAAGGCCGGCCTGAAAGCGGTGGCTAAAGTTGCGTTTAACAATACCTGGGAACTCTCGGCGGTGCCATTTATCCCCGTGATGGATTTGATTGCCGAACACTGCGAAAATCTTACCAACGCAGGTGTCGATGGCATGATGCTAAGTTGGACTTTGGGAGGTTACCCGTCGCCGAATTTGTTGATATCGCAACGTTTTTCAACCCAGCCTAATGCGACCAAAGAGACCGTACTCGAAACGATTGCTCTTGAACGATACGGCAAGGCGGCGGCTCCTCACGCTCGGCGAGCGTGGACGGCGTTTAGCAATGCTTTTCGGGAATTCCCCTACGGTGGCGGTGTGATGTACAACGCGCCGCAACAGATGGGGCCGGCGAATCTATTGTATGCCGAGCCTACAGGCTATCGCGCCACGATGGTAGGTATTCCGTACGACAATCTCACCACTTGGCGTGGCCACTATCCCGCGACGGTTTTAGCTGAACAGTTCGAGAAAGTTGCCCATGGTTGGGAGGAGGGATTACGACACTTTGAAAAAGCCTTGGAAGCAACGACAGGCAAGCAGCGGGCGACCGCGGCTCGAGATATGACCGTTGCCCGAGCGGTTTATCTGCATTTTTCCAGCGTCGCAAATCAGGTGCGTTTTGTGTTGGCCCGAGATGCGCTAAGCCAAGCGGAGGTGAGCGACGAGCAACAACAGCAACTTCGCAATCAAATCCAACAGCTCGTTGAAAGCGAAATTCTGCTGGCCCAAGATTTATATGCCGTTACGAGCGAAGATTCACGAATCGGCTACGAAGCATCGAATCACTATTACTATGTCCCGCAAGACTTAGTCGAGAAAGTGATCAATTGCGACTTTGTGGCCCGGCAACTCGTGCCGCAGGAATAGCGTACAATGCCTGCGGGGCACAAACTTAGGGCAAAAGCATAGCCACAGAGCACACCGAGGTCTCAGAGGAAATACTGAAGCAAATAACCTTCTCTCGGTGTTCTCTGTGAACTCTGTGGCTACATAATTGAAGGAACTGCTCTAGAACGTCGAACTATCCCGTTGCTTCTTACGGCTCAACCGACAGGAACGTGCCCGCTATATGCCGGGTGCCGTTTTGTTTGTTAAAATAGTAGACGACTAAGATGCGACCATCGGCGGTCATGGTTGCCCAAGGGTAGCCGAGATCGGAACCGCCGCCATCGCTTCGGAGTACGATCTCCTCAGCCTCTGCAAAGTTGGTGCATTCGGCGTTCAGAACACGTGCGCGAATGCCGTACGGTTTGTGGCGATAGCCATAGACCAACAAGACTCGATCGTCTGGCAGACGAAGGGCGTAGTGTGGATGGCCCTGCCAGCCGGAATCTTGCCAGGGCTGGAAACTCTTTCCGCCATCGGTCGATCGGGCCACGACGGTATGGTCTTTGAGATCAGCGGTACGCATGAATGCTACCAGATCGCCGGCCGGAGTTTCGTAGAGCGAAGTTTCGTTGAACGACCCGTTTTCGTTCTGGGCGATCGGGCAAGAGTATTTCCAATTCCGGCCACCATCGCTCGAAGTAAGCAAATGTGTTTCGGTGCGACGGGGATCGAGCTGTCGTTGAACGGCCACCGCCCAGTGGAGTTGCCCGTCGCTTGTTTGGCACATCGCGCCGCGATTGTAGGCCGGGCAGGGTCCGCCGAGGGCCGACTGGGTGACACTTTGGGAGACAACGGGAGGCACGATCGGATCGCTCCAAGTCTGGCCGCCGTCTTCAGATCGGAGTAGATACCCGCCCATGAAAACAAAGTTGCCGTGCCGCAGGGAGTCGGCGAATTTGTCGATTACTTTATCAGAGACCCGAGCCCAAGCGTAGCTTGAACAGACGATCGAACCATCTTGTAACTGTACCATGCAGGGGTCTTGCGAACCGCCAAAGGCGTGTGCGTGGATTAACGTTGGCTGCTTCGTCCACGTTTCGCCATTGTCTTGCGAACGAACGGCTACCAGATAGCTGTTGGGGTCGGTGTGCGTGGTTTTCGTTTCGCCAAAAACGCCGCGATCTGGCGCACGGCGAAAAGCGAGCAGCAGTTCTCCGTCAGGCCGTGTCACGATCGAAGGGAAAGCACTATAAAACTGTGCGTCTTCGTAAATGACAATGTCTTTGAGCTTCTTGACTCCCGAAGCAGAATCCTCTGCCCAGGCGGAGCTGCCCAACGGCAGGGAAATAACACAAACGATGCTAAGCCAACGTAGTAATGTCATTGGGTGTACCTGCAGTCAAAACCAGATGCTAAAGTAATCTTCGCCTTGCCTATTGCATACCGTCGTGCCCGTCGTGTCGTTGTGGTTAAATGGACTCTGTGCAGTCGTACAAGACGAGCGACTGAATTTAGATCACCCCTGCCAGTTCTTGCAGCAGGTTCCAGTTTTCGAGGCGGTCTTGCTGACTCCTGAGCAGAGTTTCAGACGCGCTGCCCTCGCCATCAAAGTGCTTCGAAAATCGGCCTTCGGTACGGGCAAAGCTAAGGAAGTCGATTGTCTCCCCCGTTTTGGGGTTCTTCCACCAATCGTCTTTCATGGCCGGATTGCCTTGCAACGAGAGTCGTTGCTTGAGCCGACTGCCTTTGCGGGGGTCGAATACCAGTAAGGGGAATGCGCGACTGTCGACGGCAAGGCGTGCTTGGTCGCTCGCTTTATGGTCGGCCACTCCATGTTCAGGTTGGCAGGTGGTGTAGCAATTGATGATTGCCGGGCCATCAAATTCCAAAGCTCCCAGCACGGCTTTATAGAAGTGGTTGGTGTGTGAGCAGGTTGTTTGTGCAACGTAAGTGTTTGGGTGCATCATGGCAATTTGTGCAATTTCTTTACGGCGTTCTTGTTTGCCGTCGATATGTTTACCATGGAAACTCATCTTGGCGTTTTGGCCGGTGAATGTACTGGTGGAAGCCTGTCCGCCCGTGTTGGAGTAGACCTGCGTGTCGAGGACAAAAACTTTGACGTTCAGGCCCGATGCCATCAGGCGAGACAGCGACTGGAAGCCGATATCGAACATTGCCCCGTCGCCACCGATGCACCAAAGGGGGCGATCGGTCCAACCCATTTGATTCCAACGCATGCGCACGCCCATGGCGTCAGCCGGAGCGTTCTCGAACAACGAGTTGGTCCACGGTACGAGATAAGGGTTGTATGGGTAGGTCGAGGTATAAACGGTATTGCAGCCCGTCGCTGCGACGATGCCCCATTGATCGCCAAATTTTGCCCCGGTTGCTGCGCACATCATCCGCAGAGCCGTGCCTTCGCCGCAGCCTGCACAAGAGCCGGCGCCGCCAACGTAGATATGCGTTTTCTCTTTGAGCATCATGTCGATGAGCAAGTTGTCGTTAATATACGTTTCGTCCGAAGGGCCAACGTCCTTGAATAAACGATGGCTCTTTTGGACTTGCTCCATGATCGGATCCGTCTTGGTAATCATCTTGAGCGCCAAGTCGTCACAGACGGCAACGCATTCTGCACAGCCCTTGCATTTACTGGGGTCGACAACGATGGCGAATTTCCCGCCTTCTTTACCTTTCTTTTTCGGACCATCGTAGTACTTGCGTGGCGCCGACCATTGTTTGGCGAACATCTCGCGATCGTCAGCGTCTCCGATTTCACTCAAACGGTTTTCCAAATCAGGCTCGGCGATTACCTTGCCTAAAATGGCCGTGTCGGGGCATTCGGTAACACATTCCATACAGCCGGTGCAGTTTTCGGGGATGTACTCCGGGATTTCAGGAGAGATGTAGCTAAAGTCACGCAGCGCGGCGGTGCCTGCCGGCACGAGAGACCGGGCAACGGCCAAATCAGCGGATAAGTCTTTCTCGACGGTACCATTCTCGTAGCTTCGGATAACACGCTCGTTGAAATCCTCGACGTCGAGAACCGGAAGTTCCACGTCGAGATAGCCGCGATTGGTAAGCGTACCGTACGAGTTGTTGTTGTAAGGATCACGACCATGAGCCGTGTTCATCGATTGGGTTTTATCGGTAGTCGCCATGACATTTTCTTTCGTGGTCGATATGTTAATCGCAAGATTTTTTGTAAAAAGTAAAAGCGGGCCAACGTTCGGGCAATCGTGCTAGGCAGTAGGTGCTTTGCCGTTGGTTTCGAGTTGCATCAGCTCAGGAGAAACTTGCTGCATTTCACTGTAGCCACGTTTTACGCAAGTGAGGTTGTCTTGCACCACTTGCTCGCCCCGTTTGCCGAAGTATTTACGCAAAGCGTCTTCGACACCTTCGTAGACATGATCGTCGGTCATGCCACTGCTTTCGCTGAAAGGCGTGAGCTTGAGAAACGCGCCAAGGAGAACAATCCCCTGCATTCGCATCTCCAAGTCGGGTTGCGAGGCCACCTCGCGGGCAATGCTAACCATGTCGGCAAAGTAGACACGCAATTTTTTATCTAGAATGGTCTGCTTGTGCTGTTGAGGAATACGAGCCCAAACGTCAGCCGGGTTGGCATAAGGGCTTTGCATAAAGATGGCCCCGCCATCGACCATTCCCGCGAGCGGGTTGCCGCTGAAAAGGGAATTGGTGTCGTTTAGCACAACCAAGTCGACATGCTTCAATTCGCTGTGCGAGAAGATATGCGTATCAGCAATGGTCAGAAAATAGGTGGTCGGCAGGCCCTTCTTTTCTGAACCATATTTCGGATAGGCCTGTACATCTTTGCCGAACACTTGGCCCGCGATCGTGGCGATCACTTTGTTTGTGGTTACCGAGCCAAAGCCGCCGACCGAGTGGCCACGCATCGAATAAGCACCTGGTGGGCGAAGGTCGGGGTCGTCGGTGTTTTGCAGGGCGGTAGGATGGTCGATGCCGACGCAGAAGAAATCTTGTCCGTCGTTAATCATGTTATCGAAAATGGCGTTGATATCGCCCGGCCGAACGTCGCGGCTGCCAAGTCCGCCTGCACCATGGAAGACTTGCGGTATGCGATCGATTTTATCGAGTCCATTCTGCCCCGTCGCCGCATCGCAGAGCGCAGCTTTGATCTCTCGCGTCAGATGGTTGCCCGTGGACGACAATGGATCGTCCATCCGTTCGAGAACAGTAAATGCCAAGCAGTTTTTCAGTGCGTCAACAATTTGTCGGGAAGGGAACGGGCGGAAGCAGTAGATGTTTAAGCAACCTGCTTTGATCCCTTTTTCCTCGCGAAGGTAGTCGACCGTCGTCTGGGCCGTTTCCATGTAGCTGCCCATGCCGACCAAAATGTACTCGGCATCTTCGCATCGGTAGGGGGCAACCATGTCGTACTGCCGACCTGTGTTGCGATAAAATTCGGCAAACGCATCAGCCATCGCCGGGGCAACCTGATCGTAGTACCAGCGTTGGGCGATCTTGCCCTTCATGTACGAATCTTGGTTCTGCACCGGGCCCGACATGATCGGGTTCGAGGGATCCATGAGATTGACCAGCTTGTCTTCTGGCTTGCCCACGAAATCACGCATGAACTCAGGCTCAGGAAGTCGTACGGTTTCTACGGTGTGAGTGGTAAGAAATCCATCTTGGATGTTGAAGATGGGGGTGCTGGATGCTTCGGCAGCACGTCGGGCGATGAGACACAAGTCGCTGGCCTCTTGCGCATTGCGGCCAAGCAACATGCCCCAACCGCAATCCGCGACGCTCATGATATCGTCGTGGCCGGCATGGACGTTAAGACTGTGGCTCGTCAGCGCCCGGGCACCGATATTGAATACGATCGGCAAGCGTTTGCCGGAAATGGTGTATAGCACCTCCTTCATCAGTACCAATCCTTGGCCCGAAGTGAAGTTGGTGATGCGACCGCCGGCGAGAGCATACCCTTCGCAGAAGCTGGCAGCCGAGTGTTCGCTTTCTGGCTCGAAAAACAGTAGCGGGTCGCCCCAGAGATTGGTTTTGCCGTTGTTGACAGCGCGGTTAAAGCCGCTGCCCATCTCGGTGGAGCTGGTAATCGGATAGGCACCCGATCCCTGGCTAATGTGAGATTCTACCCAGACAACTGCTTCAGAGCCGTCGCATGTTGTGGGCTTGCCTGGGTATTTAACTTGGGGATCCTCGGTTTGCCCCTCAGGGCTGCTGGTTGCCTGATCCATAAATTCCGTCGACATACGCTTATACCTCCGTTACGGTCCACCGCCAAAGTGCGGCGACTAGTGCTCGCTGCTTGGCGTTTTGAATCGTGTTAGTTATCGAAAATTGCGACATTTCAGCCTTTTCATGCGATTTCAGGCTGAAGGCCTAGTGAGGAACTTTTGCCATCCCGGGGGCAGATACATTGCTCTATTCCGGTGCGACGGAATGCCATGGAGGGCGTTTTCTACAACTGGTGGCCGTTCGGTTGAAGTACCACCAAGAACATCTTGCGACGTTCATGGTACACGATTTGCCATTTTCCGAAAAGCAAGATTGGTATCGACGCAACAGTCGCAAAAGAACGGTAAAGTCACTGGTTCTGTCATAGCCGCAGGCGGAAGCCGCGGTTTTTTCAGCCTCGCCCGCGGCTTCCGCTCGCGGCTAGCATACCCCTGGGCATCGATTGGACTACTCGTAAACCGCTCTGAAATAAGGGGAGAGACACAGTCTCAAAATAGCCCGCAAGAGGGGGGGCTTGGCTGCCAAGCGAAATCGCATGAAGCCTTGGGCATGTTACCGAGATTGATCGTCGCCCTGGATGAAAGTTTGGCCACGATAGAATTGCGACCAGACCACATAGAGGCAGGCAGTAATGGCCATTGCCGCTGTAAAGGTCCAGTAGTAGTTGGCACCTGACAGAAAACGATACCCGGACGCTTCAAGCTGTTTGATGGCCCCATTAACTTCAGCAGTCAGTAGGTTGCCTAAGGCGATAGACAGCATTAGCAATCCCATGATGAAAGATTTGAGAGCTTTGGGGGCTTGCGAGTAGGAGAACTCAAGGGCCGTGATCGAGACCAACACTTCGCCGGCGGTGAGAATAATGTAAGCAAGAATTTGCCAATAAATATGAGGTTGTCCACCCGCGTCGATTTGTACTTGAACGTAGCCACATACGGCAAACGAAATTGCGGTAACAAACAGGCCGACGCCGATTTTTTTAAGAGGGGTTACTTCGAAGAAACGATCCATCATCGGATAAATGAAACCGGCGAATATCGGGATTAACATCAGCACGAAGATGGAGTTGATTGCTTGAAAACCAGCCGGGTTGAAATCGATGCCAAGAATATTCCGGTTCATCGACTTGGCTTGCTCGATCCAAGTCGACTGAGTTTGATCGAAGAGCGACCAAAACATGACAACAAAGGCATAGAGGGGTAGCAGATTGAAGATTGCCGTTTTGGCAGCGGGGCTGCGGATTTCTTTGAAAATCTTATTGCCAGTCGGTGGTATGTGTACATACTCATTTCGTCCGATCCAAAAAACTAAGGTGGCTAGCGCCATTAAAACTCCTGGCACACCAAAGGCTACACTGGGGCCGAAATGATCGAGGAGCCACGGTGTCAGAACCATCGAAGCGGCGGCTCCGACATTGATTGAAAAATAGAACCACTGAAACACACGTGGCAACAAATGCTTGTTACCCGACCCGAATTGATCGCCAACATGCGCTGAAACGCAGGGTTTGATTCCGCCCGAGCCGATTGCCAGACAGGCGAGCGCAACGAGAAGTATTGTTTTAGGGTCGAGGGCAAGGAGTGTTGGCATATCGACCATTGCCATGATCGCGTGTCCGACGCAGTACATCAGTGATAGCCAGATAATAGTACGATATTTACCAAAGAGCCAATCCGAGAGAATGGCGCCAACAATAGGGAAAAAATAAACGGCAAAGACAAAGCGATGCTGCCATTGAGTTGCGATCTCTTTGTCCATGCCAGCAAAATTGCCCGAGGCATCAAGCAGATGATCGGTCATAAAGATGTACAAAATCGCCCGCATCCCATAAAAGCTAAACCGTTCGGCTGCTTCGTTGCCGACGATATAGGGGATGCCCTTCGGCATCTTGTCCGACGGCGGAGGCGAGGTGAGATACTTGCGCGGCGTAGACGGCGAGGCGTTTTTTGAGTTACTCATAGCAGGCAAACCGGTATGCGGTAAAAAACTGGACGACCAGGGCAGGACGATTGCAAAGTCACATGCCCCGTTATAGCCGCGGGCGGAAGCCGCGGTTGAGCCTGAAAAAACGGCTGCTCCCACCTACGGCTAGCAGTGACTTTGCAATCGTCCTGGCTAATAGTAGCTGCAAGTGTATCGCAAGCGAGAAACATTGGCAGCCGCAATACACGAGAGGAATCTGGCGACAACGAAAAAAGGACGCCTCACCCAATAGGCGAAGCGTCCCTTTTGTCAATTCTTGGTTGCAATCAGACCCCGTGGATCAGACTTCGTACCCGTCGGGGATGACCGGCTTGACGATCCGTTGCAAGTCGGGGTCGTCTGCCTTGAGGTTCTTGGCGTCCCACTCGACGCGACCACCCTTGTAGACAGCCAAGTTGCCTAGCAAGATCGTTTCGGTCAGCGGCCCCGCGTAATCGGCGAAGTTACTGGTCGGCTGCTTCGACGGATCGTGCATGCCGGTAAACCACTCAAGCTTCTGCCGCTCGTCGGCATTGTCTGGGCCTGGGCAGACAGGGTAGTCGACGTTGAGTTCTTCAGCACCAACGATTTCAACGCCGTGGTCAGCGTAGTCGCCGGCAGCATACATTTTGCCCTGGTCACCGATGATCAACACACCGCTGGTGTCGGGCTTAATTTTCAACGGCCCACGTTTGACGGTTAGCTTGAACTCGTCGAACAACTCTTGCGGTGGCAGGTTGCCGCCATCGTACCAAGTCATCCTGAAGGCGGAACGGCCATCAAGCTCGGGGAACTCGTACACAATTTTCGAACTCGAGGGATAGCTGTCGCCATCGTGGCCCGAGTGTTCTGCCTCGACGGATGTCGGATCCCGCATGTTTAGACCCATAAACGGTAGGTTGCTCGTGTGGCAAGCCATGTCGCCTAAGGCTCCGGTACCGAAGTCCCACCACCCACGCCAAGCAAACGGATGGTATCCATCCGCGAAGGGGCGGAAGGGGGCACGACCAATCCATGCTTCCCAGTCCAGGTTTTTGGGGACGGGCTTTTCAGGCTTGCGGCCTTCGCCTTGTGGCCAAACCGGACGGTTCGTCCAGATGTGAACTTCTTTGACTGCACCCACTTGGCCTGCACGCAATTGGTAAGCCGCCTTACGCATCGGGTTGTAGGCAGTGAACTGGTTGCCCATCTGTGTGACAACGCCGGTCTCGCGAGCGATTTCGCCAAGACGACGTGCTTCCCAAATGGTGTGCGTCAGGGGCTTCTGGCAGTAGACGTGTTTGCCCATCTTCATTGCCTTGGCAGCAATGACGGCGTGGTTGTGATCAGGCGTACTGACCATGACTGCGTCGACCCGATCGCCCATCTTGTCGAGCAACTCGCGGAAGTCGGTCGCCGTGTGTTCGGTTTTGAACTGCTTGGCAGCAAGCTTGAGACGCAGACGGTCGACATCGCAGACGGCAACAACTTTGCCGTATTGTTCTGCGTTCATCGAGTCGGTACGACCCTTGCCGTGGATACCAAAACAGGCAACTTGGATTTTTTCGTTTGGTGATTTGCTGAGTGCGGTCTGCACGCCGCCGGCGATCCAGAAACCGGCCCCTACGGCTGCAGAGGTTTTTAGAAAATCACGTCGATCGCTCTTCTTTGGCATCGATCCAGGCTCCTCGTAAAGTGAGTAATCAGTAGTCGTTTACTTAATCAGATTTGGTACTAATCATAACTGCGCGCTAAGCAGATCGAAAGTCTGGAGCCGCAACTGGAGCGAAAACTAGGCCAAAAACAGCACCAATTGCCTCAGTCGTCGGCAGAGATTAGGCTTTAATTGCTAGGTTTATCTCTAATTTCACTGAGCCGACCTGAAAAATGGCGGCGTTTACCGAGGATCTCCAATGATTCGGCATCGACTTGCAAAAACTGCACTTTTTATCCTATTTAGCGCTCTCCTGGCCATTTCCAACGCTACCTACGCCGAGCATGATGCGCTAATCGAGCGAGTGAAAGCCCTCGGCGGGGTGGTTGAGTACAACGACAAGGGCGAACTAATCACGGTCGATCTCGACACACGGCCAGCCCAAGACGCAGATCTGAAGCTTATCGGGGCGGTTTCGTCCCTCGAAAAACTACGGCTCTGGGGAGCCGGTATTTCGGATGCGGGGGTAGACCACATTACCAAGCTCGAGAATCTCACTCTGCTGGATCTCAAAAATACAAAAGCCACTGATGCAGGAATTGCAAAATTAGCGGCGCTAAAAAAACTCACCTCGCTCGACTTGCATCGCAGCACGGGGCTATCAGACGACGGGTTGGCTGTGCTGGCCGAGCTTCCGAATTTGAAATACTTACGGCTGATTTTTACCCGAGTTACCGACCCCGGTCTCGTTCATGTTGCCAAATGCAAAAAATTACGGCTACTCGACATCCGCGGCTGCCAAATCACCGACGAAGGGCTCGCCCATATTTCTGATATGCAAAGTTTGGCGGCGCTAAAAATCCGCAGCGCAGGCGTGACTGACGAGGGGATGGTCCATCTGGCAAAGCTGACCAAGCTCAAAGGGCTTGCGCTGGAAGATGCGTTTGTCACCGACGACGGACTAGAGCAGCTAGCCGGCTTAACGAACTTAGAAGATTTGAATTTGCTACGGACGGTAGTTTCGGATGAGGGCTTGGTTCACTTGGCGGGGATGACCAAGATGAAACAGCTTAGCTTGCGAAGCACCTACGCCGGTGGCGAGGGGCTAACGCACCTAAGCGGCATGACCAAGCTATTCAAGCTCGACCTTAGCGAGTCGGGAGCCGAAGATGCCGGCGTTAAGCACATCGCCGGTTTGCCTTCGCTCAAGTGGCTGAATCTGTGGAGCACTACGGTCACCGACGAATCGCTCAGATTATTGGCTCAAGCAAAGAATCTGAAATATCTCAATATCGAATCAACCAAAGCCACCAACGAGGGCATTGCAGCCCTGAAGGCCGCGCTGCCCGAGTTGAAGATCGACCACAACTAGAAGTCGCTCGAACTTGCGCAAGGCCTCCCCCAGCCGGACCGCCACGCGGTCCACGGATTCAACATGCAATCCCCACCGAAGCCATAGCCCGACCATCCTGGCCGGATAACGTCAAGCATTACGAGAGATATTCTTGCTTTTTGATGATCCCCGGATAAGGAATCGGGTACTTGCCATCTTTATCCGCAGGCAGCGGCGAAGGCGATTCCATCGTCAGCTTGTCGATGCCGGGGGCAAACTCATGCTCGCAATTCATCATCTGGTCGAGCGTGATGACTTGGCCCGTATGGGCGGCCATGCGGCCCATCGAGGTGACCAAGCTCGCCATCGTGCCCCGTTCGACCTCGTTGTAAGGCTTATTCTTACGAATCGCGTCCAATAGATCGAACCATTCCAGGACGTAAGGACTCGACTCACGAGCGGCGAACGACCACTGGAGGTTTTCTTTATCCATGTTGTGGCCCTTGTAGATACGACACTTCGCCGGAGAATGACCAGCCGACGAGATAACGGCCAAGCCTTTGCTGCCGTGGGCATAGCCGGCAAATTCGGAGTGGCATCCTGGCATCGTTCTGCCATCCATGAACAGCTTGGTGCCATCGGCGAAGGTGTATTCAATGGCATAGGAATCGAAGTTTTGATCGACACTATCGCCACGATAATGGCGTCCCCCGATGGCTGTGGCTTTCACGGGCCAAGCATCTTTCATCCAGCAAGATTCGTCGATGTTGTGAATCAAGAAATCGCTGACGGCCCCCCCACTGAGGAACAAGAAGGCGTGGAAGTTTGAAATTTGGTAGAGCAACTCATTCGCACCCTCGGGCTTGGGACCAACAGCAGCCGAGCCGGTGAGTCCAGCCAAGCGATACGACCGCATCATCGTGATGTCGCCGATCTCGCCGCCCTGAATTCGCTCAAAAAGTTCTTGGCGAGCTTCGCAGTGCCGACACATCAGGCCAACGCCAACCTTGAGGTCTTTTTCGATTGCTTTCTTGTTGAGTTCAAGCATCCGCCGCGACGTGGGGCCATCCACGGTCACAGGTTTTTCCATAAAGACATTCAAGCCTTTTTCGATGGCATAGGTGAAGTGAACCCAGCGGAATCCAGGAGGGGTGCCCAGCACAACCACATCGCCAGGGCGTAGGCAGTCCATCGCCTTCTTGTAGCCATCGAAGCCGATAAACTTTTGGTCTTCGGGCACATCGACCAGGAGATTGCCTTGGCTTTTGATGATGTCCTTGTTAATTAGATGCTCGTAGCTAAAGTCCAGTCTCTTTTCAAAGACGTCGGCCATAGCGACGAGTTTCACCGGGCCATTTTTCGCTTCGATCGCGTTGAGAATCGCTCCCGTACCACGGCCACCGCAGCCTACCAATGCCAAGCGAATCGTGTTGTCTTCGCCGGCAAAGACCTTGGGAGCAGCGCTAGCCAAAATCGTTGTCGCAGCCGCGGCACGCCCACTATGCTTGAGGAATTCACGACGCGAGGAATTGCTGTTCTCGATTTGGCTCATGATAGGTTTCTCCTGGCAAGTACGGGACCTAATTTGGGGTAAACGATTTGTAGCAAACTGCTCGGAACATTGCCACAAAATTTTATTCTTCGAGGTCTTTTTGCTCGGGTGCGGTATTCCCCCACTTCGCGGCTTTCTCTTCAGCCGTTGGCTCGACCAAGGGGCGGACGATCCGAAAGCCGACACTCACCGCATCCGTATGATACCAAATGCTCTTTGGGATTTGGGGATCTTGTTCTTTCCATTCCTCGCTAGAGTATAAGCGAGCTGCGCTGCGTAAGGTGGCGGCGTTGTCGTCCCAACCTCCGCCGCGGACGACACGTGGGTAAAGTTGAGTCGGTATTACCAGCGGATTGACGGTTAAACTGCCATTTCGGCCACCATACGAATCGGCCACGTATTGGTCTAAGACCCACTCGGCCACGTTGCCGTGCATGTCGTACAACCCCCAAGCGTTGGGTTTCTTCAGCCCCACTTCGTGGTATCCCTCGTCGCAGTTGTCCACGTACCAAGCATTCTCGTCGAGCTGAGCTGCATCGTTTCCGAAATTGTAAGCGGTCGTGGTACCAGCGCGGCAAGCGTATTCCCATTCGGCCTCGGTCGGCAGACGATAGTATCGCCCGGTCTTTGTGCTAAGCCAATGGCAATACATGCGTGCTGCGTGTTGCGTCATGCAAATGGCCGGGCGTTCGCCCATCCCCAAGCCAAAGCTCATGTCGGTATAGGGTTCGGTCGGTCGCGTGACCGCGTCGGCAAGCTCATCGCGAGGGGTTGTTGACTTGCTTGTGATTTGACGTCGCAAGATATCCAGTTCATCGCCCCAAATTTCATAGGCGTCCCAGGTGATTTCGTATTTGCCCATCCAAAATGGCGCGATTTCCACTTCGTGCTGCGGGCCTTCGTCATCAAGACGATCTGCCTCGCTGGCAGGACTTCCCATGAGATACTTTCCACCAGAGATCGGCATCATCTCGATCTCAACGTCCGTATGCTTGATCACCTCAGCATACGGTTTCATCCCAGCTTCGTCGGCAGCTTCTGCGTCGGGGATCGAAAGCGGGGCAACCGATTCCGTGTCAGCTGAGTATGCTGCGGGGATAGGAAGTAGCAACATGATCGTGGCTAAGACACAGGCAAGTGAATAATTCTGGGGCGGGGCTGAGAGAAACGAGGGGGGATTGCAGTTGGGTGTCATTCGAGCCTTTCTGGGGGGGGTAGCGGCTTGAGCTGGCCGCGATTTTTGGCAGGTTGCTCGGAGTAAACTCCGTAGGATTAGCAATGGCGGGCAAGTGGTATTATATTCAACCAGTCCCTCGTTGGCGACCGGTGGCTGAAATACGGTTGGAGGGCTGCAAAGTCATGCTAGCCGCAGGCGGAAGCTGCGGTCGAGCCTCAAAAAACCGCGGCTGAGAGGTTGTTTGTCCAACGTCCGGCCAACCGGAGAATTTTGATGATAAAGTTTGTTTGCATTGTAATAGTATCTTCCCAGTTGGCATTTTTCGATGCTGCGGCGACTTTTGCCGAGGGGTGGATGGCTGGGGTGGCGCGTATCAACATTACGCCGGAGACCCCCATGTGGATGTCTGGCTATGGAGGTCGCGACAAGGTTGCAGAAGGAAAACTAACCGACCTGTGGGCCAAATCGTTGGTGCTCAAAGACGCAGCCGGCAACCATGCCGTGACCGTGACCCTCGATCTCGTAGGAATCGATCGAGACACCTCGCTAGCAATCCGCCGAGGGATTTGCGATCGGCATCAGCTAGAGTTGGCCAATGTTGCCCTGTTCACCTCTCACACGCACACAGGCCCCGTGGTTGGCACCAACCTTCTCTCGATGTACAAGCTGACGCCCGAACAGATCAAGCAGATCGACGACTATACCGGACGGCTAATCCAACAGGTTGGCGAAGTGGTCGACCGCGCGTTTGCAGACCTTGAACCGGCAGTGCTAAGCGCGGCTGTTGGCGAAGCCACCTTTGCCGTCAATCGGCGGAATAACAAAGAAGGCGACGTACCTCGACTGCGAGAAGAAGGACTGCTCAAGGGGCCAATCGATCATCGAGTACCCGTCCTGCGAATTCAAACAGGCGACAAACTCAAAACGGTCGTGTTTGGCTACGCCTGCCATGCGACCGTGTTAAGCTTTTATCAATGGTCGGGCGACTACCCCGGTTTCGCACAGCTAGAGGTAGAAACACGTCACCCCGGTACCACGGCGATGTTTGTCGCCGGTTGCGGCGCCGACCAAAACCCCTTGCCGCGCAGGACGGTCGAGCTTGCCCAAGGCTACGGAAAACAACTGGCCGACGCGGTCGAGGCGGTGCTGGTCGAGCCAATGAACCCAGTGGCCGGCAACTTCGCGGCCAAGTACGAAGAGATTCCGTTAGCGTTTGCCGAGTTGCCGTCGCGCGTAGAAATTGAAACCAACGCAAAGCAAAACCATTACGAAGCAGGACGTTCTCGTCGATTACTCAAACAGTGGGACGAGCAGGGGAGTCTCGCTAAGGACTATCCCTATCCGATACAAACTTGGCGATTCGGCGATGGCCCGATCTGGGTCGTCATGGGTGGCGAAGTGGTCGTTGATTTTGCGATTCGAATCCGGCACGATTTCGGCGACCGATTTTGGACCGCCGGCTACGCCAACGACGTCATGGCCTACATCCCATCGCGACGTATCTTGACCGAAGGCGGCTACGAAGGCGCTCGTGCAATGCTCTACTACGGCCTACCCTCAGCATGGGAAGCAGAGGTCGAACGCAAAATCATGCAGACGATTTCTGAGCAAATAGAAGGGCTGCAAGCCAAGGAGCGGCAGTAGGAGGCTTACCGGACGATTGCAAAGTCGCTGTGGGAAGCGTGCCGAGGTGCTCAGTTCCTTATGTAAACCGAATACACGTAGGACAGTTTTTGCTCTTTGCCCGATGGCAGTGCGAATTGCCAAGTCAGCACATGCCTGGAGTTTACTTTTTTAAGCCCCTTCGCCGTTTTCACATCCTTGGCATTTGGCGACGTCTCAAGAACGTTGCCGGACAACTCCTTGGTGACTTCCACGTTCACCGACTTATCAAGCCTGCTCTGAAGCCTCAATTCACCTCGCACTTTGACAAGATCGTAGCTATACCCATGGAATTTTGTGGCGTTGCGAGCTCGCTCTATTTCGACCTCGCCCTCTTCGGCAACAAGGTTCATAGCCCGGTTTATCCGTATGGTTGTTTTTGCACCAGGGGCTGTATAGAAGCAGACATCTTGGCCCGTGAACGCACCGTCGGTAACAAATTCGGTCGCCGCCGTCGTAAGTGGCATCTTGAGGTTGTTGACCAAACGGCAAGAGTGCCATACCTCTTCCGCAATTTCGCCATCGCCACGCTCCCTGTTGCCGCGATAGCGATCGTCCTTGTCCAAAGAATCGGCAATCTTCCACGTGTAAATGTGCTCGTAGGGCATCTCGGCCGTGAAGAGGGGCACCCATGCCGTTTCGCCCTTCTTCAAAGTGAAATTCTTCACCGGGTAGAGAAACAGGTCTTCGGAAACCCGTCCTTCCGCTGCGGTTGAGTAGCTAGGCACAGGGGCTGCTGCGAGATCGCTGAAAACCGCCATGTTCGTCATAGCACGCTGTTGGGTTAGCATGTGCTGTCTGCCACGCGCGGTTTCTGATCTCCCTGTCGCCAACGCCTGGAGAAACGCCGCCAGATTTTGGCTCATGGCAACCGGGCTGATTACTTCGCCAAACTTGATATTGGGAAAACCCGTAACAAGCTCGAGCCGTACGTCCTTGAAATCCGCCAGCTCGTTGATAATTAGCGCGCGTGCGCTAAAACGTGCGGTCTCTGCGTCCGACAGGTCGATGAGATAGGCGGGCGTCCATGTGACACCTCGCGCAAGATAGCTGATCGAGATGGCCTCGCGATTGCTGGGTGAATCAAGCTCCATCCGTAGACTTGGACGCTTCTGCTTAATTGAAGTCGAACTATTTGCCTCGCCATCTTCGAAGTCAGCACGCACTATCGAGTTGACATTCAGGGCAACCGTTCCGCTGTCCGTCTTGAGCAGAAGAATGTTGGCAGACGAAGCGCCGTACGCAGGGCGGCCGTACCGATCCTGTGGCAGTCGCACGCCCATCGAATAGGGGCTGGATGGCTCAGGAATTTCCGATTGATTGAAGCTTGTCAGGATGGTGCCTTTCACCACATTCCCATCTCCGGCTCCCGTCCGAAGCGTTACCTTGCGGCCAACATTCGCCTTGAGGAGTTGCCCCAGATTCTTAACCGCAACCTCCGCTTCAAACTCTTCCATCGACGTAACGATTTTGCGCACGCCCAGGTCCTTTGGGTATCCAACCCAGAAGGTACCGAATGACGGAGCCGGAATCTGGCCGAACCTCACAGAGGTTGCGTTCTCTGGCAGCGTTGCTGTGGAAGAGAGAAATCCGAGACCGTTCTTGAAAAGCGACACTTTTTCAATCCGCAGTTCGGCATCTTTAGGAAGGTCATCTTCTGCACGCGTCGCGTTCAAACAACAGATCAGGCCAGCGAGTGCCGCAAAGACGGCAACGTGTTTTGCTCGGAGTAAGTGTTTCATAATGCTTGCGTATTCGCACGGAGGTTAGGATAAATAGATTGACCAGTCAGGATGTTACTCGATCGAATTGGTCGCCGTCAAATTTCACAGGGAGTAGGCAGCGTGCGTCTGCATCGGGAGTAGTCCTAATACGCGTCCAAGGGGGCAGGCTTCGTAGGTTACACCTGGCCAAAGCGAACCTGTGTCTCTGAGACAACGACAAAAACACCCGCTAGTTGTTCTTCGTATCCGTCAAGTAGCTTTTCTATCGCGTCAATCTTTGCTGCCGCCCGTTCACGTGGTAGGCGGCAAGCAAGACTGATCATCGCTCAGCAAGCACCGGCAATCGAAACAGGCGAATCTCATGCGACTCGTTCGGCCGAACGGCTTCGGCGTACACCCAAAGTTCGTTGTTGACTCGCAACCAGCACGAATAACGTAGCACATGGAAATTGGGGCTTGGCGTCGAGCTGATTGCCAGAGGGCCGTCGGTCGTCAATTCTTTCAACTCGTGCAGGTCGAACGTAAATGCCAAGCCGGTGCCCATGTTGTATACCGGGTCGTGCCACTTGGTGTTCGAGCCTTCGTAGACAAAGAGGTAGCCGAACTCGAGCGGCAAGATGCTGGCGGGGCGAACATAAAAATCGTGCCAGCCGTCGAGGTCTAGAATCGAATCGTAGTAGCTGCCCACAGGCTGCCACTGCTCGCCATCATCGCTCGTAAAATGGTAGATCCGCTCGGTGCGTCGCATGGTGCCGATGACGTAGCAGTGGTAGGCACCCTGGGCGTAGATAATCACTTGATCTTTGTAGCCATCCGGGCGAATGTCGCGCGGATAAGTCTTCGGGCGAGGCTGGATGACTGGTCGTGCGGATTTGGGATCGAATTGATCCGGGCGATCGGCGTCGTCGAATTTAATGATCGACCACTCGCCGCCTTTCCAGGGTCCACAAGCGTAGAGTTTGTATTTCCCCGTCTTGGCATCTTGCAGCAACGTCGGTCGTTCGAAGCCGGGGATAGGCACTTCTTCGCGCAGAATACGATGCACTTTGCTGAAGTGGATGCCATCGTCGCTCCGTAAGATGCGAATTTCATAACCGCGCAAACCACGCGGCGCGTCGGCTGTCCGCATCCGACATGCCATCCAGAAGATACCATCACGGTCGCGCAGCACCGAAGGTGCCCCCGCCCACCACTGAGCAGCATCTTTATCGGGCGTAACAATCACGTCGTATTTAGTGAACTGCTCGACAAGCCTCGCAGGCAGGTTTTTCTGAAGAATGCTCGGCGTATCTTGGCCAAAAGCCATTGGCATCGCATTGCCGAACGAGATTAAGCAGCAGCAGGAAAGGAATTTCACAAAGTGGCTCATGCCGTAGTCTCCGGGGGAATTTCGCAAAAAGAAGATGATAGCCTGTTGCTACTGCACAAGGTTGAACCACGACGACACAACGAACACGACGAAAGAAGATTGGATTTCAGGTATTTTCATGGTGCGGAGTCTACCAAAATACGGCAGGAGTTGTTTCTTGTGAAAATCGATCTCATTTGAATTTCAATGTCACATGCTAAATTTACGTCGTGCCCGTTGTGTCGTTGTGGTTAACTTGCCCCTGTGCTGTAGTACTATTATAGCGTAAAAATTGCCAATAAGATTTCCATAGAGGTGTTCCCAACAGTTGTCATCAGACAATCGGTACGATACAACGAGCAAAGCACTTATCACTTATCAAACATAGGCATTTGTACATGAAATACGCAATCTGCAACGAAACATTTGGCGACCAGCCTTTTACCGAAGCTTGGGCCGTGGCGCGGGATTTGGGCTACACGGGAATCGAGATCGCTCCCTTCACGCTTTTCCCCGGGGCTGAGGTTGTTGATGTGCGCGACGTCCCTGCCGCACAACGGGCTGAGGTCAAGCAGCAGGCTAGCGATGCGGGCCTCGAGGTCGTGGGGCTGCACTGGTTATTGGCCAAGACCGAAGGGTTTTATCTGACTAGCCCCGAAGCGGCTGTTCGCACGAAGACCACCGAGTACTTCAAGGCCTTGGCTCAATTGTGTGCCGATTTAGGAGGCACGGTACTCGTGCTAGGCTCGCCGCCGCAGCGTAACTTGTTGCCCGGCGTCACTTACGAAGAAGCAGAGCAGTACGCTGCCGAAGTCTTGCGAGCAGCGATGCCGACCTTTTCTGATTTAGGACTTACGTTGGCACTCGAACCCTTGGGGCCGGCTGAGGGCGATTTTTTACCGACTGCCGAAAAAGGTATCCGGCTGGCCGAAATGATCGATTCGCCACACTGTAAATTGCATTTAGATGTCAAAGCGATGAGCAGCGAATCGAAACCTGTGGCCGACGTGATCCGAACGAGCCGCGATTGGATGGTACACTTCCACGCCAACGACCCCAACCTACTTGGACCCGGTATGGGCGACATGGATTTCGAACCAATCTTTGCCGCACTAAAAGAGGTGGAGTACGACGGCTGGGTCTCGGTCGAGGTCTTCAAGTACGAACCAAGCCCTGCGGAAATCGCCAAGCTGAGCATGGAGTACATGAAAAAAACAGAAGCCGAAGTGGGGTAAATGCGTCCACGTAACACCGCGCCCACTCCGTGTATAACGAAAACCCCAAGAGAACAAAGCAGAAGAATTGCAAAGCTACCATTGCACAAAAAACCAAAATAATTTGAACCACAGAGGACGCGGAGGACACAGAGATAAACTATTTTTCAGACTCTCTGTATACAAACCCATAAAAGCTTGCTTTCTTAACACACTTTTTTTGCTATTCGAGCGGTAGCTCGCATAGGTTGCGGCCCTTGCCGCTCTGTGCTACTCCGCGTCCTCTGTGGTTATTCTTCTGTAACTTTGGTTGATCGCACCGACTTTGCAGTTGTCCAAGAGAACAAAGCCGAGGGGCTGTAACCCCTCGGCTTGAATCGGTCTCCGTAGTTTTGAAAGCCATGCCGGCTCAGATAACCTTGGTCTTTCCAGGCACCGGCACCGGGTAATTACCGTTCTCATCCGGCACGACTGGCGGCGTGGCTGCAAAATCATAGGTACTTGGCGAGAGATCGACTTGCGAGTTAATCGCCTCTTTCCAAGTGACTATCTTGCCCGAGTAGCTAGCCATTCGCCCCATGATAGCGGTCATGGTACTGTGCGCACCATATTCGGCTTCGCTGTAAGGTTTGCCCTTACGGATGGCGGCGAACAGGTCGTCGTGTTCTTGTTGGTAAGGGTCGACACGAGGGCCTTTGTATTTCCAGTCGCCATCGGGGCCAGTGATGCTGAACTTACCGATGTGGGCTGTGCCTTTGGTGCCGGTCGCGAATTCATCGACGCGGTTCATGCAGCCCTTGATATGTCGACATTGGCTCATCATGGTCGAACCGTCGTCGTAGGTGTACTCGATGGAATGATGGTCGAAAATCTGACCATGATCCTTACCTTTTCGGACTTCGCGACCGCCCATGCCATTGGCCTCGACAGGATGTGCATTTTTTAGCCAATTGCTCACGTCCAAGTTGTGGATGTGTTGCTCGTTAATATGATCGCCACATAGCCAGTTGAAGTAGTACCAGTTGTTCACTTGGTATTCCATCTCGGTTGGCTCATGGCCATAGGCCTTCGTAAAGTCCGCTCGCGAGCGAGTCCACACACCAGCACCATTCCAATAAACTCGGGTCAGCGGGATGCCACCGATAGCACCGTCTTGCAGCCGCTTGATGGTTTCGAGGTAACGTGGATCGTGATGGCGTTGCAAGCCAACGCCGACGGCAAGGCCCTTTTCTTTGGCTTTTTTCTCAGTGGCCAGCACTCGACGAATGCCGGGGCTATCAACGGCCAAAGGCTTTTCCATAAACACGTGCTTGTTCGCTTCAATCGCAGCTTCGAACTGCATCGGGCGGAACCCTGGAGGCGTTGCCAGAACAACCAAATCGACGCCGCTGTCGATCGCTTTTTGATAGGCATCGAGACCGGTGAATTGACGTTCGGGCGGCACATCGATTTTGGCCGTCTTCGCGTTCTCCTTGCCAGCGGCGGTCTTTTTCTTGATTTCTCGTTCTACTTTTTTCAAGCAGCTTTGCAAACGCCCATCAAAAGCGTCGGCCATCGCCCATAAGGTGACTTTACCCTCAGTCAGCAGAGCTTGGGTTGCAGCGCCTGTTCCGCGACCGCCACACCCGATCACCGCGATCTTGATTTCGTCGTCGCCAGCTGCATGAGCAGCACGAGCGATATTCAAACCCGAGGCGAGCGTGGCCCCACCCACAACCAGGGCGGACGAAGTTTTTACAAAATCGCGTCGTGTTTGAGTCGGAGCTTCGCTAGAAGACGTGTTCTTTGGCTGGATCATAGTTTTTCCCATCATTTCGGTAGTCGTACGTGGAACTAATGGTAATTTTTCTAAGAGTCGTCTGGCGAGTAAAATGGTAGATAACTCGCCAGGAGCAGGCCATCATACTACAAAGCGGCACCCCCGACAAATCCGGCAAATCAAAGTCGTACCCATACTAGCCGCGAGCGGAAGCCGCGGTTGAGCCTAAGAAAACCGCGGCTTCCGCCCGCGGCTATAACAGGGGACTGCGACTTTGCAGTTTCCCCGGCCGCAACTGCCAACTACTCAACGAGTCCAGCCGACCGTAGTTCTTCAATGGCCGCCGGTAGACGCTGGTCGGCGCTGCTTTGGGTGCCGCGACCTTCTTCCAGACGTTCAGCAACGTCGAATTGCAAGTCTTCGACGTCGGCTTCCCAAATCTTTTTTTGCATCTTCTCATCGGGCGGATCCAATGGACGAATAATACGAAAACCAATACCCGTGGAAGGTTCTTCAGTGAACCACCACGGGCTTACCGGAAGGTTAGGATCCGACAGACTCCATTCCGAGTCGTCCGACGGTTGACGCGATGCGCTCCGGCACACATCGGGCCCGTCAAGCCAACTGCCACCTCGATAAACACGCGGATAAAGCTGCTTGGGCCAAAGCGTGGCGACCGCGCCGTCGATGCTCGCCCCCTTGAGCGTGCTGTAATGCTCCGCCGCATACTCATCAAGCACCCATTCGGCCGCGTTGCCGTGCATGTCGTGCAATCCCCAGGCGTTCGCCGGTTTACTACCAACGGCATGGGTTTGGTCGTCTGCGTTCTTCGCATACCAAGCAAACTCCGCAAGCGAGGCCGCATCGTCGCCAAACGAATAGGCGGTCGTCGAACCTGCGCGGGCAGCATATTCCCACTCAGCTTCGGTCGGCAGCCGGTAAGCCTTGCCCGTGATGCCGCTAAGCCACTTCGTGTATTGCCTTGCTGCAAACTGCGTCATCGTGACCGCCGGTTGGTCGGGGTCTTCGCCAGCTTCGTAAGCCGTGTCGGGATCGTAGAGTGGCGTTGGCGCAGTGACGCCATCAACCTCCAACGACTCTTGCTCAAGATACGTCTTTACTGCCGCGAGCGACTTGGTTTCCTCGGCGTCGTTGCGCAGGTCGCCGAATTGTTTGAAAGCATCGTACATAGCCATGTAGGCATGGTATTCCGCCCAAGTGATTTCGCATTTGCTCATCCAAAACGGAGCGACCTTGACGCGAACTTGAGGCCCCTCGTCGTCTCTGCGTTCAGCTTCGCCGTCAGGGCTTCCCAGCAAAAACTCGCCTCCGGGGATCGGAACCATTTCAAACGTGACTTCGGTGCCAGGAATCTGCACGGTGTACGAAGTCATGTAACCACGATCCGTAGCAACAGAAAAACCCTCTTGTGGTTTAGTTTTTACAAAGCCGATTTCAGTAGCAGTCACATCGTCGGCCAATGCTGGCTGGGCGCTGATGAAGAAGGCAAAGATCAGAAAAAACAGGGCGTAATAAACAGCAAGCTTCAACGGACTGCTCCAATAGATTTGCACATTTACGAAAAGCTCCTTTATACCATAAACAGCGCCGCGCTGAGAGCCTTTAGAATCTCGTCGTCGCTGGGGAGTGGACTTTCCAATATGCCCCGTAGGGGGATTGGCACTTCGTCCATGCGATAAGCGGTGCCCGCTCGGTGTATCCCGTAGATGGCCGTAGTAAAGTGAACGGTGGCCGCTAGCGCGCATTCTACCCCTGGGTTGTCGAGAACAATCGTTGGAATCTGAGCCAAGTGTTGACGTGCCAACGGCGAAAGTTTTTCCACCCCTTCGCTGCCAACCAGCACCACGCAGTCGACCTCGTTTTGTTCGAGCAAGTTGTTCGCCGTGTACTCACCCGGATTGTAACGCGGATAGCCACGCGACAAATTCACGCTAAACGGAAAACCGGTTTGCCAGCAAAGCACGCTATCAGCTCCAGCCACGTCGCCAGGGATACGCATTCGCCGTGCGATGAAGCGTGTGTGATGATTAAGGTCGGTAACCAGACGGAGCAACGCCTCGACGTTTGCCTGCGGCACACCATGCCGAGTAAGGCCCAGTCCAAAAAACATTGCCCCATAGCGACATGACCTGAAAGTTTCGGCTAGTGAAAGCAACTCTTCGCGAAGAACACCGCCGACGCTTTGCTCTTTGAGTTCAACTCCTTTGAGTATTGATCGCAAAGCCCAGAGAACATCGAAGTCGCTACCAGCGGTTACCTCGACAAATTGATCGGCAACGTCAGCGGTTGCCGTACGCTGGACATCAACGACGATCAACTGCCGATCGCTGCGGCCACCCGGCACAAACATGCCGGGCGATTCAACATAGCGTTCCAGATGGCGAGGGTGACTCTTGAGCGGGTTGCTTCCCCAGTAGACCACCACATCGGCCCGATTGCGAACTTCGCCCAACGACGAGGTGCTTTCGCCAACGGCTTGCACAGCCAGAATCGAGGGCGCGTGGCACGTCGAAGCCGTGGTGTCGATCGTGGCACCCAGTTGGTCCGCCAATCGGCAGGCGGCCCGTTGGCCGGGCGTGCTGCTGGTCGACAAGCCATAAACGAGCGGCGCGCGGCTTGCGCCGAGTATCTTTGCCGCCTCGGCAACGGCTTCACTTTGCCCCACCGGGGCGTTGCCAATTTGGGCAGAAAAACCTTCAGCCGTCGATTGTGTCAGCAACCACGGCTCGCTCAACGCGCAAGCACCCTCTGCGCTGGCGACTCGCCCATCGTCAATACGAATAGTCAGGTCATCGCACAAGCAGCCACAAACAGTACATGCAACGTCTTCAAAAACTTGTGTCACAGACAATTCGCTAACAAGACTACAGGAAAGATAGTTGGTCCGACAAACACCATTGTACAAACCGCCGCCCCAACCGCCATCCGACCGACCGGTGATCGCATGGCTTTTCACAATGGGCGGGCACCCTTCGTGTGTGGGAGGCGTCTCCGACGCCGAAAGTCACCTATATTTCAGCACGTTCGGCGTCAGAGACGCCTCCCACAGCCCGTTACAAGCTCCCCAAAATGAAAAAGTGAATGCCCTCATATTCTGCGCCGTGCTGCTAGTGGTTATCGGTATTTTGCCTTAACATGACAGAGTCATTCGCTACCCGAGGATATTCGCACGCATGTCTCAATCGTCCAAACCACATCCCAACGCCGATGTCCGCATGCGTGGCTTTGTCGAGCGAGTAACGGTAGAAAATGCTCTGGCGTGGCTTGATAACCAACTAGACTCGGCACCGGCTTTATCGGCAGAAATCGCGCCGCTGGGCGAATCGGCAGGGCGAGTGTTGGCCGAGGACATCCGCAGCCAAGTCAACGTGCCCGATTTCGAGCGGGCCATGATGGACGGTTTTGCCGTGCGATCGGCCGACCTCCAGGGCGCGTCTGCCGAGGCACCGGTTACCCTCAAGGTGATTGGCGAGTGTTTTCCAGGACAGATTTTCGACGGTGCAATTTCTGCCGGATGTGCGGTGCGAATTATGACCGGCGCGCCGTTGCCGACGGGCGTCGATGCGGTCTTGCCGGTCGAAAAAACCAAATACTCCGAAACCGAAGTCCACGCACTAGCCGAGCTTTCCCCGGGAAAGAATTTCGGCTCGGTGGGCGAAGATATCCAAGTTGGCGATATCGTCTTGTCCGCCGGACGAGTCTTACGGCCACAGGATATTGGTGTGCTGTCATCGATTGGGCAAGGGGAAGTCTCGGTACTGCGGCGTCCCCGCGTGCGGATCGTCGTAACCGGCGATGAGTTGCTACCCGCCGGTTCGCTACCCGAGGGCTGCCAGATTGTCGACGCCAACGGCCCGATGCTTTCGGCCCTGGTCGCCCGCGACGGCGGCGAGCCGAATCACCCAGGCATTGTGCCCGACAATCGCGATGCCATTCTGGCTGCACTGCGCGAAGATGCCGACGTAATACTCTGCTCCGGCGGGTCGAGCGTCGGGCAGGAGGATCATGTGCCAACGCTCTTGGCCGAACATGGCGAACTCGAAATTCACGGCATCGCCATGCGCCCAGCCGGCCCGTTGGGAATGGGGCGAATCGACGGTCGCTTGGTGGTGTTGCTGCCAGGCAATCCGGTGGCTTGTCTCTGGGGATACGACCTATTCGCAAGCCGAGCCGTGCGACGTTTGGCAGGCAGACCCACTGATTGGCCCTATCGACAGATCGAGGGCGAGTTGACCAAAGAAATAACATCGCCCGTCGGACGACTCGACTACATTCGCGTTCACATGAAACGGGGGCAGGTCGAGCCAGTACAGGCAACCGGCGCATCAGTGCTTAGCTCAACCACCCGCGCCGAGGGTTTTATCATCATCCCTACTGATAGCTCCGGCTATTCAACTGGCAGTATCGTGAACGTATTTTTGTATGACTGATTTGCCTTAAGCCGCACCGGCGTGGGCAACAAAAATTTCGCCCTTACCAAGCGCCACTAAATCGCCGTTGTAGATGTCATAGCTGCCGTTAAACCGGCTATCGTCGATCGCAAACCCTTGGCTTCGCAAGTGGTTCAACATCATGGGCATCACCTGCGGCTGGGCCGTACAGGCATAACGAAAACTGGGTAACATCGGCGGCGAGTCAGGCCCCAATAGGCCGAGCGTGCCGCGACGCATGCCGGCACCGGGGCGAATACCACACTCGCCAAACACCAACACCGTGCCGGCAATCATATTGAAGCCAAGCATGTCACCCGCGCGGCCACCGATGGCGATCATGCCGCGTCGCATGGTCAGCCCAACTTCGTTGCCAACATCCCCATCAACGAGAATCGTCCCGCCGGTCATTCCTTTGGGCGACCCGCGATAAGCAGCGCCCACCAAATGGCCCGCATTGCCCTGAACGTGAATAAGCCCGCCGTGCATCTCCGCGCCAACCCAGCCGCCCGCGTCGCCGGCGACAATAATTTCGCCCCCGCTCATCTCGCTACCAATATGCCGCCCCCCGGGGCCATGGATATGAATCTGCCCCTCCGACATCTGGGCGCCAATCCAATGCACGCCCGACAGATCGCCATGAAAATCAAAACGCAGATCGCTCGCCTCGCCGGCCAGTTTGAACATCTCACCAAGCGGCAATTTTTGATTGCCATGAAAGATTTCAAACTGCCCAATCTCAGCCAGCGACTTATCACGCGCCCAAGTCGGCGTAAGGCCCTCGATCTCAACAGGAACCGAGGTTTCAGCTTGATAGGTGAGCGTAAGTGTCATAACAAATTTTTCTCGCAGTCGAATCGTGTATCAGCCGTTAGCGATGGCGGCAACGCCACCACGAATGGGAAACGGCCTCGGGCAAGCATCACTACGGCAGCATAACCCGACCGCCGCTGGCCACAAGGGTTTGACCCATCATAAACCGTGAGTCTTCGGACAGCAGAAAACGAACGAGGTCGGCAATTTCGTCTGCCGTGCCAATTCGCTTCATCGGGGTTTCATTGACGATGCGGTCGATAGTTTTACGATCAACATCGTCGATGATCTCTGTTTCGATCAGCCCAGGCGCGACAGCGTTCATGCGGATATTGTACGGGATCAAAGCGTCGGCGGCGCTCTGCGTAAACGCGATGATACCCGCCTTGCTGGCTGCGTAGGCAATTCCGTAAGGGCGTGGTCGCATGGCCGAAATCGAAGACATATTCACAATGCGACCAAATTTCCGCTCGATCATCTGCTCCTTCACCGCCCAAGTAACGATATAGAGGCCGGTCAGGTTAGCATCAATCGTACGTTTCCAATGATCGAGGGTGGTGGTCTCGTGGGTGACATATTCAAAAATGCCCGCATTGTTGACCAACATATCGATCGGCCCAAGCTGCTTGTTCACCTCGGCAACCATCGCCTCGACAGCCTGTTGATCGGTCACGTCGGCTTGGGCCAGCATCGCCTGCGAACCGGCCGCTTCAACCAAGGCCACAGTTTCTAAAGCGTCGCTCTCGCGACTACGAAAGTTGATAGCCACTTTCGCACCTGCCCGAGCAAGCCGCTCGCAACAGGCCCGGCCAATGCCACGGGAACCGCCGGTGACCAATACCGTTCGATTTTCAAAATCGGATTCGCTCATGAATGTTTCTCACCGAAAGTTAGCAACCGTTCTAGCCAAGTGAATTTACCGCAGAGAACACCAACAGGAAAAACCACAGATAAACACGGATTTTGTTAGACGAAGAAACTGACAGTCCTTCGCTCACAAGGAAGCAATTATTTGTAGGGTGGGAGGTTCTGTCGGCGGATTGAGCGAACCACTTCCATTCGCTCCGCCGTCGACAGGTTCACCCACCTTTCGGTTCGCCCAAAAAGGTGGCCAATCTTCCGGTAAATGGCTGCTGGCGAACGGATCTTGTTTGGTGTCAACGCCCAATACTTCAGCAGAGCTATCCACCCTGCGACTACGACTGGATTTATCCTGTTATCCTGTCAAAAATTGATTGTTTGGTTACGTCTAAACTTCCTCCGGGATTACCCACGGCTCACGATACTCACGCTTTAGCAGAGCGTTGCCAGCGTCGCTGTTGGTGAACGATTCGGTAGCAGGGTCGAGGGCCAATTTTTCGCTACCCAACCGATAGCTGATGTTCGCGCAGTGAATCATCAGGCAACTGAGATGCCCTTCAAGCACATCGGCGTTGGGCCGTTTTCGATCTCGCATGCACGAGAAAAAGTTTTCTTTATGCTCAGGATCGGGGAATCGACCGAACATTTGATCTTTGACCACCGGCTTACGACCCTTGGGGCGTACAAACACCTGCCAACCCCCGCCGTGACGACCGACGACCATCATCCCCTTGGTACCGAAAATTTCGATCCGAGTCGAGTTCTGCATCCAATAGGGGAACATGTCGTTGTCGCGCACCCCCGAGTCGGTCTTGAGAATGTAAGGCGCAAACAGCGTTAGCTCGAAGCTCACAAGCAGCTTGTCGTAATCAAAAAGAGCGACCTGCGTGTCGGGCGTTTCGGCTGCCGAGGGGGTGCTGAATCGGCCCCCGGTCGAGTAGACCGTTTTGGGATAGTCGACCCCCAAAAGCCAACGGGCCAGATCGATCTGATGGCTAGCGTCGTTGGCGATATCGCCGCCCGAGTAACGCCATTGATGATGCCAACATTTGTGCATACTGGCGTTGTAAGCGTGTTCCGCTGCCGGACCATTCCACATATTCCAGTCAAAACCAGCAGGCGCCTCGCTATCCGGAACGACGGGGCAGTTGCCCCAAGGCGGCTTTTGGTTGTAAATTCGGCAAAGATGCACGTCGCCCAACTTGCCATCGGCGATATATTTTCTGGCCGCCATGTTGTACGGCGCACTGCGGTTCTGAAAACCACACTGCACCACGCGATCGTACTTACGCGCTGCCTCGACCATCTTACGGCCTTCCCAGCCGCTATGGGTAATCGGCTTTTCGACATAGACGTCCTTGCCTGCCTGACAGGCCCACACCGTCGCCAACGCATGCCAATGGTCAGGCGTGGCAATGACCACTGCGTCGACCGATTTATCGTCGAGTACCGTGCGAAAATCTTGTACACATTGAGGCTCTTTGCCGCCCTGTTGTGCGGCGATAGCCTGCTTGCGCGAGGGCAAGATCGCACTATTCACGTCGGCCAAATAAGCAAATTCGCAGTCGCCCCGTTTGAGAAAATCTCGGGCTAGGTGCGGGCCGCGTCCGCCACAACCAATAAGGGCCAACGTAATCTTGTCGTTCGCATCGGCTGCACGTGCCGATTTTGAATTGGCCAGAATGGTCAAGCCCGTTGCAGCACCAGCACCCGCAAGTACCCCGGCCTGATGAAACTCGCGGCGAGTGATTTTCTTGGTCATCGTAAGATCCTCTTGGTGGTAGGGAAACCTGGGCAGCCGCCTTATTTTTTCAGCAAGCTTGCCGCAGGTTCGTCGAGGTAGAGCGTCATATTCTCGTGTTGTTGCATGATTGTGGCAGGCACCTCGTTCGAGACTTCGCCTTCAACCGTACCTTGAACCGCCTCAGCCTTCCGCTGATCCGGCACGCTGCAAATGATATGTTTCGATTTCATGATTTGGCGAATCGACATACTGACCGCACGGCTTGGCACATCGTCGAACGTAGGAAACCAACCTTCGCCAAGCTGCTGCTGCCGACAGGCGTCGTCCAGGTCGACGATCAGATAGGGTTCTTCTGTTTCAAAATCTGCTGGCGGATCGTTAAACGCAAGATGGCCATTCTCGCCGATGCCAACAAAAGCAACATCGACCGCATTCGCACGAATCAACTCGCCCAGGCGCGCACACTCAGCCGGCACGTCGCCGTTACCATCCAGCCCCTCGCCGTTCACATAGTGAAACGCAGCAAGCGGCACTTTGTCGACAAAGCGTTCTTTCAGATATTTACGGAACGAGGCAGGATGCGAATCGCTCATCCCAATGTATTCGTCCAAATGAAAACCAGTAACACGAGACCAATCGATGTCAGCAGCCTCGATCAGTGCCGAAAGGGTATCGAACTGCGAAGCCCCCGTAGCGACAATAATCGTAGCGGCACCACGCTCTTGCAGAGCTTGGCGAATCAAAGCGGCACCATCCTCGGCAGCACGACGGCCCATCTCGGCCTTCGTGGGGCAAATAACAACTTTCACAATCACCTCTCGTTCAAATAAACGGATACAATTCCAAAAAACGTAAATCAGCCAATCCATCCTGGCCGGAAGCACCACCCACGGTCGGAACGCAACACTCAGACCCCAGGTGCCAAAGCTCAACAGAGTATGCTAATCCAGCGCTTTTCGCGACACAATGGAGAGAATAAATTTCTGATTCATCCAGCAGAACAACTGCAAAGCCGCAGCGCCCCGTATAGTAGCCGCAGGCGGAAGCCGTGGCAGAGCCCGTTAGCGCTGGCGGCCACGCCACTAGGCCTAGCGCGAGCGACGTCGCCCCACCAACAGCCCCAAGCTAGCCATCACCCCAAGCAACAGCGAACTAGGCTCAGGAATCGGATCGCTAAACTTCGCGAGAAACGCATCAGCGCCGCCGGGGTTGCTCCCCTCAAGCCTGTCCAGTGTAAAGCCTGAGATGTAAACATTCCCCAAACCATCGGCCGACAAGGCCCAGCTTTTGTCATCACGGCCTGTGCCAAGCTGCCCAGTCCAGAGGAGGCTGCCATCGGCATCGTACTTGCTCACAAAAGCATCAGCGCCGCCAGCGCTAGGCCCTCCAAGGCTGCCATCGGTGTAGCCCGAGATGTAAACATTCCCCAAACCATCGGCCGAAACGCCATAGCTTTTGTCACCACTGCTTGTGCCAAGCTGCGCTGTCCAGAGGAGGGTGCCATTGGCATTGTACTTACTTACGAAAGCATCGTGGCCACCGGCGTTAGGCCCCTCAAGGTTGCCCCAGGTCCAGCCCGAGATGTAAACATTTCCCAAACCATCGACAGAAACGCCATCGCTATAGTCATAAGCACTTGTACCAAGCTGCTCGGTCCAGAGAAGGCTGCCGCTGGCATCGTACTTGCTTAGGAAAGCATCAGCGCCGCCAACGTTGGGCCCACCAAGACTTCCCCAGGTGTAGCCCGAGATGTAAACATTTCCCAAACCATCAGCCGACACGCTAGTGCTTTCCTCACCACTGCTTGTGCCAAGCTGCTCAGTCCAGAGCAGGGTGCCGCTGGCATCGTACTTGCTTAGGAAAGCATCAGCGTTGCCGGCGCTGGGCCCATCGAGACTGCCATCGGTGCGGCCCGAGATGTAAACGTTCCCCAAACCATCTGCCGACACGCCCCAGCTAAAGTCAATGCCGCTTGTACCAAGCTGCTTGGTCCAGAGGAAGCTGCCGCTAGCATCGTATTTACTTACGAAAGCATCAAAGATACCAGCGTTGGGTCCTTCAAAGCCGCTAGAGGTAAAGCCCGAGATGTAAACATTCCCCAAGCCATCGGCCGATACACTAGTGCTAAGTCCAGGACTACTTGTACCAAGCTGCTCGATCCAGAGAAGAGTGCCACTGGCGTTGTACTTACCAAGGAACGTACCAACACTGTCGTCGCCAGCCCCCTTGAGGCTGCCGTTGGCGCGGCCCGAGATGTAAACATTCCCCAAACCATCGGTCGACACGCCATAACCCGAGTCGAGATCGTTTGAGCCGAATTGATCAATCCATTCGAGCGTAGGCGGCGTGGCCGTTGCGGCCATTGGTAGAGCCAATAACGTACCGCTGAATATGAGTGCCATGCCGGCGGTCAATTTTTTCATCTTCAAGTTCATGAGTCGTCCTTGGTTCTGTCTGGAAAACGCTTGAAACGATGTTGAATTAAAAGTCCACAAAAAAACCCCTGCTTCTGATCCTTCTCCACAATCGCAAAAAATTGCGTTGAGAAAGAATCGGAAGTAGGGGTTCTGTTATTAGCTTGACTCGCAGTTAGGTTCCAGGCCACTCGAAACACAGCAGGCCTTCAGACGCCCAAGCTACCTAGTATTACGGTCGAAGTCAAATAATTTAGAAATACCCCAACTATCCAAAGAATGGCCATTTCCCATAGGGTCCGCACAGCGGCCCCTACCTGGCCACGTTTTTCTTGTTGAAATTGTGCCACCACTTCTGGGAGAATAGCGACTAGCTTTCAGCCGTTAGCGGTCAGCTTTTTCGTCATTCGTCATTCAGATTTCGTCATTAACCGCGCCCAAATGGACAATATCCACCCCCTTCCGCACTCCAATTTCCGCATTCCGCATTCAATATTGTCCACCTCAATGGGGCCCCCCCGCAATTCGTGCCAAAATTAACCAAACAAACACTGACATAGAAGCACCAACCAACACACTTTTGTCCAATTAAGTCCCCCCCAGCCGCTTGCGGCTTAGCCAAATCAAAAATCAAGCATACCCTAACCTCCTGCATCTGTTGACAACCGCATAACGCGAGTCCACATTGCAGCGTACCAGTTTCGTAAAAACAAAAGTATGAACAAGCGAGGAACTCGAAATATGAAAACGCTTCTGTGGATGTTCGCTATTTGGTTCACTTCCCTTTCTCTACAGGCCGCTGCACCACGAGCGCTTCCCGAAGGCGAACTGCCCAAGGACGCACGGCTCGGAACGCTACGCCACCTGAGCTACGACTATTTCCCCTTCCAAAAAGTTTCGTCGCCGAAGGCCTGGGAAAAACGTGCCGCTGAATTGCGGAAGCAAGTAAAAGTGGCGAACGGCATCTGGCCACTCCCCACGCGAACACCCCTCAATGCCATGGTGCATAGTCCCGTTGAGCGGGACGACTACACCGTTTGGCGAGTTTATTTCGAGTCGTTTCCCGGCCACTATGTCACGGGCAGCCTCTATCGGCCCAAGCATGTCTCGGGCCGACTTCCCGCGGTGCTTAGCCCGCACGGACATTGGCCCGAAGGCCGTTTTCACGGATTCGACGATGGCAAACTCAAACAGCAAATCGCAATCGGGGCCGAGCGCTTTCTAGCAGGCGGTCGCCATCCTGTTCAGGCTCGCTGTGTGCAGTTGGCCCGCATGGGCTGTGTCGTTTTTCAATACGACATGGACGGCTATGCCGACTCGCTGCAACGACCAGTACATCGCCACGAAAAACGCGAGCACATGAATACAGCAACCAACTGGGGACTCAACAGCCCGCAGGCCGAATTGCATTTGCAAAACTTGATGGGCATCCAAACCTGGAACTCAATCCGTGCGATCGATTTTCTGACGAGTCTCGAAGATGTTGACCCCAAGCGTGTTGTTGTCACTGGATCGAGCGGAGGCGGGACACAGACGTTTATTCTGATGGCCGTCGACGACCGACCCGTCGCAGCGATTCCCTGCGTCATGGTATCGACAGCAATGCAAGGCGGCTGTCGCTGCGAAAACGCTCCCTACTTGCGAATTGGTGCCGGCAACATCGACCTCGCAGCCTTGACGGCACCGCGACCGTTGGCTCTCACCGCAGCAGACGATTGGACCGTCGAACTGAAAACCAAAGGCTACCCCGAACTGCTCTCGCTTTACGAAATGTTGGGCAAGAAAGACAGCTTCCGCGCTGTCTTCCACACCGAGTTTAAGCACAATTACAACTCGGTGAATCGCACGTTTATGTATGGCTGCGTGAACGACTTTCTTGGATTTGGATTCGAGAAGCCAATCTTAGAAGAAGAGTATGTGCCGCTCACCCGCGAAGAGCAGTCGGTCTGGACCAGCGACCATCCCAAGCCGAGTGGCGAGCAAGCGGGCGAAGCCCACGAGCGAGCCATGTTGCGATGGTGGGCCGAGGATTCCAGCGAGCAGATTACTAAACTTCGCGACGATCCGGCCGCCTACCAACAAGTCGTAGGCGGCGCTTGGAATGTCATGATCGGTCGCCAGCTTGACGAGGTGGGGTTTGTCGACGCCGAGGCTGCTAAGGAGGTTAAATTTGGCGACTATCCTGGAGTCGTCCTCATGCTCAAAGACGTTGATGCTGGGAGCCTGTTGCCAGCGATGGTCCTCACCCCGGGCGACAATAACAACGGGCAAGTCGTCCTTTGGCTCACCGACAACGGGAAGGCGGGGCTACTGGATGCCGAGGGCAAGCCAAACGCAGAGGTCAGCAGCCTGCTCGAAGATGGTTACATCGTCGTCGGCGTCGACTTGCTCTATCAAGGAGAATTTCTCTCCGACGACAAGCCGCTGACGAGTGCTCGGCTGAACCCCCTCGACCAAAGTCAGGCCGACAAGAATCGCGAACCGTGGGAGTTTTTCTTTGGCTACAACTCGCCACTCTTTTCTCAACGGGTCCATGATGCGTTGACCACGATTCGCGCAATCCAGCTAAGCCCGTTACAAGCGTCGCAAATCCACCTAGTCGGCCAAGGCCGAGAGGCCGGCGCCATTGCACTCGCCGCTGCCGTACAGGCCGGAGATGCCCTCGACAAGACGGCAATTGCCACCGCCGGGTTTAGCTTCGCGGCCATCGACCGCAAGGACGACCCCATGTTCTTACCAGGAGCCGTCAAGTACGATGGCGTCGAGGGTTTGAAGCGTTTGCTAGGCGACTCGCAGCTATGGTTCAACGACCAAGAGTCGGTCGACGCAAGCGAAATCGTGACTTGGCTGAAAAAATAATCCGATCTCGTGCCGATACCCGAGTTGCGTACTTATATTAACTACTCAAGGTGAAAAGGGTTGAACCACGAATGACGCGAATTTACACGAATAGGGTCGGGATTTAGCTCAAAATCCCCTTCCTGAGATGCGTCTGAATTGGGTTGATTTAGGGCCTGACTAGGCCCTGAATATTCGTGCTATTCGTATGATTCGTGGTTGGTTGTTTTCACTTTGAGTTAAATAGCACCAAACCTCTCGTCTAATCCAGGAAATTGAAAACAGGAAGTACCGCATGCAAACTGCTGATATTCTCGTTCTTTTCGTGTATTTTTTCGCGATGATTGTAATTGGCATTGTGTGTGCCATGCGTGTGAAGAAGCAAGAAGACTTCTTTATGGGTGGCCGCGGTTTTGGAAAGTTACTCCAAACCTTTGCCGCTTTCGGGGCGGGGACCGGATCGCAGGAACCGATCAATGTAGGGCGAACTACTTGGACCAGCGGGCTGAGTGGCGTGTGGAGCGCACTGATGTGGCTCTTTGTGACGCCGTTCTATTGGATATTTGCCGTCTGGTATCGTCGGATGCGACATATCACCATTGGCGATTGGTTTGTCGAACGATATGAAAGCCGAGCGATGGGGGCAGCTTACACCGTTTTTGGTTTTTGTTTTTACATCGCATACCTTTCGACCATGTTCTCAGCGATAGCCAAAGTGGCTTCACCGTTGCTGGGTGAGGCAACGATTCAGACGATGGTGGGCTGGATTGGTTCTGAGGACCCCGCCGACCTTCGGTACATTCTCATACCGGCTATTGCTGTAATTGTGGTTGCTTACGGAGTGGTAGGCGGCTTAGCGGCAGCCTATTGGACCGATTTGATTCAAGGGCTGGGTATCATTTTGCTGTCAATTCTTTTGATCCCTTACGGCCTATCCGCTTTGGTAGAGAAGTATGGAGATGATTACGCAGCGTCGACGGGGCAGCAGATCGACGAGCTGGATACCTGGGATGGGTTCAGTATTATGCACCAGCGGGTAAGTGCGGATAGTTTTCAGTTGTTTGGCGGGCCACGTTCTAGCGAATTTCCATTGCACTATATTATATCGCTGTCGTTGCTGGGGTTGGTGGGGATTGTTGTTCAGCCACACTTTATTACTACCGGCGGCGGTACCGCCCGATCCGAGCAGGCAGCTCGTATCGGCTTGGTGACCGGAAATTTCTTGAAACGGTTTTGCACCATTGGTTGGGCGATCACTGCGCTGATTGTGGTTGCTTTGCTTTCCGATAGTTTAGAAATTAACCAAGACCCTGACCTCGCCTGGGGTGTGGCTACCCGAGAAATCTTGGGAAATGCCAGTATTGGAGGCGTTTACATCGGCTTAGTCGGGCTGATGTTGGCTTGCTTGTTGGCCGCGTTGATGTCGTCGGCAGACTGCAATATGTTGGTCGCTTCGGCACTGCTTGTGCGTAATGTCTATGCCCCTTACTTCAATCCAAATGCTAGCGAAAAACAGTACATCACTGCCGGTAGGATTGCCGGTTTCCTTATTATATTTGGCGCTTCTTGGGTCGCATTGGAATCATTCGATGTTTTTGCTCAGTACAAATTTGCGTTAGAGATTGCAATTCTGTTTGCCGCACCGTTTTGGGTGGGTATGTTTTGGCGTCGAGCCACGACCGGTGCCGCTTGGGGAACAATCGTGTTTTCGTTGGCCTTTTTCTTTGTCGTTCCGTATGCGTTGCCTGCGGTGATGCCCTCGCTTCGTGACAATCAAGATTTAGCTATTAGCAACGATGTGGTAACGACCACAATTTCTCGCCTGGCAACTCCGGCAGATATCGCTCGACGCCAAGCGGAAATCGCCCTTTGGGGAAATGCAAAAGAGCCAACTGGTGAGCAACCTGCGGTGCTTACCCTAGGCGATACGTTTGACGACAAATTCACCACAGGTGGCCAATCGATCTTTTGGGGCGGCGGTGTTGATGATCTCGGCGAGGCAGAACTCGTCGAGATATCTCGCGAGGAAAGCGAAGACGGTTCGAAGGTGGTCGCCACGCGTCGTAAGCAAGGAACTTTTCAGGGAAAGGGCCGGATGAACTTAGACTACTATCTCTATCACGCGTTGGGCATGGATTTGAGAAAGGCGGATAAGGCAATGCTGCAAACCCTGCGATTACCGCCGCGCATGATCATGCCATTCCTGGTCATGATCTTGTTGAGCCTGGTTACTCGCCCCGGCTCGAAGGAAGCACTTGATCGCTACTACGTCAAGATGAAGACGCCGGTCGATCCGGAGCCAGAGAACGATCTGCGGGAGTTGGAACTATCGTACGCGACGCCCTCTCGTTACGACCATAAAAAGATGTTCCCAAATACTAGCCTGGAAATACAAAAGCCAACCACAGCAGATGTGTCTGGGTTTGTCATTAGCATCGGCATTTGCGTGCTGTTCTTACTATTGGCAATGTGGTTAGCGAACATTGGTAGTTGAGCCGTTACAATTTGACCTAGGAAGCCAATCACACTCATGTTGGAACTTGAAAAATACTCGTTTGGCGTTGGCGATCGCTTTGCGAAGCAGGCTAAGGCCCAGTTAGCGGCTTTGATGAAGGTGGCCGACGACGGGGTCTGCGTGGTGCCGGTCTGGAATAAGTCGCACCGTGAACACACAACGATCGGCTCGCAACCGATCGATACTCGCGTCGCGGCAGACACTGCGGTTCGCGAACTTGGCTGGACTCAGCCGTATCACGTCGATGCCGATCACATCAATCTCGAGACGGTCGACCACTATTTAGAAACGAGCGATTTTTTTACCATCGATGTGGCCGATGCCATTGGTGCGCCGATGGACGAGTCGTTGGTTCAAGCTTTCGTCGATCGACATCCCGAATTAGTGGGCCAGATCGAAATTCCAGGGCTTTCTCAACCAATCGCAACCACGAGCGATTCGGTGGCCGCCACCGCCCGGCAGTACCTCGCTGCCGTACAGCGAGCTGGCGAAATTTATCGTCACATCGAGTCGGCCAAAGACGTAGACACTTTTATTACGGAAGTGTCGATGGACGAGACGGATCAGCCGCAGACACCTCCAGAGATGTTGGTTATTCTAGCCGCGATTGCCGACGAAGGGGTCGCCGTGCAGACGATCGCTCCTAAGTTCACAGGCCGATTCAACAAGGGGGTCGACTACGTTGGCGAAGTGGCTCAGTTTACCCGTGAGTTCAGTGCCGACTTAGCCGTCATTGCTCACTCCATTGGGCAGTACGGATTGCCAAGCAACCTGAAGCTGAGCGTTCACTCAGGCAGCGATAAGTTTTCGATCTATCCTGCGATTCGTAAGTGTTTGCAAAGCTCCGGCGCCGGTGTCCACCTGAAGACGGCAGGAACCACTTGGCTCGAAGAATTGATCGGAATGGCTGAGGCCGGTGGCGAGGGGCTAGATCTGGCCAAAGAAATTTACGCCCAAGCATTGGCCGCCATCGACCAACTTTGTGCCCCGTACGCGTCGGTCATCAACGTCGATCGTTCGCAGCTGCCCAAGCAAATCGATGCCTGGAGTTCACAGCAATACGTGGATGCCTTGCGACACGACCCGACTTGCCCCGACTTCAACCCTAGTTTTCGACAGCTATTGCATGTGGGCTACAAGATTGCTGCGCAAATGGGAGATCGTTACCTGGCAATGCTGGCAGAGTGTGAAGAAACAATTTCCAAAAACGTGACAGCCAATCTCTACGAGCGGCATCTGGTGCCGTTGTTTGTTGGAGACGTGTAACGAAACCGATGTGTGAGTTACTGAAAGTGAAAAGAGAATGATCCCAGCGCGGCATAGCCGCAACCAAGCAATGTTTGACAGGACAAACAGGATAAAACCAGATGCGAGACAACTCTGCCGATCACCAAAATGGATTGAAAGAACACTAATCTTCGCTAATCGGATTAGCGCCGATTAGCGAAGATTAGTGTTCCAACTCAAATTGATAACCGTTGCCTTTCCTTTGCGCCTTAGCGCCTTTGCGTGAAATCTCTGCTTGTTTTCGGTTTGAGTAAATTAGCGGACGTTTGCCAATTTTTCTTGTGGTGTTTTTACTTTTTCACGAAGCGGCGGTGATTTGATGAAAACGAAAGTTCGATGGGGAATCCTCGGGGCGGCAGCCATTGCGCGCGAGGCGGTGATCCCAGGGATGCAGAAGCAGCCTTATTGCGAGTCTGCAGAGGTAACGGCCATCGCTTCGCGTGATCTTGCGAAGGCAGAAGCTGTGGCGAAGGAGTTTTCGATTCCTCGGACGTTTGGCTCGTACGAACAACTGTTGGCCGACAAAGAAATCGACGCTGTTTATATCCCTTTGCCGAACCATCTGCATGTGCCGTATGCGATCAAGGCATTGCAGGCAGGCAAGCATGTGTTGTGCGAGAAGCCGATTGCTTTGTCGGTGGCTGAGGCAGAGACGTTGGTCGAGGCAGGTCGGCAGCATCCGGAGCTGAAATTGATGGAGGCGTTTATGTATCGCCATCATCCACAGTGGCATTGGGCGCGGCAGGTGATCGACGACGGTAAGATTGGCGAGCTGCGAACGATCCACTCGTTTTTTTCTTACTTCGACGACGATCCCAACAGTATTCATAATCACTCGGAATGGGGTGGTGGTGGGTTGATGGATATAGGTTGTTATCCGATTTCGCTTTCGCGATTTCTTTTCGACGACGAACCCAAACGGGTCGTTGGCATTTTAGAAGAAGCTCCGGAGTTTGGAGTGGATAGCTTGACTTCGGGAATCATGGAGTTCGAGGCCGGCACCGCAACTTTCACTTGTTCGATTCGGCTCACCGATCATCAGCGGATCAATGCTTACGGAACCAAAGGCCGCTTGGAAATCGAAATCCCTTTCAATCCTCTTCCCGAAAGCCCAAGCCGCGCTTGGCTGGAAATCGATGGCGTGGGGCGAGAAGAAATAACGTTTGACGTTTGCGATCAGTACGGAATTCAGGCGGAGTTGTTCTCGCAAGCAATCCTAAACAACACGCCGGTGCCAACGCCGATCGAAGACGCCGTGGCCAACATGCGCGTGCTAAAGGCGATTGTGCAAAGCGGAAAAAACAACGGGTGGGAATGTTTGATGTGAGGATGTTTGATTGTTGATCGGACACTTGATGGCCGATAGCTGGAGCAACTTTCCAAATGATGCGTACAGCAGCCGTGTTACCCCAAGTGGCAAGCGTTAGCGGTGGCGGCCACTTACAATTATTACTTACTCGGTGCTCTTCGTGGTTAGTTCCTTATCGGTCCGATTTTTTGACTTAGCAATCTCCCTAGCAACTAGTTCCGCTTAATTGACAGGATGCGACCTAAACGGTACGATCCGTAAACCGGCATTCGAGCCGAGAGCAGCTCGAATCGGTTTCTATTCGCGACGAGCACCCGCATACCCTGAGTTAGAAGTGTCAGAGAAGCTCAGGCCTCATGGGGTTTCGCTATTGAAGAATTGTGGGTGGAACCCATTTGAGGGTATTGGCTTCGCGGCCAGTATCCTGCCCGACCAAATTTAGAACTGCTGACTGTTTCTTCCGAAAGACATCGGGAGATTATGAGAGACGGACCTCGAAGTTACGCCTAGTTCAAATCTTATCTCTCGCAACTTATCGTCACACTTTTAGCTTGGAACAAAAGGAGATCGAAGTATGTCTACTTCACGCCGCAGGCTGTTTGTAACAGCCACCACCCTATGCATCGGCCTAATCGCCGCTGCTGCCGACATCGCGTTGGCACAGCCGAATAGGCCGAACATCGTTGTCATCTTTGGCGACGACATCGGTTGGTCGAATTTCAGTTGCTACCATCGTGGCATGATGGGTGGCCGGACGCCAAACATTGACCGTATCGCTAGCGAAGGCGCGATGTTCACCGATTACTATGCCCAGCAGAGTTGCACCGCTGGCCGGGCAGCGTTCATCACAGGCCAGCACCCTTACCGCGTGGGCTTGTTGAAGGTAGGCATGCCGGGCGCCAAGGTAGGGATGCCGTCAAACGCCCCTACCATTGCTGAGTTGCTCAAGCCGCACGGCTATGCGACAGCACAAATCGGAAAAAATCACCTGGGCGACCGGAATGAGTATCTGCCAACGGTTCACGGATTCGATGAGTTCTTTGGCAATCTCTATCACCTGAATGCACAAGAGGAACCGGAAGACCCCGACTACCCCAAGAACCCTGAATTCTTAAAGCGGTTTGGGCCGCGTGGCACAATGGATTGCAAGGCTTCAGAGCGAGACGATCCCACGATCGACCCACGCTTCGGCAAGGTCGGCAAACAAACGATCAAGGAAATCGGGCCGTTGACTCGCAAGGGGATGGAAACGATAGACGATAAACTGTTGGCTCGCTCGCTCGACTTTATCGACCGATCGAACAAGGCAGAAAAACCGTTTTTTCTCTGGCACAACTTGACACGCATGCATGTCTTTACGCGTTTGTCTGAGGAGTGGGAGGACAAGACCGGGTTTGGTCTGTATGCCGATGGGATGGCACAGTTCGATGATGTTGTCGGCCAATTGCTTAAAAAACTGGACGACCTCGGGATTGCGGACAATACCATCGTGATCGTCACAACGGACAACGGGGCTGAGGTGATGACTTGGCCGGACGGCGGCAACACGCCGTTCCACGGCGAAAAAGGGACGACATGGGAAGGCGGAATGCGCGTGCCGTGTGTTGTTCGCTGGCCGGGCGT
>JAADGV010000025.1 GCA_013152205.1 Planctomycetota bacterium
CGTTCGATAGTTTTCCATCCCCCCAGTATAAGATCCTAAAGGTTTCGCCTAAAGGCGAGGGTTTTATACCCATCGCAAGGACAATAAACCCAGCGAGGCCCATTGCCGCAACCAAATAGGTAGGAATTTCTCGCAAAGGAATTGCAACGGTTATCAATCTGAGTTGGAACACTAATCTTCGCTAATCGGCGCTAATCCGATTAGCGCCGATTAGTGTTCTTTCAATTACTTTTTGTGATCGACGGGATGCCTCTCATCTAGTTTATCCTGTTATCATGTCAAATATTACTTGCTTGGTTGCGGCTCTGCCGCGTTGGATTCATCGGTGGCTTTTTTTCTTGATGTTCTCTGTGGCAAATTTTCTTGGTTTGCTGCAGATAGCTGAAGTGTTTCGATGGAAGTCACTTGACGAAATAGCATCGAAGTAAATTCTCGCATGAGGCTTGCCTTGTCGCTCTCTAGGATGACGGCGACCTGGTACATCAATTCTTGGCGGATGTTCATCTCTTTGGCCGCTGCGAGAGTACCCTCTTTGGTTAGTTCTCCACCAACGGCCATGCGGCTGAAAAGCTCATCAAAGTCGGTTGGTGTCCAGTGGGCAAATAAATCGGAATGAGCCTCAAGCACCTCGGCTACCACCGGATTCGTCGCACGGTCGAACAGCGATTGGCCCGCTTGGTAGGGGTCTTGAAACAGCTCGTCGGTAGAGACACCAAGCCCCTCGGCTAGTTTGTGCAGTGTGCGAGCATGTGGCCGCGAAACACCATCGACGATGCTTCGTATTGTCCGATGATCGAGGCCAGTGGCTTCGACCACGTCGAGGAGAGTCATATCCAAACGAGCCATCAAACGCCGAATGTTGGCGCCATGCAAGGTGCGGAGATCGATCGGTAAGCTCGAAAGCGGTGTCCTAGGCACGATGTGAACTACCAAGGATTGTGGTGGTTTTTTACTTGACGCACATAGACACATGTACAGTATTTGCCTTAACAGGGCAAGGGCATCGATTCAATAAACCGGGCACACAAGCTACTTTGGAGAAGAATGGGAGGCTACGCCTTGCCGTTCACCGATTTTTCGACATAGCCGAGCGAATCTATCGGGGGGGGCCTTGCCGGTGGCCACAATTAGGATTCTCGCAGGCCCAAGTGTTTTGAGAGGTAGGCCTAAAAGTCGAGTTCAAGATTATCGGTGCCGATTTCGATACGCGGAAAAACACTACGGACGCTATCGAGATCGAGCTCCCCGTCATCACTATTCAGAGGGTTGATGTGTACTAGCACCAAGCGTCCGACCTCGGCCTGAGCGGCAACCCGGGCGACGGGCGTAAGGCAGCTATGGCCCGTAAGCTCTGCCTGTTGGGACATGTCGTCGCCAAAATGACATTCGTGGATCAAAAGATCGACCCCGCGAATCTTTTCGATATAATCCGCATCTCTCGAGGTCGTGGTATCAGTGACGTAGGCCATCGATCGGTCGTCCCAGTCGATGCGAAAGCCAAGCGATCCGCCAGGGTGCTGTAAAGGGAAATACGTAAGCACTGCCCCATCGCGCAAGGTAACTTGGGCATCAAGCGAATGCATCTCGAAGGGTGGCTCGACAGGGAATATCAGTGCCGAGAATAGATGCGTACGAATTGCGTCGAGCTTGGCTTGCTCTCCATGGACACAGACGTGCTTCATTTCACGCTGATGAAGCACATCGAACATAAAGGTAAGTCCAACCACATGATCAAGATGCGCATGCGAGAGAAAGATATCGAGCGTATCGGTCGTCAAATGTTCACGGACCCGATACAGGGCCGTTCCCGCGTCGAAAACCACACCCAACTCAGGCAGCATGAGGCAGGCGGTGTGTCGACGGTCGTTGGGGTGGTATCCGGAGGTTCCCAGCAATAACAATTTCATGATGGCCTCTGTTTCAGCAGACAGGTACGATGGATATTGTAATGGCTAAGGTGAAAGCTGCCAGTCGTAAGCGATTAGGTTCATGCAGAATTCAATACGAAAGTAACTCATGCGAACGTCCACGTTCTGGCGAAATTCTTGGTTTTCGGCTCTACCCTGGGTTTTGCTGCCTGCGATAGGGATGTTGATTGCCCTTCTTTTGCTCATAGTACCCAGAGAGGGTCGCCATGTCGTGGCGTACTGTGCGCTAGACGAGGGGTTCTCACAGCCGGTCTTCGAGGAATTCACCCGTCAAACGGGCATCACCGTTCTCGGCAAGTTTGACACAGAATCGACGAAAACCGTAGGGCTTACCCAAGCAATTTTTGCGGAGCGAGCACAGCCCCGTTGCGATGTGTTTTGGAACAACGAAATCGTCAATACCCTGCGGCTCGACCAAGCCGGCTTGCTAGACGCGTATCATGCAGCGGGCGCCTCGGCATTTCCGAAACAATATCGGTCGACAGGCGGTACTTGGCATGGCTTCGCCGCGCGGGCGCGGGTATTGATCGTGAATACCGAGCTTGTCGCTGTTGGCGATCGTCCCAATTCAATTTTCGACCTTGTCGACCCCGTGTGGAAAAACAAAGTCGGCATCGCCAAGCCATTGGCCGGCACCACAGCCAGCCATGCTGCGTGTTTATTTGCTGCTTGGGGAAAGGATCGAACCGAAGAGTTTTTCCGTCAGTTAAGAGCCAACGCTCGAGTGATGGCCGGCAACAAACAGGTGGCGCGTAGCGTTGCAAGAGGCGAACTTGCCTTTGGTTTGACGGACACCGACGACGCCATTATCGAAGTTGAACAAGGATACCCCGTCACAATCGTCTATCCCGACCAAGCCGACGGTCAGCTAGGGACGATGTTCATTCCAAATACGGTATCGATCATCAAAGGCGCACGACATACTGAAGCAGCGCAACAGTTGGTCGACTTTTTGATCTCCCCGACGGTGGAAGGCATGTTGGCCACAGGGCCTAGTGCGCAAATTCCACTAAACCCTTCGGTCGAACAGTTGCCGCGAGTAGAAACTCCTCGTACCGTACGGGCAATGGAAGTCGATTTCGAAGCGGCAGCAAAACAGTGGAATACGGCCGCCGAATTTCTGCGACAAGAATTCGCAACCGCAGACTAGCAAGCGTCAGCCCCACGGCACGCGCACCACCACCACTCAAAAACCCCAACAAGGAAGAGCCGTTACAAGCCACGACGATGTCGACGACGGGGGCGTTGGCCCGGAGGTGCCGGTTTTTTGGGAGCTTCTTCGCCGTCAGTAGGGTTTTCCTGAGGAGGAGCCACTTGAGCGACGGTTTGGAACCCTTCGATTTCGTCCCGTTTTAGCAAGCTGTTGATCAGCATTTCGATCCGCGTCAACTCGCCTCCTTGCTCAGGCGTAACAAACGAAAAGGCAACTCCCTCGCGTCCCATCCGTCCAGTTCGACCTACGCGATGGACGTAGTCGTCCGAAGACTGGGGCATGTCGTAGTTAATGATGTGCGAAATGCTCGTCACATCGATTCCTCGGCCCACAACATCTGTGGCTACCAGGATACGGACTTTGCCGTCGCGGAACGACTGCATCACGCGATCGCGGGCCGGTTGGGCCATATCGCCATGAATACAATCGACTCCCTTTAGTTTTCTTGAGAGCTTACGGTGGTTGCGGTCGGTACCTCGCTTCGTGCGGCAGAAGATAATCGCCTGCTCAGGTTTTTCTCGCTCTAAAAGTCGCAAGAGAAGATCAAACTTTCGATCTTCCTCAACGGTAAAGTAATGTTGCTCGATCGTGTCGGCGGCCTTGGAGGTAGGAGAAAAATCCATCACCTCGGGGTCGACCATGTACCGCTTTGCAAGACGCTCGACGCCTGGAGCGACCGTAGCACTAAGCAGCAAAGTATGGCGCTCACGGGGACAACGTCGCAAGATTTTTTCGATATCAGGTCGAAAACCGATATCGAGCATACGGTCGGCTTCGTCTAACACCACACATTTGAGTTCTTCAAGAAGTAGTGTGCCTCGCGCCAAATGATCAAGCACCCGACCAGGTGTTCCGATGATGACGTCGCTGCCACTCTGGAGTTGAGTAATCTGAGACCGTATCGGTTTGCCGCCGTAAAGGGCGAGGCACTTTGTTTTGCGCCCCTTGGCCAATTTGATAATTTCGTCGCGAACTTGGACAGCCAATTCGCGTGTTGGAACAAGTATCAAGGATCGGGGTTTGTGGCCCCTGGTCGGTTGGCCGTAGAGTTCCAAAATGGGAATGGCAAAGGCCGCCGTTTTTCCCGTACCCGTTCGTGCTTGGCCCAGCACATCTTTACCCTTGAGTGCGACGGGAATAATGCCTGCTTGAACGGGGCTGGGGATGAGGTACTCAGCCGATTTCAGCGATTCCCGCATGACGTCAGAAAGATCGATTTGATCGAAACTTTCCTCGGGCGGAGGAGAAGTCGAAGCGTCGTTGGATTGCACTTTTTGGGTAGCCACAATGAACGTGTTTTCTGGTCGAATAACCAAAGGAGGAGCATCAAAAAACCCTTGCCAACAGCGACGGGTTGAGGCACTCAATGCTCCCGAAAGGTGGGAAGTATAAGCCGGACAGGCTAGCACGGCAAAGCCAACAGGTCAACGTACGCCGATAGTGGGCAGTGGGACAGTTAACCACGAAAAAACCGGCTGAACCACATCGGTTCAACCGGCTTGTATCGTTTCTTGCCAAATCGCCGCCGCCCAGGAGGCCACAGCAGATTAGCGGGCTACTTCTTCTTGGCGGTCGACTTCTTGCGAGTGGTCGTACGCTTCTTGGTAGTAGCCTTCTTTTTAGTGCTACGCTTGGCCGTAGTCTTTTTGCTAGAAGCAGCCTTTTTCTTAGTTGTCTTCTTGGCAGCCGTCTTCTTCTTCGGAGACTTCTTGGCGGCTTTTTTCTTTGTCGTCGCCTTTTTCTTTGGCGACTTCTTAGCAGCCTTGCGAGTCGTGGCCTTTTTCTTAGGCGACTTCTTCGCAGCTCTCTTCTTCGTAGTAGCTTTTTTCTTCGCAGCCATAGTCTGGTGGCTCCTTCTCTTGATGCGCCCTGGATTGGTGTAGGTTCTCCCCCCGGGCGCTGGAAAAGGAGGATAAGAACCAAGTCGAAAGCAGTCCGAATTTTTGTTCGCCAAGGGGCGAGTTCATGTAAATTCGGCAAAGTCCTGTTTAACTACGGGCAAATGTCTTGCGCCGAGTGCGCCCGATGACATCGCGAGTTCTACTCCGGGGGTCGTCGTATGAAGAGGAATTGGAGGTGCGTTCCTCATCGAGCGGCGTCAAAGCAACGTCGACAAGAGCGCCTCCACCGACTTCATTGCGCGCATTGAACCAGTTTTCTAAAGAATACGTCAAGACGAATCTGTTAGAAAAATTGAAATCGCTTCCGCGGCGAACCATGACTGGCCAAGAAAGTGGTACAAAATGAAACGCGATGATGGTCGCTAAGACTCGCGACGATCGTCTGATGTCATGCAATTCATTCAGTCGGAGCGGCCCAGGCTTCAAGCAGACGAGTTTGGTCAGCAAACGCTTGACTGTCGGCACCAATCGGGCTTTTGAAGAAGCTGCCTAAGAACGTCAACGCACCGGTTTCTCCCCGTTCTCGTGCCACTAAAGCAAATCGGGCTAAGTCGAGAACCAACGGCGCGGCAAGCAGCGAATCGCAGCCTTGCCAAGTGAACTGAAGCATCATTGGCGTATTCAAAAAACCACGAAAATGAATGTGATCCCAGGCAGTTTTCCAATCGGCCAAGCTATGAATATGCTCAATCGAAACCAGAGTTTGCGGAGCGTACCCCAACATTTCTTCCAGCAGATGATCTTTACTCTTCACCTTCGAGGCTTTGTTGCTGGGGTCGTCTAGCACTTTGCCATCGAGGTTGCCAAAGATGTTGTGCCCGACCCAACTCATGACTTCGAGGTTGCGCGACGCAAACATCGGAGCAAGAACGCTTTTCATCAACGTTTCCCCCGTTTTGGCGTCTTTGCCCGCATGACGCGTGCCGCGTAGGCGTGCTAATTCGTCGATTCCTGCCGGTGTCGCCCCCAACGAGGGGGTGAAGTTGATATACGTCATGCCCAGTTCAAGGGCGCTGATGGCGTAGAGGCTGCTAGCAGGTAGGGGGCATTCTCGCTGGTCGAGTAGCTGCTCGGTTTCTGCCCAACTAGTAGGCCAAGTCGAAGCGTCGACCGGCGGTTCTGTCGAAGCAAGATTGATCACCACGACATGATCTAACTCGTACTGTTTGCGAAAGGCTTCGAGGTCGGCCGTTATGCGTGCGATCCCTTCACGAGGGCTAAGCTGATCGTCCGCATCCTCGGGCGCCAGGTTTCGGATCGTTTGGCCGACATTCCAGAGGATACCGGGGCGAATGTTGCTATCGATTTGGTCAAGCTCTTCGCCGCACGAGGCCATGATTTCGGCGTCAAACACACGACTTTCGCGGTAAAGACGTTCAGCCTCGACGCGGAGGGTCGTGTCGCGGATTTCGTGCCCACCAACGACAAACTGGTCCCAGCGGGCCAACGGGAGATGCGAAAAACAGGAGAGTGCGCTAACCAGCCCCGTTTCGTCCGCGATTTGCTGTCGGAGCGCTGATAGTCCGACGATCGTTGAGGTCGCTACGCCACCACGGGCGCCAATAAACCAAATTCCGAACCTAAGAGCAGACATTTGCATCCTGAGGGGAGTTGACACGAGAACGTCAGGGAGCCACTTGGAACAGTTGGCGGCAGGGCCTATCATTGTCGCATGAGCCGGCGCATAGCGTCAACGGCTTAGGTAACCCGCAAAGATTTTTAAGACGACTGACTTATCATGCTCGAAGCGATTCAATCGGCACCTCGTGATGCCATTCTGGGACTTACCGCCGCTTTCCGCGAAGATTCGCGGAGCGAGAAAATCAACCTGAGCGTAGGCGTTTATCAGGACGAGACGGGCAAAACCCCGACCCTCGAGTGCGTTCGGGTTGCCGAACAACGGTTGGCCGAAGCGGCAACAAGCAAATCGTACCTACCGATCCCCGGTGCCCCCGAATATGCCGAGGTCGTGCAAAAATTGGCTTTTGGTGCCGACAACGGGGCCGTGCAGTCGGGCCGGATCGCTACTGCCCATACCCCAGGCGGGACGGGAGCATTGCGCGTAGCTAGCGATTTTATTAAGGCCAATTTGCCCAACGCCACCCTCTGGCTGAGCGACCCCACCTGGCCCAACCATCCGAACATCTTCGCTGCCGCCGGCGTGCCGATGGAGAGCTACCCCTATTTCAACAAAGAGTCGAACGACTTGGCGATAGGGCCGATGCTCGAAGCGATTAAGCAGATGCCGGCAGGCGATGTCATCTTGCTGCACGGCTGCTGCCACAATCCAACCGGGATTGACCCCACCGCCGACCAATGGAAGCAAATCGCCGAGGCAGTTTACGCCCAAGGCCTGCTACCGATGCTCGATTTTGCTTACCAAGGGTTTGCCGAGGGAATCGAGAAAGATGCTGTTGGGCTGCGCACCTTTGCTCAAGCTGGGCAAGAGTTGCTGCTTTGTAGCTCGTTCTCCAAGAATTTTGGTTTGTATCGCGAGCGTGTGGGGGCTCTTTCGATTGTCTGCCCCTCAGCCGATGCCGTTAGCGCGGTGCAGAGCCAAATGAACCGAGTGATTCGCTGCAACTACTCAAACCCGCCAGCGCACGGCGGGGCAATTATTAATTGCGTATTGCGCGACGAGGCCTTGCGAGCCACCTGGGCGAACGAAGTCACGACCATGCGCGAACGCATCAACGGCATCCGCCAGCAATTCGTCGACACCCTAGCCGCCAAAGGAGTGCCCGGCGATTACTCGTTTATCACCCAACAACGGGGCATGTTTTCGTTCACCGGACTCACCAAAGATCAAGTTGAAGCCTTGCGAGAAAAACACGCAATCTACATCGTCGGCTCAGGCCGCATCAACGTCGCCGGGATTACGCCATCAAATGTCGATCGAGTGGCCGAGGCGATTGGCGAGGTGGTTGGGAAGTGACTCGCGACGGCTATTGAAACTTTGATCACAAAAAGGGTTTCTCCAGTGTTATGAAGATCATTTTAAGCAGGAAGGGATTTGATAGTAGCTCGGGAGGTGTTTCTAGTCCGATCTTGCCCAACGGCGAATTGATTTCGCTACCGATTCCCTATGAATTTAGCCCAACTGCGTTCAGCGAGGTCGCATGGAAACACAGAGGCGACATCGGAGAAATCGTTGCGTCGCTGACTAAGGGAAAAATTCGATCAAATAAGCTTTGCCACCTTGATCCAGACCTGCGACGTGAGTCGATTGAACGGCAAGAGAACTGGCGGCCCGCTTTTGGGCAAATGGGGTCCGAACAAAGCCACTTACAAAACAACGGCGTGACAACAGGTGACCTATTTCTTTTTTTCGGACTATTTCGAAAGGCCGACAAATTAAACACCGAATGGCAGTTTGTTCGCAATGAACCGCCGCTACACTTGATATACGGTTGGTTAGAAATAGGCGAAATAGTGACCGTTACGAGTCGCGAAACAGTCCTGGACAGGTATCCTTGGCTGGCTGATCACCCTCATGTTAACGATCTCACTCAATGGAAGGGAGATAACGTGATTTATCTACCCGCCAAATACTTATCAATCAATGTTGCCAATCACGAGCGCTTGCCAGGAGCAGGTCTACTAAGGCATCACGAACAGCAAATCCTGACAGCAGAAGCAGAAAGGCACACTAGTGGTTGCGTTAGCTATTGGGACATCAGCCCATGGGCCGACAATCGTGGAAATGAGCACCTATCTCGGTACAACAAAGAAAAGAATCTTATCAACGGAACTGTGCTTAAGACCTCTGGGCGTTGGCAGGAAATGGTGATCGATACGGAGTTTTATCCGGAGGCAAATGATTGGGCACGCGGCATTCTTACAGGTTTTGAAAAGTTTGCCTAACTTTCTATTTTGCAGATGGGCATTGAGCTCGTCCGGAGAGACGATCACCGCAGGGCGAGTCTTTTTGATCTCGCTTCCGACCGTCGGGTCAAGATTTACTACCCAGACTTCGAAACGCTTCACGATTCCATTCCCGCAATGTCTTCGCTGGCAAAGTCGCCTGCAGTCGCATCCCAATCGTCGAGCCGGTCCTCGCTCGACTTGTCACAATCAGCGGCTGCTTCCGCCCAGGCTTCGCGGGATTTTCGATGAGAACGGATAATGATGGATTCGCCACTGACTTCGAGGTCAAGCTGCTCCGTGAGTTTCGCTTGCTCGATAATTGCTTTCGGTAGACAAATGCCCTGCGAATTGCCGATATCCACTAGACGCGTACGCATTATGTCAGTTCCTTAAGACGTTTGGCGCTGTGGTTACATTGTAGCATCTTGCGAGAGTTCGTCTATCAAAATCAGGGCCAACTGCCACAACTATGATTCGCCTTTTGCCGGAAAGTTTAGATTTCTTGGTCGATGAAGCGATGGCCAAGAAAACTAGATAATCGAAGAATCCCAGACGCTTTATCATCTCTACCCCTACAGACCCCATTTTGCTAGGCTCAGGGCGTCGGAACATCATTTTATTGAGTCCCCTGCGCTAGGAAATCGCTGTGAACATCCTGTTCGCTACTGCTGAGGCGGTGCCGTTCGCTAAGACCGGCGGCCTAGGAGACGTTTGTGGAAGTCTGCCCCGCGAACTGGCTAAGCTCGGACATCGCCCGGTGCTTATACTGCCAGCCTTCCGGCAGGTTTTTGAATCGGGCATCGAGATCGAATCAACTGGGATCTCGGTGGAGGTGCCAATTGGCCAAAAGCGGGTGCAAGGGAAGTTGCTACGCAGTCAGTTGCCCAACTCCGAAGTGCCGGTCTATTTCGTCGAGCAGGCAGACTATTACGATCGACCCCAGCTCTACGGCGAGAACAGCGAAGACTATCGCGACAACTGCGAACGATTTACGTTCTTCAGCCGTGCCGTGCTCGAAGCAATCGTGGCACTCGAACTCGAAGTCGAGGTGCTGCATTGTCACGACTGGTGCGCCGGTCTAATCCCGGCATATTTGAAAACACTATACAACGAGCGACCGCCGTTCGATCAAATCGCTTCGCTCTATACGATTCACAACTTGGCGTTTCAGGGCAACTTTTGGCACTGGGACATGGCGCTCACAGGCATCGATTGGAAACACTTCAATTGGCGTCAGATGGAGTTTTACGGCAACCTAAGTTTCATGAAGACGGGAATCGCGTTTGCCGATGCCGTGAGTACCGTGAGCCCCACCTATGCGCTTGAGATTATGAATCCTCCGCTCAGCTGTGGACTCGAAGGTGCTCTTCAGCATCGACGCGAAGACTTGTTTGGAATTCTCAATGGTGCCGACTACGCCGATTGGAACCCGGCGACCGACTCGTTCTTGGGCGACAATTGCTACGACGTTTCGAACTACGAAACTGGCAAGGCTGCTTGTAAAGCCGCGTTGCAGAGCGAGGTTGGTTTGCCGATCGATCCAGACAAACCACTGCTCGCGGCCGTCGGGCGACTGGCAGATCAAAAAGGGTTCGATCTCATCGCTCGTGTCATGCAGCAATGGGCCGAGCAATCCGACGCACAGTGGGTAATCCTCGGCACGGGCGACCCAAAATACCATCAGGTGCTAGGGCAGTTGGCCGCCGACCATCCAGAGAAAATTGCCGTTCGACTAGAGTTTTCCAACGAACTGGCCCATCGTATCGAGGCGGGCGCTGATATGTTCCTCATGCCCAGCCAATACGAACCCTGCGGGCTCAATCAGCTCTACAGTCTCAAATATGGCACCGTACCCGTCGTCCGGGCAACCGGCGGTTTGGCCGATACGGTAGTCGATGCCACGCCGCAAACGCTCGACCAAGGCAGTGCCACCGGTTTCAGCTTTGCCGAGTACACATCGCTTGCGCTTTCAGAAACACTCTCACGAGCATGCAGCTTATTTGCCGACAAGCCGGCATGGCAGCAACTCGTGAAGACCGGCATGAAGCAAGATTGGTCTTGGAAAACAAGCGCGCAGAAGTATGGCGAACTCTACAAACAAATCGTAGAACATGCTCGGCGCGGGGTGTTGCAGTAGCTCGATACTCGTAGGCAATTGCAAGAAGCCTACGAGACTCATTCTGGTTAAACAAAGTCCAGGGATTACATTTCCTTGGCTTGACCAACCACGCAATTTCAAGAGTTACTCACATACAAAACAACGGGAAATAAGCGGCCCCAAAATCTCATGGAAGAAATACGAACCGATCCAATCTCTGGCCGAAAGGTACTGATTGCCGAAGGGCGTTCTGAGCGGCCGAGCGACTATGGCGTATCTGGCGCGTCGCATGTCCAGAAGACCGAAGCGGATGACAATTGCCCGTTTTGCGCTGGCGCCGAGCATCGAACGCCCAGCCCGATTCGAGAGGTGCTTGACGAAGCTGGTCGATGGCAGGTTCGGGTAATCCCTAACAAGTATCCAGCGGTAGATGCCCACTCAACAATCTCTGAGCTAGGCGAGCTTCGAACGCCATTCTCGCCGCCAGATCAAGCCTACGGCTCGCACGAGGTTGTTGTTGAGTCGCCCCGCCATCTTCGAGATGTCACCGAAATTTCGGTCGAGCATCTGGCGATTGTCTTACAGGTTTACCGAGATCGCTTGCAACATTGGTCTACCGACCAGCGGATGCGCTATGTGCAGGTGTTCAAAAACTTTGGCTTCGCTGGCGGGGCCTCGATCGAACACATTCATAGCCAGATAGTCGCCATACCCTTTGTGCCAGAGAGCGTGGAATCTGAACTGCAAGGCGCAAGTCGTTACCACCAGCGTCACCAGAGGTGCATTTTTTGCGATTTGCTTACCCAAGAACTCGAACAACGAAGCCGACTCGTACTCGAAAGCGGGCGATTTGCGGCATTCTGTGCCTATGCGGGCCGCCAGCCCTGCGAGACTTGGGTGATGCCAACGGCACACCAGTCAGACTATCGAATGCTGAACGACGAGGACACTTATTCGCTGGCGAAGATGCTTAGACAAGTCCTGCAAAAGCTGCATATTCTGATATCGCAGCTATCGTACAACCTCATTTTACACACGCTCCCTTTCAGCAATTCCGGCCCAGACCACTACCATTGGCATTTCGAAATTGTGCCCCGCACCACCCATCTAGCGGGGTTCGAGTGGGGGACTGGGCTCTTCATCAACCCACTCTCGCCAGAAAGAGCTGCTAAAATGCTGCGAGAGACCAAGGTTTAAGCAGTAGAATGCCGATTCGTTAAAATAGGCTGGCCTCGGGGTTCTTGAGGTCTGTATTGCCTGTCGCGACAAAGTCGACCGATTTTTCCGAGCAATCCGTAAAGATGTGCATCTACCCGCTAGTCGAAATCGCGCCGACCGGCAATCTTAGAGCATAACAATCGACTGCTAGCACGCTCTTAACCGTTAAGCCGCCATGAATCATCCGCTCCTCCTTGTACTCGTATTCCACAACCATCAGCCAGTTGGCAATTTTGACGGCGTCTTCGAGCAAGCCTACCAAGACAGCTACTTGCCATTCCTTGATGTTTTTGAGCGCTACGATCAGCTTCAAATCGCCTTGCATACGAGCGGCTCGTTGATGGAGTGGCTCGATGCCAATCATCCCGAGTACGTCGACCGCCTTGCTGGCTTAGTGGCCACTGGCCGGATTGAGATCGTTGGCGGCGCCTACTTCGAGCCCATTCTGGCAATGATTCCTTCGCGAGATCGCATAGGACAAATCACAACTTACACCGAGTGGCTACAGCAACGACTCGGCGCGACCATCCGCGGCATGTGGGTGCCCGAGCGGGTGTGGGAGCAATCGATGGCGAGCGACTTGGTTCGCGCGAACATCAGCTACACCATTCTCGACGACTTCCATTTCAAAAATGCCGGGCTGAACGAAGATCAACTCCACGGCTATTACGTTACCGAAGACGACGCCAACGTACTCAACGTGCTGCCGGGTAGCGAACCAATGCGCTACATGATTCCCTTTCAGAATCCAGAAGACAGCATCAACCATCTCCGCCATGTGGCAGAGCACCATCCCGGGGCGGTAGTCGTCTTTGGAGACGATGGCGAGAAGTTTGGAACATGGCCTGGCACCAAAGAGCACGTTTACGATCGCGGTTGGTTATCGCAGTTTTTCGATGCCCTGACGGCCAACAACGATTGGCTAAAAGTCACAACACCAAGCGAGGCCATCGACAGTGTTCCGCCACTCGGCAAGCTTTACATCCCCGAAGGCAGTTATCGGGAAATGACTGAATGGGCTTTGCCTGCGGCGAAAATCAACGAATACGAAGACGTCCATCACGACCTCGAAAATCAAGGCCAGTGGCACCGCATCGCGCCTTTCGTCCGCGGCGGATTTTGGCGGAACTTCAAAGTTAAGTATCCCGAAACGAACGAGATGTATTCCCGCATGCAGATGGTCAGCCGTCGATTGCAAGAGGTGGTTAGCAAGGGCGGCGGGGGCGAACTCATCGACCAAGCGAGGCTCGAACTGTATCGTGGGCAGTGCAACTGTGCCTACTGGCATGGTGCGTTTGGAGGCACCTATTTGCCGCACTTGCGAAACGCCATTTACAACCATTTGATTGCCGCCGACAACTTGCTCGATCAAGCCGAAGGCCGCGGCTGGCAAGCCGACCAACGGCCCTGGGTAGAACTCGACGCCGACGATTACAACCTGGACGGACGTCCCGAAATCCGTTTGGCAAACAATCGCTTGCTTTCGCTGATCGCCCCGGCCGAGGGGGGACAAATCTACGAACTCGATGTGAAAACGATTTGTCACAACTTGCTGGCAACGCTCTCTCGCCGCCCCGAGGCTTACCATCGTAAAGTCTTGCAAGGTCCATCTTGTGGCGAGGGAAATGTTTCCAGCATTCACGACCGCGTGGTCTTCAAACAAGAAGGTCTCAACCAACGGCTTGGCTACGATAGCTGGCAACGCAATTCGCTGATCGACCATTTTTACCCGGCTGACGTTGCACCCGCAGACGTCGTTTCGGGGCAAGCGGCCGAACAGGGCGACTTCGTCCACGGGGCGTATGAAGCCAAGCTACGGCGTAGCGAAGGTCGGATGCAGTTGCAATTGGTGCGCGAAGGCAACGTCGCCGGACACTCGCTACACGTAACCAAAGGGGTCACACTCAACGCCGACGAAGCGGTGTTAGAAATTGCCTACCTGTTTGAAAACTTGCCGCAAGATTTCCATATCCGTTTCGCGCCCGAGTTCAACTTCGCCGGTTTACCATCGGGTGCCGACGATCGATACTTCCGCGATTCCGAGGGTAACTCCCTCGGTCAACTGGGCCATCAACTCGATTTGCACGACACGACCAACTTAGGCTTAGTCGACCAATGGCTCGGCATCGATGCCGGTTTGACGTTCGATCGGCCCACTTCGGTCTGGACCTATCCCGTCGAGACCGTCAGCCAATCCGAAGGCGGATTCGAGCTAGTCCACCAATCGGTCGCTGTCGTGCCACATTGGCATCTAACCCCCGACGCCAACGGCTGCTGGAGCGTTACGATTCGCTTGGCGGTCGACACGCAACTAGCCGAACAACGCATGAACGAAGCCGCTACCGTCGCGTCGGTGTAACCCATCGCCCGCACTCCGGCGATCTGTAAGATCACGGTTATTGGGCTAGCGCGAACCAATCCACGGTGTCGTTCAAATCCTGCTGCCCATACGCCACCGTTGCCAACAACGGCACGTCGCACCTTGCTCTCAGGTCATCAGCATTACAACCCACGCTTGCGTCTTCGCTGCGCAACTGCGTTTGGCTCAGAATTACGCCAGCAATTGGCAATTGTGGCGCCACTGCCCGAGCGGTGATCAGCGTTTGCAAGGTGGCATTGATGGTTCCCAGTTCGTTCGACGAAACCACCAACAGCGGCAAGCCTAAGTCAATCGCCAAATCGGCGTTGAAATCCTTATCGCTAAGCGGCGACATCAATCCGCCAGCCCCTTCCACCAGCACCAAGTCGCTCCGACTCTGCCAGTATTCAAGACCCGATCGAAGCAGCTCGCTATCAACTTCACGACCCTCAGCCGCCGCTGCTTGGGGCGGCGCAACAGGCAACGCAAAGCACTGGGGGCACACGCGGTCGAACTCTCCCGGCTTGCCTGCCGCTTCCCACAACAGACGAGCATCCTCGGCAACGAGGGTTTCCCCCTCTCGCACGCACCCGCTAGCCACCGGTTTGTAGACGCCCACTCGCTTACCAGCGGCAACCAGCGTTCGCGCAATCATCGCCGCGACATGCGTCTTCCCCACGTCGGTATTCGTTCCTGTGATGAACAGTCCAGGCATAATCGGTCGAAGTTAAAGTACCAAAAATTCTTCAACCGCTTCGCGCATCGCCTGTCGATCGGCAGAGGCGTCGGTCCAAATTTCAAATGCGAGTGCAGCTTGTTCGATCAGCAGCGTAAGCCCATCAATGGTGGGACACTCCCGACTGGCAGCGGCTCGCATGAACCAAGTGTTGGGCGGATTGTAGACCACGTCGGCAACGAGAGTCGTCTTGGTCAATTGATCAAGCGATACCGGCAGCCGTTCGTTGGAATCGTTGTTGCCTACCGGCGTAGCATTGACGACCGCCTGGCAATCGGCGCTGAGCATCAGTGGCGCGTCTTTCACGAGAGGCTCGACATGGCAGTTTTCCAATGGAGTCTCGTCGAGCAGCGTTTTCACCAACGAAGCCGCCGATTCCGGTTGCCGACAAGCGAAGACCAGTTCACCGACGCCCGTCAGCGCCAGCTCCGCCCCAATAGCACGGGCCAACCGCCCTGCACCCAGGATCGTCACCCGCGCGCCTTGCAAGGTGCCCGCTTGCTCTAGCAGCTGTCGCAAGGCTCGGCCTTCGGTGTTGTATCCGTGCAGCTTGCCATCGACTTGCTGAATACAATTTACCTGTCCGCTGATGCGTGCCGCGTCGCCCAATTCTTCTAGATAGGGTTGTACCCGAGAACGGTGAGGTGGGGTGAGCATCACTCCATGGAAATCAAAAATTCGGGCACCGCGCAGGGCACCCTCAATTTCTAGCGCAGAAACCTCAAACGTAAGAAACCGCCAATCCAGTCGGGCTGCCTCGAACGCTTGCTCCAGCATATACTGGGTAGGGTTGCCGGCCACCGGCGCACCCATCAAACAACACACATCCTGCTGGGGCTGACTACTCACGCGAGGCACTCGGGGCGACAAAGGAAGGGCGACTTGGCCAGTACCGCCGGCCAAACTACCCATTCTGACCACCCAGCCACAAGTTTTCAACGCCTGCTGCCGAAACCTCAGGAGGATGGCAAAGTCGCGGGTTCTGTTGTAGCCGCAGGCGGAAGCTGCGGTCGAACCTGGAAAACCGCAGTTTCCGCCTGCGGCTAGCATGACTTTGCAATCCTGCTGCGCCTGCTGCCAAAACTCCGGAGGCAATTACCTTTTGTCGTGAGGTATCATTGTGGGAGGCGTCTCCGACGCCGATAATCGCCCGGTCGGCGTCAGAGACACACCTCCCACAGCAAATGTGTTCATTCGACACCCGCACGCCCCATGTTCATCACCCGCCCATTAACCTGGCTATTCATCGCCGCGACAATCACGGTCGATCTGACGCTAGCGGTTACCTGGAGTTACGGTACGGAGAGATATATTGTCTGGGGATATCTGCTTGGTCAAATTGCTACACTAGCGATTTGGGCTATTCGTGGTCGTATTCACCGTTTACTGCGAGCTAGCTGTTTCGTTCTCGCAACGGGAATGCTGGTTACCATTTTGAACCCTCCGTCGTCCTTCGCTCTAGCATGTTTATTCGTATATGCCTCGGCCATTTTTGTTGTCACCTTACTTACTGAAGCAGTGCGTCACTTACCCGATGCCGGCAACATCGAACAGAGAAAACGGTGGCAGTTTCCTCTCATCGAGTTTTTTGGTTGGACAATCGTCGTAGCCGTTGTCAGCCTCGGCTGTCGGGATATGGAGTTCAAGGAGATTTTTGAAATTACCGATGTATGGCTACAGCTTCTCGCCTTACTAACCGTGCCCATCCTGTTGGTGTTGTTTACCCGCAACGATCTACGCGACCTACGGGCAATCAAATCACTAATAATCGTCGGCGCTGCAATCGTTGCCGGCTGGTATTTTAGTTATTTTGACGCCTCCTTTTTCATCGTCACACAAACAGCCTACCTAGTCGCTTGGATGACCGTACTCACGCTCGACAATATTTTGGCCGAAGCCAACGAAGTGCGAAAAAAACACCCAGACGAAGCCCCCAAACTCTTCGATCCCGATTCAGCAGATCAGATTGTGCCTGACGACACGGTCTAAAGAATCACAGCAATCACCGCAGAAAAATCTACCCAGCCCCAACAACAAGCCGCTTCGGCATCTCGTTGCTTGTGCTTAAACGCCGTGCCTTAATCCGCACATACGGCGCCACATATTGCGAACGATGCTCGAACGTCCCCACCTCCGCTTGCGTCTTCGCGTGCATCGGCTCCGCGAGATCCTCGATCACAAACCCCGCACGACAGATACCACCAACGAGTTCTTCCCAGCGATGCAAAAACTCCTGTGTGCCCGGCTCGCGTACGCGACAAGGCTCAACCCCTGGCAGTGGCCCCGTTCGATAATAAGGCTCGCGAAGCCCATAGTAGTCGCCCTCGGGGCGAATATCGCACTGAAGACTCACAGGCGACTTATGTTGGCTAACATAGAGACCGCCAGCTCGGGTCACCCGAGCCACCTCGCGAAACACCGGCCCTACGTCGGCCACATAGCAAGTACTCACCGGATGAATAACGAGATCGAATTGCCCGTTGGCAAGCATCGGCAAAGCATCCATCGACGCCTGGATCGCTCGAACATCGAGCCCACGTTCCCCAGCAACCTGCCGATCTAGCGCAAGCATCTCAGCACTGATGTCCACCACGGTCACCCGCGCACCCGCTGCCGCATAAAGTGCGCTCTGACGACCGCCACCCGCTGCCAGACACAACACCTGCAAGTTGACCACGCTCGCACCCAGCCACCCCCACGGGTCAACCGTTTTCAGTGGATTACCAAATTCCTCATCGCTAGCCGGCTTAGCAAGCGCTACCTGCTGACGAGCAAGCACGTCCCAAGCCTTTGCATTGTGCTCTGACGCCTTATTATTGGCCCGCGAGCTACTGGGATCAAAAGTCATAGAAAGCCTGAGCCATTTAGGAGTTCGTATTCAACCACACCCTAATTCTGAACGTTAACAAAGCACTAGCCGAGGATTTACAATCCGCCGGAAACCACCCACAGCAGCCAAAGCAATTGCCAGCAAGGCCGCCGAAGTTGGTTCCGGAACTTGCCCGCCCAAAGCGCTGGCCGCGATTGTCACAGCATCAAGCTCGAAATTCAGCGAGGTGCCCGCATCGTTGTCGTCGGCCACGCTGAACCGAATCCACGAGATCAGGCTCAATCCGGTTCCCGAAATGTCGAGCCACGTTCCTCCGCCCGAGCCTGCGAGTACGTCCAGCGCATCCGTCGCACCACCATCGTAGTAGTCAAGCCCAGCAAAGTCGTCGAGGACGCCCGAAAAAGGCTGATCGAAATTCGAGTTCACCGCACCAGCCACAACAGAAAACGGATTCGTCAGGTCGGTGTAGCCGCTTGTGGGAATATCGAACAATTGCACGCCCAAACTAGTCCAAGCCAAACCGTCTTCGCTCACCTCGACCAAAGCCGAGTCGACGCTAAACGTGCTCACAGGTGCCGCACTCGCGGTTGCGGCCGGATTGGAAAAATCACCATCCACATCGACGATCGCAGCATTGGTAAAAATACCCAACTCAGGGCCGGCAGCATCAGGCGTCACAAGGTTCGACAGCCGCAAGGTCAATTGGCCCCCTTCGCCGATAGAAACCAATTCCGTAGTGAGCCAAGGCGCATTGAATGGCGACACGACGCCATCCCAAACGCCTTCGCCCGTGAATCGCTCGGGCGATCCAAGCGCCGTCGCGGGGTCGGTATACCCGCCAGGTGTCGGGGTACTGCCTGCGTTGTAAGAATCGACATACAGCGCGGTCCCCTGCGCCAAGGCCTCGGTTGGGCTGGCAGCCAAACTAGTTGCGATAAGCATTGTTGTCAAGAAAAAACATCTCATGAGCAAGTTCCTTTCATCGAAGTAAAAAACAAAGGTGTGAATCGTCACAGAAAAAATTTACTGTCGTCGTCGGCCCGCGTTCACCAGCACAAGCCCACTCCCCAAAAGTAGTAGCCCAATGCTGCACGGTTCAGGAACCGTCGCGCCGGCAAAGCCCGCTACACCAACGGCAGCCGTCACACCAAACCCGTCGGCCCACAGTTGCAGGTCGTTGCCATCAACCATTTGGTTGCAGTCGGTATCGCCTTGAACATGCGTAGCGCCGGACAGAATTCCAAAGCCTTGTTGCCAAGCAAGAAAATCAGCCCCATCGACATCGTTGTCCAAATCGAAATCAGCCCCTGGGCCAGCGAGTTCCGCGGCAACAGGGTTCTCGGCAAATGCGGTGAAGTTGAATGTGGACGTAAATGTCCAGCTATCCCAATCGCCGTCCGAGAGCATTCGGTTTGACATGCCGCTGCCGCTGCTGGCCCAGCTTCCACCGTCAAACGGATTGCCGCTACTCAGACCATAGTTCCAATAACCGGTAAACCAACCTTCGGAGTAGAGATCGTTGGGATTCGTAGCGGTGGCCGCAGGTGGCGGATTGTCGGGAGGGCCGCTGAAAGCAAACCCATCGGCATTGAAAGTCGTGCCATCGCTGATCGCAAACTGGCAGTCATTGTTGTCGTCGTACCCCAAACCAAATAGCGAAATACCCGAAGCACTAGGCGTACTTAGCTTGGCAAAGAGCCGTATATCAGACGTCAAGAGTTCGAGCAGCATATCTTCGCCTGTTGCCGTACCGTCCCAACGATAGCCCCAAACGAGCGATTCGTCAGCCGCACTAGAGTCGTCCCAGTCGATGACCATCGCAGCACGATTCGCTCCTGAGCCGACCCAAAACTGAATGTCATCCAACGTGGCAACAGTTCCCGCATTCGCGAAAGGCAAAAACAACCACCAAAGCGTTAACGCCGTCAGCCACGACGGACGCCCCTCCCAAATACTTTTTTTCACCACACTAAGGCCCATCCGTCACCTCTCCTCCGGCACGTGTGAGAATGGCCAGCAACACCGACTGTTCGATCGACTCATTCAAAAACTGCACATGTCCATCACAAAAGACCACTCCAGCGGCCTCGGGGTGGTGGCTGTAAATTTCATTGTCGGGCGATTGGTTGATGCGGGTTTCTTGCCCCTGGGCCATGCAGTTGTGGCCATTGGCCCATTCGGCCTGATATTGCAATTCGCTCTGGAGTGTCTGCCCGCCCAAGGTGAATTCCTGCAACACAGTGCGCCGGACGCTTTCGGCCACAATCACCGTGTGCGCCAATCCGTCGATTATTTCGGCAGGCCGAGTCGGCCACTCGTAGAGCAATACACCCAACGCTTGTGGATGCCGCAGATACTTGCTCCCCTCAGGAGCATTCCAGTCGACACCCTCGATGCCCGACATGCCCCCATAATCGGTGGGCGCCTTTTGGCCGAGAATCAGTGGCTCGCCAGCAGAACTGGGGCAGAGAAACGCGGGAAGGATCGTAGAAACCGCCTCAAGATTGTCAGCGTGATAGTACGGTTTGGCATCGTCATACAGTTGCAACACGCTTTGTTGCTCGATGAACGGTAGAAGCCGCAAATTCCAGGAGGTCCATTTAGCGGGAAACGTCGCTACTTGGAAATTGCAGTCGACACAACCGACAGGAAATTCCTCGTGAGCGGTGGCATAGTTAATCAGCCCAACGCCAATCTGCCGAAGATTATTTTTGCATTGAGTTCGCCGAGCCGACTCGCGAGCCGCCTGCACAGCCGGCAACAGCAAACCGACCAATACACCAATGATCGCAATCACAACCAGCAGTTCTACAAGCGTAAAACCACGCGACCGATCATTGCGAGAGCAGCTACCAGATAACAAAAACACGTCAAACCACTTCTAGCTCAAACAATAGCGGCAGAGAGCCATCCGAGGTTTTGGTACACCAGCGCGATCAAAGCCGCCAGCGCAACCCCTTCGATGGCCATTCAACAACTATCTACGCAAGCTCGATAGAAAATGGTGATTTTCGCGACTTTCATCCCACGTGAAAAGCGCGACATGCAACGCGTTGGTAGGTCTTCTGACTTCCAAGCTCAAGCGAGGCTAGGCCTTCTCGCCGCGGGAGCAAAAAATCGAGTCGCTCACGTTCGACAATGGCTAGAGATATTTGCCACGCTTGAAAATGCTTGGTTACAGCGGCGGGGCCGTCCCGGAATCGCACCGGAGTTCCCTGTTTGTTGGCTCAGAAAACGCTCTGAAGCCAACCACCAACACACAATCAATACAAGCGAGAGTCTATCCGTTCGCAGAGTAAGAGTCAAACCCCCAGTCGTTTCTCGGCACGCAGTAAAATCAAAAGTACAAATTCGATGGGCTCCCACGTTTCGTCGCCAATCTGGAAACACAGTAGCCCAAGGCTCCGCAATACAAACCCGTAAAAGCTTGTTTTCTTGACACCCTTTTTTGAAAGAAGAAACCGCTAATCAACGCTGATAATCGCTAATCGCATGTCTATTTTTCGCATTTCGTTCACCTTATTAGCGTGCATTAGCGCTGATTAGCGGTTCTCTTTTTTTGTTTGCGGCCAAATGTCGCGCTACGATCTCTGCGGTTAAATTAGCCAGGACCAGAGCGAAATTAGACGGGACAGACCGCACTCAGGAGCCTCATTGCCGAAAATCTCACATTTCTTGCACTCTCTGGCAAGAACATCGCGAGTTTCTATTGACGATTCGTAGAATCGGCACTTTACTATGAACTTCCTGTTAGTTCTGTAATTTCCGTACTTTTCTCCAAAGAGGGACCCCAATGGCCAAGAAGAAGGCTGCACCGGCTAAGAAGCCAATGACAAAATCTGAAATCCTAACCGCACTCTCCGAGTCGAGTGGCTTTTCGAAAAAAGAAGTAGCCGGTCTGTTTGAAGATCTCGCGACCTTGATTGGTAAAAACGTGGGTAAGCGCGGCCCAGGTGTCTTCACGATCCCAGGTCTGGCGAAGATCAAAGTGATTCGCAAACCCGCCACCAAGGCTCGCCCAGGCATCAACCCCTTTACCAAAGAAGAAACCATCTTCAAGGCCAAGCCGGCACGCAATGTCGTTAAGATATTGCCTCTGAAGGGCCTCAAAGACATGGTTTGATCAAAAAATCAAACCATAGACATCCCGTCAACAAAGCCCAGGGGTTGCAACCCCTGGGCTTTTTGCGCGCACTGTCGTCAAGCCTTTTTCAATCAACCCTGTTCAGCGGCATCAAACACGTATAGAAATATCTCACGCACTCGCCGAAACATCTCGGTAACTTCATGGCTCAGTTGATCATTGCTTCCATACCCGGCCAAGTACGCCAGCTTAGCTAGTTCCTTCTCCTCCGTCGGAAACTCATGCCGACCGCTCGAATCCATCAAACGAATCTGCGCTTCGATACTTCTTTGGAAACGATACGCATCGCGTAAGAATACAACGTCCTCATCCTGCAAAATCTCTGCCTGCCCCAAAGCCAGCAATCCTACTACCGTGCCCGTCACACGCAGCTCAGGCATTTCCTTGCCATACTTCAACTGCAACATCTGCACGATGAATTCGGTATCCATCGTACCGCCCACGCCACGCTTGAGGTTGCGCGACGAAGCCGTCTCTTGCAACTTCATTCGCATCGCACGTATCTCCGCCGCATCGCTTGCCTGCCACAGCTTGCAGTAAGTTGCTGCGGTGATCGCAGCCTCTGCTCGCGATGTTGCATCCGCAGACCCGATAACCACACGCGCCTTGCAAAGTGCCAACCGCTCCCACAGTTGGCCACCGCCTTCTTGGAAATAACGCACAAATTCATCCAGCGAAACCGACAATGCCCCGCTACGCCCCGTTGGCCGCAGGCGGGGGTCCACTTCATACAACCGACCATACGGACCGAAATGGTTCGCCCGCTTGATCACCCGCTGCCCCAACTCGCTGAAAAAGTGATTATTCGTCGTCGGACTATTCTTGCCACGCCGAGCCGTACACGTAGTCCCCTCGGCTTCATAGAGAAATACAAGATCTAAATCGCTATGGTAGTTCGGCTCGCGGCTACCAAGTTTGCCGAGCGCCAAAACGATGAACTCACACCTCGAACCGACTCGATCGGCGCCAGGGTGCCAAGTCGGCAAGTCGTCGCTCGTCGCCGGATCAGCCAACTCGCCAATCTGTGGCTCGCCCATTTTATCGAGCAGACGCTCCGTCTCATCCCCAACGATTTTTCCCAGGCAGACTTCAGCAATGTCAGACAACGCGGCGTGAGTCGCCTCGATCTTGTCTTTACCAAGTATGTCTCGCACCCCGACTCGCAAGTGCTGCGAATGTTTGAAACTGTGCAAAATTGGCTCGACATCTTCTGCACCATGCGTCAACTCGGCCAGCAATTTCTCAATCACCGGCAGCTCGGGCAATTTGCCTACGAGCAGACTGTCGAGCAACTCGTCAATCATCCCCGGGTTGCTCGTCAATATGCCTGACAAGTAGGGGCATGCCGTACACAATGTTACATAAAGATTGAGCGTCGGATGATTGCTGCTCAGCAATTCCCATAACGCTGCCTTGCCGCCTAGCGAATCACTAACGCGGCTTAACGTCACCAAAGTCGCATCCGGGTCGGGTGTCCTTGCGATCGAAGTCAACAACCGCGGCGCAATTGAGGCCAAAAACAATCGACATCTTCGCGTCGAAAGAAAGGGGATCGGCTCCTCCGCCAACGACATCAAATTTCCGTAGGCAGCGCGAGCATCCTTGAATTTGTAAGGCGTCAGTACCCGTTCGATCGACTCTGGATCAGGATCGGGGTCGTTTACCAAATCAACTTCTGGCTCACTCTCGGCATCATCACCAAAAGCGTCGTGCAACAGATGGTCGAGAATCTTTCGATTCTCTTTGGTCCGGTGCTGGTAGTTGGCCTGAAACGCCTTTAACGCCGATATGTGTGGCGTACCTACAAATCCCATCCGTATCGCCACTTTGCACAGATCATCAGCCCCAGTGGGCAATTGATGCGTCTGGAGGTCGTACATAATCTGCAACCGATGCTCGAGCGTGCGCAAGAAACAATAATTCTCTTCCAGCAATGTTCGCTCTTGGTGCGTTAGGCCTCCCATCTTCTCAAGTCGGCCGATCGCTTCCAGCGTATTACCGGTCCGTACGCTTGGCTCCGCCCCGCCATTGAGTAACTGCAAAAATTGGATAACAAATTCGATATCACGAATCCCACCATGGCCCGCCTTCACATCGCTCTCCGCAACCCCCGTATCCAAAGCCCGATCTTCGATGCGCCGCTTCAACGCCTTGATACCAGCAATGTCTGCGAGGCTCAGATAACGGCGATAGACCCACGACTCTAACTCAGCGAGATACTCTTTTCCCAGTCCCAAGTCGCCCGCAATCGCCCGTGCCTTGACGTAAGCCTGCCGCTCCCACGTTCGGCCACGATTCTCGTAATACGCAATCGCATGACCGATGCTGCTACACACGGGCCCCTGGCGGCCCTCAGGTCGCAATCGCATATCCACCCGATAGGCAAACCCCAATGCGGTTGTTTCGGTCAGGAGTCGAATCAACTCCTGCGAGACTCGATTCGCAAAGTCTTGCGTCTCGGTTTGGCGTGCAGGATCAGCTCCTTCCGCAGACCGATAGAGAAAGACAAGATCGATATCGCTCGAATAATTCAGCTCCAGGCCACCAAGTTTCCCGAGCGCCAGCACCACAAACTGGGGACGCGCAAACTTATGCCCATTTCTGCGATAACGCTTATCGGTAACCGCTCGCTGCGCGAAATCAAGAGCCGCTTCGACCACCGCATCCGCCACATACGAAATCTGCCGAGTTACCTGAGGCACTGGCAAGCCCTGCACAATATCACCGTAAGCGATACGCAAAGTCTCGCGCCGCTTGAACCGACGTAGTGCCGCCATCACATCCTCTTGGTTGCTCATAGCACGCACGTTGCTCACCAATTCATCAACCAACACCTCTCGCGCCACCGGCCGACCCTGGGTCATCCGCAACAGATCGAAACTCTCGGGATCGGTGCAAAGCTGGTCGCTAAAATTCTGGCTGCTGCTGAACATCAACAACAAGTTCGGCAACGAGCGAGGATCACGCTCGAACAAGGCCGCCATCGATAACGGGCTACGTGCCGCCAGCAGAAATCGCTCCAAGCTATTCAGCGCCATATCGGGGTCGGCCAACTGCGGCGCCACCTCGGCAAACTGATCGCAGATCGTCCCCAACAGATCCAACGGCAAGCCGCTAACCGCCAAATTCGTCAGCGCCGCATGCGCCGCCCGGGTATTCGCCACCCCCAACGGCGCAAGCCAAGCCCCCGCTTCCTCAGAAGAATCAAGCAATGTGTGAAGACGATCGATCTGCATCGCTTTATCTTAAACGAAATGACCGCCTATCCATACTGCCAAGAAATTCGGGCTCAGTCACCACCCTGCGATAAAATCGGTACTTACGCTCCCGACTCCAGCGAAAACAACTCCGGTCCCACGTGCTGGGTCACCACCGACCCAAACAGCGTATGGGCGTTCGCGTCGTAAACCGTCACCGGCAGCGTCTGACCGATTTGACGTCGATTGCCGTCAAATACCACAATTCGGTCGCACATCGTCCGACCGGTCAGTTGCACTTGCTCAGTTTCGACACCGGCCCCTTGCTTCCGGAGACTAGTCTTGCTCAACCCTTCAATCAACACCTCAACATCCTGGCCAATAAACGGCTGATTATCCTCTTCGCTGATGAGGTTCTGAAGGTCCAGCAGATCGTTATTTCGGCGTTTTTTCACATCTTCTGGCACATCGTCTGGGTACATGTCCGCACCCTTGGTGCCGGGACGCTCGCTATACTTAAAAATATAACTGTTCTTGAATCGCTGCTCGCGAACCATGTCCATCGTGAGCTGGAAATCTTCTTCCGTCTCGCCGCAAAAACCAACAATAAAGTCGCTCGTCACCGCCGCCTCGGGCAACCACTTCCGCAGACGCTCCATCATTTCTAGGTAGTCTTCGACCGTGTAACCACGCTTCATCCGCTTCAGCATCCGATTCGAGCCTGTCTGCACGGGTACATGCAGATACTTCACACATTTGGGCAAATCGCGAACCGCCTCCAACAAATCGTCCGTCATATCCTTCGGAAAATTCGTAACGAATTTGATCCGCTCGATTCCATCAATCTCGTGCAATTCATACAGCAAATCACTCAAACGTGTTTTGCGGTCACCATCGCCATATCGATAGCTATTCACCGTCTGACCGAGCAGGATAATCTCTTTGCAGCCTTCGCTCGCCAGTTGCCGAGCCTCAGCAAAAATTTCCTCAGGAGGCCGGCTTTGCTCAGGCCCGCGAACGCTCGGCACGATGCAATACGTACAGAACTTATCGCAACCAATCATGATTCGCACATAAGCCTGATAGGGCGTTGGCCGCATCGACGGGTCGCGCATCGGATCGAAGCTCTCGTGGCTTTGTTCTACGTCGGTCCGCGAACCGTCCTTGCGCCCCAAACTCACTTCCATCTGTGGCCCGCCGCCAGCAGCAATATCCTCGATCAATTGCGGCACCTGATGCAACTGCCCAGGCCCGACAATCAAATCGACATACGGTGCCCGTTCAAAGATCAACCGTTGATCTTTCTGAGCCATACAGCCCAGTACCCCGATAATCTTGTTGGGATTCTTCTGTTTTGCGTTTTTAAGGCGTCCCAGCGCACTGTAGATTTTGTCTTCCGCATGTTGCCGCACACTGCATGTATTAAACAAAATCGTGTCGGCATCGCCCGCGTTGCCGGTCAACTCATAACCTTCTCGGCGCAGGCTGGCCACCACAAGCTCGCTATCGAGCACATTCATCTGACAGCCGACCGTTTCGATATACAACTTTTTCACGACAACACTTTTTGCTCAATAGAATACTTAAAATGGGTTCCCTAGTTTTAGGTAACCACCGAGGCACGGAGGACACTGAGAAATAGAATAATGATTAAGAGGCACCGATGAAGAAGAAAGTAGGAATAACTGACGCTCATCTTTCTCACCTTTTCACTCCTCTGTGATCTCCGTGGTAAAAATTACAGTTGGCCAACATTCACGCCGCATCCTGCTTAGCGTCCTTCGTCGACTTCTTCTGCGGCTGTTGCCCCTTGATCTGTTCTCGCACATGATCAACCAACTCGTTACGCCGCCGCGTCATCAAACGCACCAACGTCATCACCGCCACATACCCAGCGGCCAAAATAATCAAGATATCCCAGCGATCCATGCTTCGATCCTCCGTGCGAAAACCCTTGACGCCCAACCAACATCGAACCCTCTATGATACACGCCAACCCACCCCGCCCGCGAGACGAAATTAAACCTGCTATCAAGCCAAAACGTGCATAAAACGACTCCCACCATAGCCGGGCCATCCTGGTCCGAAGCACAGCAATTAGGTAGAGTACGTGCAGCAGCCCGCCAATTCAACATGTTCAAAGCACCAGGGCAACTTCCCAGTTATTACGCTCGGGCCACTCATTTCGCTGGCAACTGCGATACAAAATCGATCGCCTTATTCACCCACGACATCAAGCCCGTGGTTGTCTCGATCGCCGCCGGCCCGACGAACAACATGCTCTTGATCACACGTCCCGTCATATCCATCTTTCGCGTGTGCGGCTCCTTCAGCGCCCGCCGGGTTCGCTCAGGCCCCAATCGCAACAGCAGTTCGTCTTCGCCCACGCCACAACACATGTTGCCGTGAATCATAAAAACGAGAGCACCGAACATCTTTTGCTCCGTAACCCCATCTACCTCTGAAAAAATCTTTCGAACTCGTTCAACAAGTGCTTCGTTATAGGCCAAGTTACCAATTCCTGTTTTGAGCAAACTTCAAATTAGAGCAGCCTTCATGCTAACCGCAGGCGGAAGCCGCGGTCGAGCCTGAAAAACCGCGGCTTCCGCTTGCGGCTACAACGGAACATGTGATTTTGCAATTCTCCGCACCCTCAGAGAATCAAATTTGGGCAATTTCACCCCAAATCGGCGCGGCAAAAACCATCTCAGTCGTTACAACCCGACACAACCAGGGCTCAATAAAAGCTATGTTTCCCAAGCGGCAATAGTCTTTTCGACTCAGGCCGACGCGATCACACCACGCTATTTTCCGGGGCAATCAACCATGGGTTGGACTTTAATCATCGGCCTGCTTGTTCTCGTAGGACTCGCTCTCTACGACATTATCCAGCGCAAGCACTCCATCTTGCGAATCTTTCCCATCGTTGGCCACTTTCGCTACTGGCTAGAACACATCGGTCCCGAGCTTCGGCAATACATTGTCGCCAGCGACAATGAAGAGCGACCGTTCAGTCGTGCCCAACGCCGTTGGGTCTACGCCTCTTCAAAAAGAGAGAACAACTACTTCGGTTTCGGCACGACCGTCGATGTGGAGCAACACGTCAATCACCTAATTATCAAGCAAAGCAGCTTCCCGATCACTAGCCCACTGCCCGACCAACCTGGCTACGACCACAACTACTCGCTGCACTGTGCCAAAGTTCTCGGCCAAGCGCGTGGACGCGCCAAAGCATTTCGTCCTCAATCGATTATTAACATCTCTGCCATGAGCTTCGGTTCGTTAAGCGGACCTGCCATCAACGCCCTGAATGCGGGTGCCAAACTAGCGGGAGCCTTACACAACACGGGCGAAGGCGGGGCATCCTCGCACCACCAACAAGGGGGCGATCTCGTCTGGCAAATCGGTACCGGCTACTTCGGCTGCCGCGACGAGCAGGGACGTTTCAGCCTCGACCGACTCAAAGAAGCGGTTGTCGCCAATCCGGTTCGAGCACTAGAAATCAAACTCAGCCAAGGGGCCAAACCGGGCGTCGGCGGCATGCTGCCGGCTGCGAAAATCACCCCAGAGATTGCCGCCGCTCGCGGCATCCCTCTCGGCAAAGATTGCGCAAGCCCAGCCAGCCATAGCGAATTTCACGATGTAGACAGCCTACTCGACTTCGTCGAGCTGCTAGCCGACGAAACCGGACTGCCCGTTGGCATCAAGTCGGCTGTCGGCGAAATGGATTTTTGGCGACATCTGGCCTACCAAATGGCAACCACCGAACGCGGCGTCGACTTTATCACCATCGATGGCGGCGAGGGAGGCACTGGGGCCGCACCGCTCGTGTTTGCAGATCATGTTGCCATGCCTTTCAAACGCGGAATGAGCAACGTCTATCACGAGTTCGTACAACTCGAAATGCACCAAGAAGTGGTCTTCATCGGCTCCGGCAAGCTCGGCTTCCCCGAAGCAGCGTTACTGGCATTTGGTCTCGGTTGCGACATGATAAATGTTGGCCGCGAAGCCTTGCTCTCGATCGGCTGCATTCAAGCCCAACGCTGTCATACGGGCTTTTGCCCCACCGGAATTGCCACACAAAACAAATGGCTCATGCGTGGCCTCGACCCCCAACTAAAAAGCGTCCGACTCGCCAACTATCTGGTGTCGTTCCGCAAAGAGCTACTACGACTCTGCCACGCCTGCGGTATCAACCACCCAACGCTCGCCACGATCGATCTGTTTGAGATATTGGGCGAAGGTCTGCGGTCGACTCCTGCTGCCGAGGTCTTTGGTTACCAGCCCGAGTGGAGCCTCCCCTCAGCCGAGGATCAAGAAGCTGTTCACAATTGGACAGGCGGTCCAGTGAACGAAGCGGCTCAGCACCCCGACAACCTACAAACGGTTTAGAGCTATCTGTTCACGCCAGTCGATCACCCACTTGCACGGCATAGCCTCGCAAGAACTCATCGGCTGCTAGTGCCCGTTTGCCTGCCGGTTGGACTTGCTCCAGTTGCAAGCAATGCTCGCCCGTTGCCACTATCAGCGTTGGCTCAGCGGACACCACTTGTCCGGGGTCTGTCGCGGGGGGAATTGTCGTTGTGCGGTCGATTGCCGTCCGGTGTACGATCAGTCGCACCGGCTCGCCCTCGGCTCGTTGCCAATGCGTGAAAGCACGTGGCCACGGCTGCAGCGCACGGACTTGGTTCTTAATTTGCGAAGCTGTCTGCGTCCAATCGATCTCGCCTTGCTGCTTGTGTAGCCGTGGGGCCTTTGTGGCTAGGTTCTTATCCTGCACGACTGGCGAAGTGGTTCCCTCATCCAGTTGCCGCACCACGTCAAGCACCAGATCAGCCCCTAAATCGGCCATCCGAGCTTCAAGCTCGCCGGCAGTCTCGTCCGGGTCGATTGCAATCCGTTGGACGCCCAAACTTGGCCCTGCGTCGAGGCCGGGTGTCATTTGAATGACCGTGTTGCCTGTCTCGCAGTCTCCATTCAGCACTGCCCACTGTACCGGTGCCGCGCCACGATACTTCGGCAACAAGGAACCATGAAGATTGATCCCACCCAACTGCGGCACCTCCAGCGTCGATGATTTCAGGATCTCGCCATAGTCGCACACCATCAGCAGATCAGGAGCAAACTCCGCAAGTTTGGCTCGGGCATCGTCCGAGTTCACCGTCTCAGGCAACCAGGTCTCGATGCCAAGTTCTTCAGCCGCAACATAAACGGGCGCTGGTGCAGCACGCCGCCCCTTCGGCGGGCGAGAAATGGCGCAAACCACTTCGTGCGACGAGTCACAAAGTCGCCGCAACGAGGGAACGGCAAACGGCCCAGTACCTAAGACAACAATTCGCATCAATCACCTTGTAAAAAGAGATAACCGTTCACAGATTGGCCAAAAGAGGGACCACGAATTGTACGAATAACACGAATCGAAAGCGAGAAGAAGTAAGGGTTTGAAGGGAGAGGGGCCGTTATTTCGTCCTTCTCAACCTGCTTGTTCCCTTCCTCTCTTATTCGTGTGATTCGTACAATTCGTGGTTTCTCCGGCCTCTTTCCCTGTGAACCGTTACAGAAAAAGACACCCCGCACTTGCTGGCTAAGTTCGCAATTGTTCTAACTCTGCCAAACGCTGGGCTGTTTGCTCGTCGGTGGGCATCTCGCCACATTCGCGTTTGCTTTGGAAGTCGATTTCAAACTCCTCCAGCTCGTCTTTGACCTCAGCAAACTGGGTGGGTGCCAGACGATCGATAAAGAGCTTGCCATCGAGGTGGTCGGTCTCGTGCTGCACGATTCTCGCAAACAGCCCCTCCACCTCACCGACGAATGCCTCGCCGGACAGGTCGTATGCTTCGATGGTGATGCGCTTATTCCGAACCACCGGCCCCAGCACGCCAGGAATGCTCAGACAGCCTTCCTCTCCCTCGACCTGTTCTTTGCCGCGGCGGAGGACCGGGTTAATAAACGCATGCTCAGAGTCTTTATTGGCCGAGTCGCCAGTCGGATTGGTTACGAACAACCGATAAGGCAAATCGACCTGATTGGCGGCGAGTCCTACTCCTTCGTGTTCGTACATTAAGGCGAACATCTGCGCCACGATATCGCGCAACTCGCTATCCACACGTTTCAAAGGCTTCGAAACATGCCGCAAAGTGGGGTGGGGGTAATGAATAATCTGTACTTTCAACGTAATTACCTACAAATGGATGGTTCGCTCGACGGGCGTAGGAGAAGGCTTGACGCTTTGATTATAGAGGGATCGATTGCCCAAGCGAAGGTGTGACATTTACACCACCGTAACCCCATAAAATGCAGCAAGCCCGCTGTGCTACGCAAGCACGGGGCTCAACTGCAGCTACCGAAACCGCTTGGAAAGGGGGAACAACCAAGCTGCTTCTGTAGCGAATGAAACTTCTCTCGTCTTTTGCTACCGTTGGGTTGGGTACCAAGGGCCACGTACGTTGTACACGCCAAATTGATGCGTGCTGCTGGGCCATCGGGGGGTGCTGCGGAAGCGACCTCCAAATGGACCTGGGCCCGGGTAATCCCGACCGAATTGATGGTCGATTCGAGCCGTATGCGCACTTGGCGAACCCCAACTCCAGTTGGTCTGTAAGTTAGCCGTTGGTGGAACGACTAGCGCAACTGGGCGACCATACTCGGCATGGGCGTAGTTGGCATTCCAATTATACTGCGAAGCCCGCAGGTTTGGCCTTTCGGCTTGAGCGGAAGTTGTGCAAACCGCCACGCTCGCAATTACGGCGAAGATCGCTATCTGGATTTTCATTTTCACGTCAATGTCCCTCACGGCTCGTAATGTTTTTTCTTGTAAGCCCACGGGTTGCAGCCCGTGGGCTTTGTTTGGATGCGTTGCCTTAATAGCGGTTGCTCAGGTTGTGAACGATGTCTTGCCAAATCAGCCCGCGGGTGCGGTAGCGAACTTTAGCACGCGTCCACCCTGCACCTTGCTGATAAGCATAGTGCGAACGGGTATGGTGATTGAGAAACTCATGCGGCATTAGCGGTTGGTAAGTTGTGTAGGTGTGGCCAACATTTGGTGGTACAGGGCGTGGCGAGACATACATCTGCGCGGCGGCTCCGCTTGGGTTGGGGCCTACTTGGTAGTTGTAGAACAGATCGTTCTTGTCTTGGTAGCTGATGGTTCGTTTCCAGTGTCCCTCAACTGCGATTGCAGGACTGCTCTGGCAGACTCCAGCCAGCAGAGCCACGAACAAGCTTGTGCCGATAAATCGGTAAACCATGAATCCCCTCCTTGGGATTGACGACTGACGCGGCTGAAAGACGGCTATCGAACAGACAATTATCGATGGCACGTCGGGTTCAGGCGGGGTCGTCCATGCGGACTAAGTTCGTTTGAGCCTGACCAGGTGGGCGACCTCCTAGGGGGCCTTGGGTCAGACTGCGGGGGTCTCTAAGTAGCATGTCGGCCAGGAGGGGTCCTGACGATGAGTTTTTGTATGCAGGCCCTAGCGGTAGTTCCTTTTATGCGAGTTGCTGCTAGCGACGGGCCCTGGGTAAGCAGGGATATTGACGCTATAATCCTCAAAATCATCAAGGTCTACCAAACTCATTCCAACAACCGTCTTGCTGTGGCACACGTCGGGCAAGACATTTAGCATACGGAGACGCCGCCTTGGCGACCGCGAAACGTAAGAAGAAAGCCCCCTCGGGAACAAAAAAGCCTGCTGCTGCGCCCAAACGCCGGACTACGGCCAAGGCAATGGCTGCCAGCCAACGGGATATCTCGGTCAGCGAGTTCTTTGCCAAGAACCGACATCTGCTGGGGTTCGACAATCCTCGTAAGGCGCTGCTAACCACGGTGAAGGAAGCCGTCGATAACTCGCTCGACGCCTGCGAAGAGGCGGGCATCATGCCGGAGGTTTGGGTCCATATCCAGCAGATGGCACCCGACCGCTACAAGGTTGGCATTCAAGACAACGGGCCGGGCATTCTCAAAAAGCAGATCCCGCTGATCTTTGGCAAGCTGCTCTATGGTTCGAAGTTCCACAGGCTACGCCAAAGCCGTGGCCAGCAAGGTATCGGCATTAGTGCGGCGGGTATGTACGGCGTACAAACGACCGGAAAGCCAGTAAAAATCATCTCGAAAGTGTCTGTGCGAAAACCGGCACATTATTACGAGATTCAAATCGATACGAAAAAGAACCAGCCGAAGATTCTCAACGGCAAGGGCGACGGGGTCGACATCCCGCCAGGCGATAAAGGTGCGAAGTATATCGAAAAGCATGGCATCGAATGGGTCGATCAGTCGCATGGCACACGGGTGACGATCGAACTCCAAGCGAAGTTTGTGCGTGGTCGTGGTAGTGTCGGCGAATATCTCGAACAAACGGCCATCGCCAACCCACACGTCACGCTTCATTACCTCGATCCGGATGACTTTGAATATGACTACTTGCGGTCGGCGAACATGCTGCCCAAAGAGCCTAAGGAAATCAAGCCGCATCCGTACGGTATCGAATTGGGGCGGCTGGCAACGATGGTCGAAGATGCTGAGGGGATAACACTTTCGGAATTTTTCCGAACGAAATTCTCTCGCGTGACACCCGCCATCTCGAAACGCATTTGCCAGACGGCCAAGGTAAGCACTCGGATCAACACCCGCAAAGTGGGGCGGGCCGAGGTTGATTCGCTTTACCAAGCGATTCAACAGACGAAGATTTCTAACCCTTCGACCGACTGCATCTGCCCGATCGGCGAAGACCTGATCCTCAAAGGCTTGCACCAAGTGGTGCCGGCGGAGTTCTATACGGCTGCTACCCGCCCGCCCGCCGTTTATCGGGGGAATCCGTTTCAAATCGAAGTGGGCTTGGCCTATGGGGGGACGGCTCCGACGCAGAATGTGACTAAGGAGTTGCTGGTCGAGTTGTTGGAAGAAACCGACGCTCGTACGGTTCGTCAGTTTCTGATTTATACGTTCAATGGACTGGGCGCCGACTCGGCTGACAAGATCATCAAGGCGGGTAGTTTGGGGACACGTCAAACGCCGAGCAAGTTGAAACCGGCTGATGTCGACAAGCTGTTTACGGCCATGAAAAACGTGAACATTTCGGATGGGCAATCGATGGAGGTGCTCCGGTATGCCAATCGGGTGCCGTTGCAGTTCCAACAAGCGGCCTGTGCCGTGACGCAGACGGTGCTTGGCACCAACTGGCGTAGTTACGGCCTGGGGCAGTCGCGGGGTTCGCTTCCGCGTGGGCCGGTTTCGCTGATGGTACATATTGCGAGTGTTTGGGTTCCGTTTACCAGCGAGTCGAAAGAAGCGATTGCTAACTACCCCGAGATTCAAAAAGAGATTCGGCTTGGCCTACAAGCGGTTGGACGCAAGTTGGGGATGTATTTGCGTCGCCGGCTACGGGTGAAGCAGCAGTCGGATCGACGAGAAATTTTCTTGCGGTACTTGAAGGAAGTCTCTACTGCTGTGAGCGAGATCAATGGTGCCAAGCAAGCGGAACTCTACGAGCAGCTCGTGAGAGTCGCCAAGCGGCACACGGCTGACGCGGATATGAAACTCGACGACCGAGGCCGACCGATCGAAGACAAGCCGGAAGAGTTGAATCTGGGCAACAACGTGTTGATTGTCGACTCGGCAACGCACGCGGCAGCAATCAATCGGGTGAGTGAGTCGGAAGAAGACGAAGAGACAGAAGAATAGAGTACGCAAACAGAAAAGAAGAAAAAATATTCACCACAGAGACGCAGAGAGCACGGAGTTTTTTACTTGATAGGATGACGAATCAGATCATTCTTTTGATTGAAAATTAAAAACTCTCTTCTCTGTGCCCTCCGTGACTCTGTGGTTATCTTTCTTTTCACTTTGAATAAAAATTTGATTGCCGAGTATTCGGCTGATTTTTGGAGTTACGCATGGCAAAAAAGCGACCCGCAGTTCCCTCTCGCAAACCGAAGGCAAAGCTTACGCCGCGGGATAAGAAGACGATGGCCCGACTTACGGGTTTGGCTGATCGTGTGGTCAGTGCGGCTAATGCGCGGCGTGATCCTTATGTTGATATCCCTTCGCGTACGCTCTCGAACATTCGCTACAGCCCACGGAAGCGGATTATCGAAATGGGGAGCAATAAGAATCGTCGGCAGTTGTTCGATCTTTCGCAGGCCAAAGCCTATATGCGTACGGTGCTGGTTGCCAGCGGCTGTAAGCAGTTGCTTGACCAGGGCAAGACGACCAGCCTTCGAGGTCTGTACTACATGCTCAAGCATACGATTGAAGGCGCTAAGGAAAACACTTTCGACGATCAGGGCGAATGCGACACGATTATCGAGGACGTGGAAGTGTTGCTGAATTCGATTCGCGAAGAGTTGCATTTGTATGCTGAGAATCGTGGCGCTATGGTGGGCCACATTACGCTGAGGGATCGGGGCGATGTGATCGACTGCGCTCGGATGGGTTCGGGTGGTTACGCGATTCCTTCGATTGTTGAGCCGGAAATTATTGATCTTAGCCGGAAGAAGTGTGATGCGAAGTTTATCCTTCATGTTGAAAAAGGAACCGTTTGGCAACGGTTTAATGAAGACCGTTTCTGGGAAAAACACAACTGCATTCTCACCCACGGGGCTGGCCAGCCGCCTCGTGGTGTGCGGCGGATGCTTAATCGGTTGCATAACGAGTTGAAGTTACCTGTCTATTGCGTGCTTGATAACGACCCTTGGGGATATTACATCTATAGCGTATTGAAGCAAGGTTCGATCAATCTGGCGTTCGAGTCGCAACGGATGGCAGTCCCTGACGCGAAGTACTTGGGGTTACGCAGCATCGATTTCGACCGCTGCGGTCTTTCGGATAGTGTGAAAATTGCGCTCAACGACAACGATAAAAAGCGGGCTAAGCAAATTGCGAAGTACCCTTGGTTTGAGAAAAAGCGTAAGTGGCAAAGCGAGATTCAGCGTATGTTGAAAAACGATTTCAAGTTGGAAGTTGAATCTCTCATTTCTAAGGACATTAGTTACGTTACTGAGGTTTATGTGCCTGAGCGTCTTGAGGAACGGGATTGGCTTGATTGATGCTTGGGTTCCCGGCCAGGATGGCCGGGCTATGGGGGATGGTCGGGTTTGCTGGCTTTCTTTGGTTTTGTGGCGTGGCCGCCACCGTTAACTTTGGGTGAGTTGATCCCAGATTTTTTTGTTTTCGTGCATGGCTGCGACGATGTCGTCGGGGGCTTTGCCATCTTCTAGTAGCGTCCAGCCGGTGAAATTTTGGGCTTTTAGTAGGCTGAACAGTTTTTCCCAGGGGTATTTGTTGCCTCGAAGGTCGTGGATGTGGACGGTGTTGATTTTGTCGGCGACTAGGTTGAAATTCTGCTCGAGCCCAGGGGCTTCTAGGTCGAGTGAGTTGCAGTTCCAGCAGACGTAGGCGTTGGGATGGTCGGCGATGTCCATCATGGTCTTGATGTGTTTTGGTTCGCTGGTGCCGCGTCCGTGGACTTCTAGGCGGATGGCGACGCCATAATCGGCGCCGAATTCGGCGACTTCGTGGAGCGAACGGCCGATTTGTTCGAGTGTTTTTTCGACAGGCACTTCTTTGGGCAAGCCGTTGGGACGGACTTTGACGCCGCCGCCGCCAAGGTCGTGAGTCAGGCGGATGAACTGTTTGGTTTCTTCGATGTTTGCTTTGAGTTCTGCAGGGTCGACGGAGTGGTAGTCGCAGGCTGAGCCGAGGCCGGCAAGTTTTACTTTGGAGTCGGCAAATCGCTTGGCGACTTCTTTTCGCTGGTTGGCGTTGAGTGTGATTTCGACTCCGTGCTTGTGCGTCGAGCGAAGTTCGACGCCGGTGAAGCCGGTCGCTTCGCAGTTGGCGATGACGGTTGGTAGGTCCCAGTCTTTGCCCCAGTTGTAGGTCACTAAGCCGAGTCGCATGGATGCGGGGGATTCGGCTGCGGGGGACAATGCGGGACAGGCGGCGATGGCTAAACCGCCGCTTAGTGCGGCGCCGGTTGTTTTAATGAAGTCGCGTCTTGTTGGGGTTTTCATTTTGTTTTCGCTGGTTGAAGGGAGGGTGTTTGATTTGGCTAAGCCGCGAGCGGCTGGGGGACTTTATTGGACAAAATTGTGTGGGTTGGTGCTTCTATCGTAGTGTTTGTGGAGCGAGTTTTGGCACGAATCGCGGGGGGCCCTATTGGGGTGGACAATATTGAGTTCGGAATGCGGAATTTGGAGTGCAGAAGGGGAAAATATTGTCCATTTGGGCACGGTAAATGACGAAATCTGAATGACGAATGGTGAAAAATCTGATCGCTAACGGCTAAAAGCTAATCGCTATTGTCTCAGAAGTGGTGGCACAATTTCAACCAAAAAAAATTTTTGGGGGGGACGGGAATTCTTTTGAGAGTGTGGCTTGCCGCTAGCATTTGTGAGGACAGGCGAGAAAAACATGAAAAAATATTCGCTATCTTCTCGCGGAAAAAGCATGTGATGTTACAATGCCGGCCTAGGCGAGCTTGGATCGGTTTTCCGATCTGAGTTAATGGGGGCATATTGGAACAGAGATGAAGAGGTTTCTAATGTGTTGCTGCGCCCTAAGGTTTTCTCGTGCCGTTGCGGCTGTTTTTCCGGCTGCTGCTTCTCTTTCGAAGGTTTCTCTTTCGACTAAGCTCTCATTTTTCATCCCCATTTGTGTCCTCGGGTTGGTGGGCAACTTGGTTCCGGTTCGGGAAGCAAGTGCGGTGGTGATTGATTTTGACAATTCCAGCGACCTTCTTTTGTTCAATCGAAGGGACGAATTTCAATACAATCCGATGCAGTGGAGTTCGACAGGTGGGGTTGGCAACTCGGGTTCACTCGACGTGAGTTCGATTCATGCGACGACGTACTCGGCTGAAAGTTTTGGCATGACCAGCGTGGGTCAAGAGATTGTGGTCTCTACTTTTTTTCAAGTGACGGATCCTGACCCTGCTCCAGGGTTTTCCACGAATTTTGGAGAAGTGTATCTGACGACCGATCCGACTGGGTATCCCCAGGCAAGTAATACGGCGTTTGTTTCGATCCGGCGTGATTCGAGTTCAGACAGTTTTTTTGGAGGGGCTTTGCCCATCGGAGGAGGTAGCTTCTCGGGTTTTAGTGTCGACTTTCCAAAGGGAACCTTGCTCGGGGGAAATTGGTACGAACTGAGGGTTACTTACTACAACGCCAGCTTCCAAACCATTGGGTGGGAGGTCGACGTGAATGACTATGGCGCTGACGGGCTGGCTTTTGCTGGCACGGTGATGTCCACTTCGCAAACGACCTCGGATGGGCTTGGATTTACGACTGACTCGACTTTGTATGGGGGGTTTGCTACCAACTGGGGAGGCGCGACGGCGGTCGACAACTTTGCCGTGAATCCGCCTCCTGTGGGGTTCAGCGCTGATTTCGATAGCGACGTTGACGTCGACGACCAAGACCTATCGCGATGGGAAGGCGATTTTTCTATCAACGACGATTCGGACGCCGATGGGGATGGCGACAGCGATGGGGCTGATTTTCTTGCCTGGCAACGGCAATTCGGCAGCGGCGTGGCGGCGACAAGCTCTGCCGCCAGTGTGACGGTGCCGGAGCCACGGTCGATGGCGTTGGTTGGTTTGGCGGTTGTGGCGGTGCTGCTGAGGAGGAGGGGCTAAGGGGGGCTGGGTGTTTTGGTCGGTTCCTTACGGTCGCGGTTCTGTGTTGTGGTTTCGTCTCCCGAGCGGCTTAGGATGTCGTGGCCGACACCGTTAACGATTGGTGCGTTGCTCTAAAGCGATTTGGCCTTTCGGCGTTCGATCCACCAGCCTTCGGTCAGCTTGGTGAGTGCAATTCGGTCTTCCAAATTGGGTCGATGGATGACCAGCAGCAACAGGGGCAGGTACCAAGCGATATACACGCCCCCGTCGTAAGCGTGCCAAAACTGTGTGGCCAGCATAATCGCGGCGGTCCCGGAGAGCAGCGTTCCTAGATTTTTTTCGGCTGGCCAAATCGCAAAACTCACAGACAACCCCACAAAAGCCGCCATGATGGGGAAGCGGTAGTAAGGGCTCCACGTCTTCCAGATGCCCCCGAGAAGTGTTGTTGTTGGCAGCCGTAGGCCAAACATTTGAAACAGCCGATCGAGAAACTGCTCGGTGTTGGTTGCGGTAAATGCCATGGTGATGATCAAGACCAGAATCATTAACAACACGCCACTGATAAAGCGTTTTAACCCCCGATGCCAATAAAAGCTGCACCACAACGGCAACAAAAACATTGGGTAGTAAACGGTTCCTGAAGCAAGGCCGATCATGATCCCGGCCAGCATGGGGCGTCGGTAGAGCAAAACAGCCCAGACCAGTAACGCGGCAGGTATCGCATGTTCAACACTACCGGTCCAAAGCGCTGTATACGGCAAGATGAGATACATGGTCGCTGCGGCGATACCTGCGGTTGCATTGTCGAAATGCCAATGGCCGATAAAGATCACTCCGAGCACGATCATCACATGCGATAAGATAGCCATCACGCGAGCAGTAGCTTCTTGAATCTGAATTTCCTGCTTCTCTTGCTTGACTTCAGACACTTCTCCCTGGGGCGGACCAGCGCCGATTACTGTCTGCGTGACAATGCGCGGCAACCGAAAAACAAAGATGAACCCTGGTCCGTCGGTAGAAAAGCTATCCTCCTGTTGTCCCTCGGTAGCTCCTTCCTCTGTAGCAATGACATCGGCGGGGCGGGCGGGCGACAGGTCGTCGGCGCTCGGTTCGCCGGTCACCACGTTGGCCATTAAGAAAAACAGCAAGGCGCCGCCAAGAAACATCAATCCCGCTGCGTTCAGATTCGGCTCTAGGAGCGGTCGTCGCACCATGGCAGGGTCGAACAGAAGACGCACAAATAACGCAGCTCCTGCGGCAAACAACCAGACGAATCCAAAGTGTTCGATAGTCGTAGCGTTTTCTGCAATGCCGGCATTCTCCCACGACCATTGCACCAACAAAAGCCCGGGAGCAAGCGAAATCAGTAGGAACAAGTCCGCATTGCGCACGCTCAGAAGGCGGTTGAACTTGAAGAATAGCGCCAACGTCAGCAGCGACGACAGATAGGCCCAACTGGTGGGGTTGACTCGCTCGTAATGAAATAGAATTTCGGGCATCGGAGCCTATCGGAATGATCGACGATATCTATAGCTGGAGAACGCTCCAGGATAAACGCTGCACCACAAAGTGCAACCAGCGAAAACCCGCTTGGATGCCCTAAGACGTCGGTGCCGAGACGATTTTTGGGCCATTTGCATCGGCATCGCAATGCGCCCGAGCGGTTTCTGCCCAGGGGCTCTCTGGTGCCAACGCCAAGAATTTGTGCCAATGACGCCCCGCCTCTTCAAGCCTTGAGAGCCGTTCTAGGGAATTGGCCAAGTGGTAGTGAACGTCCGCATAATCGGGGTGATATGCCAAAGCTCCCTGAAAAGCGGCAACCGCAAGCTCTAGCTCGTTGTTCTCGGCCAGCACACAGCCTAAATTGGCTCGTGCTTCGACGTACTCTTCGTCCTGCTCAACTGCGGCATAATATCGTTCGCGAGCAGCGGGCAGGTCTCCCAGACGATAGAGCGTATCCGCCAAGGCAAAATGAATCTCCGCGGTTGGCCCCCCGGCCACAAGTATGGTGCGATAGGTCTCTGCTGCGCGCTCCAACTCTCCTTCGTCCTCCCACTCGACCGCCTCTTGCTGAAGTTGATCGAGCATCGAGAGCGCCTCGTCGACTATTTCGGACGACTCCTGTGGCAATAACGCCGTGTCGTTGATCGACAACAGTTGCCCTTGCTCGTATTCCCCCTCGGAAGTCTCACTGGGCTTGTCGAAATCGATCAGCAGTTGTCCATGCGGTTCGGCAAGATCGTCGCCACGACGCAAGAATAGCTGACGGCCGGATACTACCACGGTCGAATTGCATAACGGACGGGCCTCGTTTGGCAACGAGCGACTAAGCTCGCCCAGTTTCCGCTCGATCACTCGCAGCGAACAGCCAGCTTTCAACAAGGCCGCAAGATGTCGGGCAACGGCAACTTCAGCAAAGTCGAAATAAGGCAACCGCCGCACGCTACGACAGGCCACCAATGCGCCAAAGCGATGCCAACGGCGAACCGCTGCCACAGGTACATCAAGCAAGTCGGCCAACATCGCAGGTGTGTATAGACGTTTGACGTCATGGTCGTCGTCGACCATTCCTAAACGATGCCAAAGCTCAGACTCGCGCAACAGCGTGGCACGACCTTCCGACACGTCTTCTCGCAATCGTTGATGAGCGGCGTTGTCGGCATCTAATGCGCTTGCCAAATCAGCACAGTCGTCCCCGAGAATAACTAACGTCGCCGAGGTTGTCTCGTTGCCGATCACCTCTCCACCCTGAGAAACTACCGCCTTGCGCGCCTCGGGGTGCGTCATGCCAACCAGTTTGCCGACAAAGGCAACGCGCTGGCCAGACAGGCGTTTTTCGACAGGGGTGGCACTTGCGGCCGGATGTGGGGAGGGGGCCATGTCAAACAGTCACTTAAAGAGGCTAAACCAACGAGCCTGTAGTCTCCGGCACTAGCTCGCAACTGTCAACGCTTTTTGAGCAGGACGATTGCAAAGTCATGCTAGCCGCAGGCGGAAGCCGCGGTCGAATCTGAAAAAACCGCGGCTTCCGCCCGCGGCTACTACAGAATCTCAGTGACTTTGCTATCGTCCTGGCTTTTTGAGAACTCACCCAGACTTATCGTACAAATCCAGGCTTGGTTTACGAAGCGTCGGTTACAGCGACGACTGGCTCTTCCTCTTTTCCCTGATCAACCGGGTCTCGCAAAGCGACTAACTTGGCGGCGGTCTTGGTAGGGTTTTGGTCGAGCTGGGCAGACTGGCCGCAGCAGGGCTGCTCCAGTGGGATTTTCATCAAAATGGTCCGAGGCACGCGGTAGGTGTACGTTACCGGCACCTTTCGGCAGACCGTCTTGGCCACGTTGATGGTCTCTTGTTTTTCGACCATTTTGCAAACCCGGACCTGATATTGCTCGACCCGCTCTTCTTGGACGTAACGGCACACCGTCACAGGTACCTGACGGACACGCTCTTCTTTGACCATTCGGCAAACTCGGACGGGCACTTTACGAACCACCCGTTCGACCACCTGACGGCAAGTGGTGACCGGAACCATGCGGACATGTTCTTCCTGCACGATGCGGCAAACCCGGACGGGCACTTTACGAACCACCTGCTCGGGCACATAGCGGCAGACCTGGACTGGAATTTTTTGCACCATCTCTTGTGGACAGTACGTGGTGACCGGCACCTGCTGAGCCACTAGATTCGGTTTCCAAACCTTGGTCACCACTGGCTGTGGCGGCGTTTGAACATTCGCCCACACCAAACCGGGCCGTTGGTATTGCAATGCACCCGTTGTCGGATTCACCACCGAGGCGGCTGGCATCCACGTCAATCCACGGCGGGCGGGTGGGCCTTGGACATACGAAACTTGATCGACGTAACAGCCTTGATCGGCATAGCGAGTCTGGTAAGTCACCGTCGGTCGCATCACCGTATAGCGGCGTTCTCGTTCAATCGTCTCGGTCACGGGACGCATCACCGTATATCGCTCTTCACGCTCGCTAGTTTCCCACACCTGACGTTGCACCGTATGTCGCTCTTCGCGTTGCGATGTTTCCATCACATTGCGAACGCGGTCGTAGCTGCAATCTCGCACTTGGGTCTCCCAAACGGGACGCTCCACAATATAGCGATCTTCGCGAATGCTTGTTTCTTGCACCGGTCGAGAGACCGTGTAACGCCGTTCGCGGTTCTGCGTTTCCCACACAGGAACCTTGCGCGTTACTTGTCGTTGCTCGTAAATCGTCTCCTGCTGCAAGCGATACGCAGTGACCTGACGTTCTTCATAGACGGTCTGGCACTGCACCCGATAAGCCGGCTGCGCACACACATCGCCTTGAGCCGCGACGTTTTGCGTCTCCGAAAAAGAGAACATGGCTACCAACAATGCCGACATCGTCCAACAGCGGATGCTGTTCATACCTTCAACCTCATACCAAATTGTATTGAAAAGATCGCCAAAGCCGCTTGGTGCTACGACTCCAGGTAAACAAGGCCCTCTGAGGCCTGGACTCCATTCAGCTAGACAATCAATCTCGCGATCGATCGCCGTGTCGTTGAATGTGAGACCATCTCTACAGAAGTGTTGCGGACAAAAGGCGGCGTGGCAAATAATTTGTTTACTAAAATATTTGCTAGCAAACCAACTATTTCTAGCAAGCTACCCACGTACAACCGCAAAACTTACGGGCTTTGCACACTTCCAAGTGTGATCTAGCTAGCGTCAGTTCAGCAATAGGGGAACTGCCCTCTCAAAAGAAATGCCCGCAACCCGAGCTGTACAATCAGTACAACCGTTACTGTTTAACGCTGGGCGGTGCTGAACGCCTAACCCAATAGTGGCAGAGCAAACGGGGCGGACTCACATGCTGTTCAAAAAATCACCGGGCGATGAAGCCGATAAGGGTTAGCGAAGTGCTATTACCGGGTACGGGTGGCACTCAACGCCGTTAACCCTTTTCCTTGTTCCGCGCGGTAAGTTGTTTGGCATGTTCGACTTGCTGCTCTGAGGCGTCCATTAG
>JAADGV010000105.1 GCA_013152205.1 Planctomycetota bacterium
TCGCGGCGACCCTGGGCTACGATGTGAAACGCCTTTGGCGTAAAGGACTTACGGCCTGGACTGCTCGGCACACCGAACTTGGAACTACTGAATGACGAAAAATCTGATCGCTCACGGCTAACGGCTAATCGCTATTGTCCCAGATGTGGTGGCACAATTTCAACTGTGAAAATTTGGCCGGGTGGAGTTTCTCGCAGAGACGCGGAGACGGCAGGGTTTTTTGCTCATGTCAAACATTTCTGTATAAACGGGCGAAATAAAGGGTGATTCGCCCTAACCCAAGTCACGAATTGACTTTAGGAATCTGCAATTGTAGGATACAGGCCGACTTATACAGAAAACTTTCTGTCTACTTATCGTTAGCCGTCAACAGATTTCAAAATGGCAACACTCGCTGACATATATCGCGAACTGAATCGTTCCCGCGCAATGTTCGACAGCTTTCGTCCAATCATTGACGAAGCGGCGAAGGTGGCTCGTTACGTCAACAAAATGTGCGACGACATGGAAAAGTTCCGCCGCGACAGCGAACTGGTTGCTGGCTACTATCGCGATACGATTCGCAAGTACTTCGCGGAACACGGCTGGTACGTCGGCGCTTCCCTTACCGCACGACAATTGGCAACGCTGAAGCGCCTTATCCCGGAAGGTGGACACGAAGCAGACATTGAAGCCTTCATGGTCGATCACGTTCGCTCTACCCTTACCGAGATCGAAAACTCTGCATTTACAGCATGGCCGAACCGTAAGCCAATCTTGGAGGACGCCTTCTCGGCACATCGGTCCGGCCAGTATTCACTCAGCATTCCGTGTTTGCTTGCTCAGGCCGATGGGATGGCGTTTGACATTCTCGATGCCTTTGCATTCACAAATCATTCAGGCAATATTTCCGCGAAGACACGACAATTGATCGACTCCGACATCCCCAGCTACTCAACAATGTCCTCCTACGTCGGCATCCTTCTGGAAGACGCTGCAATGCGGGATCGCACCGGTGTTCGTGATGAAAAAAGAGATTTAGGGGCACCTATGTCACCCTTGAATCGTCATGGCGTCATGCACGGCATCGACACCGACTACCCAAACGAGGCAAATAGCCTTCGGGTGGTCTCGCTTATCGGTTTACTCGCGACAATCCACGGTTTAAAGAATTCGGACGAAGAAGACGGCTAACAAATCGCTCAACCGGAGCGGCGGTTGGGCGCGTGCTTTGAGTTTGACAGCGGGTAGCACCGACACTTGTCCGCGGCGCGATATGCCACTTATTGGGCGCTGCTCGGACACGTGTCGGTGTGTGCAGCACAAGAGGATATTGTGTCCAAGGCAAATGACCTCCTGTGCTATGCACACCGACAATCGTTCGAAGACGCTTCCTCGTAAACCAACGTCAACTCCGAACGACTGTCGGTGCCACCCGCGAAACCCACCTTGGGGTAAAAGGTGCGTTGCGCTTCGCTGCACGCACCCTACGGGCTCGGGTTAGGTTGGCGGTTGTTTGTAGAAGTAGCGGCGTACTAGGTGGGGTGGAGGGGGGCCGGTGGCTTTGCTTACGGCGATGCCTAGTGTGGCTGAGGCGATGAGTCCCCAGAGGCTGGGGTGGAGGCCTAGGGAGTCGATGCGTGTTCCGCCTAGGAGTGTGGGAAGGAAGAGCCCGACTGTTGTGCAGAAGCCGCCGATCATTGCGGCTAAGGCGCCTTGGCGAGTTGTGCCTTTCCAAAAGATTCCTAATAGGGTTGGGAATAGAAACGAAGAGGCGAGTCCGCCAGCGCCGAAGACGAGTAGTTTTTGCAAGAAATTTGGTGGGTGCAATGCGGCGAGGGTGATGAGAACCCCGGCGACCGCGGTGGTTGAATAGCTGATGATTTTTACTTTGCGTTGGCTGACGTCGGGGTTGATGGTGCGTTGGTAGACGTCGCGAACGGCACTTGAGCTAATGAGTAGGAGCATGCTGTCGACGGTCGACATGACTGCGGCAAAGGGGGCGGCGATGAAAATGGCGCCTAGCATTTGGTAGGGGATGCTCATGTCGGAAACAAGCCGCGTGGCGATGAGCACGATGGCTCGATCAGACTCTTCTGGCGTAAGCACCGGCAACGCGCTGCGAGCAGCCATGACAATGGCGATCAACGGCAGGTAGATCATGCCGAAATAGATCGAGACGGTGATAATGGCCCGTTTTAGCGTGCGGCTATCTTTGAAGGCAATCAGGCGGACCATCGTGCTGGGCTGAGCCATGCCGGTGATTGCCCACATGGTGAAGAACGAAAGAATCATGCCGAGCGTATGGAAAGGGCGGCCTTCGTTGGTGCGGCCGGGACCAAACACAAGCTCGTGGCCGTGGATCATCGGGTAGCGATATTCCGATTTTCCCTCGGGAAACCAAATGACCCCCGTCGCGCCGTGGCTTACCTCGACGCCATCAACCGTTTCGGTGTCGTTGTTTTTGTAGGGAAACTCGATTTTTAGCACGTTGCCGAGAACGGCATCTTGTTCAACGGCTCGTTTTACTTGGTTGGCTGTGGTGGTGACCTGGCCCTTTGCATCGGTCGCCATGGTGATTTCGGCAAATGCTAGTTCGTCGTCGGATTGCCAGTGGATCAACAACGGGCTGTTTGGCTTTTCTGGGTTTCGGTAGGCGATGCCCGCCGGGGCCGGGGTGCCGGTGGTGTGAAAGACTAAATCGTTGAAGGTTCCTTTGGCGCCGTCCGGTCCGGGGACAGAGGTGATGGCCATGGGCGGCTGTTGGGCTAGCGTTTTGGTTGCCTTTTCGAGGCCGCCCGTTTTGTTGAGCACGATGGGGATGAGCACCAACACTCCGAGCCCCATGACGATGCCTTGCATGACGTCGGTCCAGACAACCGCACGAAATCCGCCGTAGGAGGTGTAGAAGATGACGACCACGGCGAAGATGATGAGGCTCACTTCGTAGGCGTAATCGAACTGGAGATTGAAGGTGTCTTCGATAATGATTGCGCCCAACTTGAACTGTGCAACCAGAAAGCAAATGGTAAAGAAGACCATCGTACCGCTTGAGATGAGGCCGATGGCGGGCGACTCGAAACGGTCGCGTAGGACGTCGGGGATGGTAATTGCGTTTGAGATGCGGGCGACCTGATTCAGCCGTTTGCCCATTATGCCCATGGTGCAGAGGGGCACCATCATGTAGCTGCCAATCCATAGAGCTAAGACCCAACCGTAGCTGTAGATGAGCGAGGGGTAGCCACCAAAGCTTCCGCCCGAGGCGCTGGTGGCAGCAAACGTGAAGGCCAGCGCCCAGGTGCCTAGGCCGCGGCTACCGAGAAAGTATTCTGAGAGAAAGGAACGCTTGGAGAGCAACCGGTGCGAGAGCCCTGCCAGCACAAAGACGCCGACGATGTACAGCAAAAACACCATCATCGTGATGCTGCTAGTTTCGTTCATTCGACGCTCCTTCGGTAGCCGGGCTTACGGCTTCTTCTACCGAATCGAGGTCGTCGTCTTCGTAGATAAAGAGGCAGAAAAGAATCGAAACAAAAATGCACGCCAGCCAAGGGAGGGCTACGCCGTAGAAAACCCAGTCGGGGATGCCAAGCCCCAAGGGGGTGGTGACCGAATCGGCTTTTCGGTCGAACGATTCGAGTGGGCCCACCCAATCGCTAATCGTGGGGCCTGCTACCGCTGGGTCGGAGGGGTGCGATGCGTAGCCGTAGAGGTAGCAGTATGAGCAGGTGTAGACCATCGCGACAACCCACATGACGAGGATGATCTTTGCCTCGCGCCGGGTGTGAAGATAGATGGGGTCTTCGACCAACGGCGGATTTTCAGCCAACGAGTGGCCGTTTGGCGGTGGGGGATTGTCGTCCTGTCCAGGCATAGTGCACAACTCTGGGGTTGGCAGATTCGCTGTTGGTGTAGAACGATGTTACGATGTTGGCTGATCGATGTAAATCACTGCCGTGGAAATACTGGAAGGATTGCAAAGTCGGCGGTTTGTGATTGTGGGAGGCGTCTCCCGACGCCGAAAGTGCTTGTTTTGACTCACGATCGGCGTCAAAGACACCAGTGACTTTGCAATCGTCCTGGTGCTTCTGCTAGAAAAATGTAATGCCGCTAAGTCGCGAAGGAAAGACAGGAATAGGATTGTCTCTCCTCTCTTTGCCAAAATTGTTAGGGTTGTGCGGGGTGATTGTTGATGTTTGATTTGGCTAAGCCGCGAGCGGCTGGGGGATTGCAAAGTCTTTTTTTGAACCGCCAAGACGCCAAAGTTGGCAAAGCTCGTGCCCATTTTTTTATTTTGCAAGCGATTTTCTTGGCAATCTGGGGGCTGCTAGCATTGACAGCGGGGCTGCCGGGTAGATTCTACAACTGCGGTTTCGCCCACCTCTCTTGGGGGCTGCCTACTATCCGACTCTATGAAACCTGTGGGTTTTGCCACCTCCTCTTCGGTTTGTCTACAGAAAAAGACCTTGCACAATGGTGCAGGAAAAAGTAATTACCCTCATCCCGTAGTTCTTAAGAGGGTGGTGTAGCCATATCGGCTAGCTCCGTTTCCCTCCTGACCCGTAAATACAGATACCTTTTGTAGTCGAGCCGCAGCTCAGTATTACTGAGTTAGGTGAATGACGCGAATTCTCGAAGTGATGAACTCAAACATGTCTTTTATTGTCTCAAAAAAACGAACTGATCGACAACAAGGCAGGCGTATGGCAACACGATTCGGGGAAACGATTCGCCGGCAGAATATTGTAGAGAGCAAAGTCTCCCTTATTCTTCTGGCCGTTGCTCTTCTGCTGCCAGGTTGCCAATCGGCAGCCTATCGGGCGAGGCAATTGCCGGCGGAGTTTCGTACCGCGACGCGTAGCGATCGACAAACCATCGACTTTTCTCGCGTCGCCTCTCCAGGCGCGAGCGACTCTGTCATTGCGCCTCGTGACCTGTTAAAGATCGACATCGCAACGGGACGAGAAAACGAAAAAAAGAAACCCGTCAGGGCGCGTGTTGCTGAGGATGGAACCGTTTCGGTGCCAATCATTGGTCCAGTCCCTGTAGCTGGGCTGGAAGCTTATGAAGCCAGTCAAAATATTGCCAACCTAGCCATTCAGCGTGGGATGTACCGAAATCCGTATATCACCGTCGAAATCGAATCCAAGGCGGTCAATCGAATCACGGTTCTCGGAGCGGTCAGCGAACCTGGGGTTCATGAGCTCCCTCGCGGGAACAGCGACTTGGTGAGTGCCATCGCAGCCTCAGGTGGTTTGACTGACGAAGCGGGTACCGAAATCGAAATCGTTCGACAATCGGCAGTTGGGCTTGCGTCGAACGAAAACAAAGCAACCGTGCCAGCCACAAACGAGTCGGGAGAAATCCAGCTCGCTGCTTATCAAGGCCTACGGCCACATGCGGCCCCTCAGGCAGTCGTGGGAGGCTATGCGTCGGGGCACGCGGCACCAACGACAATCCGCCTCGATCTCTCAAGCGGACGTCCCATGGGTAACACCGACTTTCGGCTCAACGATCGTGACGTAGTGCGAATTGTTCCGAAAAAGAAGGAAACGATTTATGTTTCGGGGCTTGTTCGTAGGCCGGGAGATTTTGAACTCCCCACGGATCAAGACGTTCATTTATTAGATGCCATCGCTTTGGCTGGGGGGCGTAGTTCTCCCGTTGCCGACAAAGTGTACGTGATTCGTCGGATGGAAAATCGCCCTGAGCCGATCGTTATCCAAGTGAGTCTTTCTGAAGCAAAACAAAACGGCCTAGAGAATCTTCGCATCGCAGCCGGCGATACGATCACGGTTGAGCAAACGCCTGCAACAGCAGTCGTCGATGCAGTGAAGCAATTCTTCCGACTCTCCTTTGGAGTAGCAAGCAGAACCACCTTCTAAAGACAAGAGATGCGATTGCATATCCCCTCGCCTAAACCAAATTTACATATTGTTTGAGTACGAACACGTGACAGCACTAGAACCAAACAACCCGCTTGATGTTGACTCCCATGAGGCATCCACAAGTGATCTCATTCCCGTGATCATGCGATTGCTGCACGTACTACGGCGCCGCAAGAAGGTTGTCTTTTGCACGCTCTATTGTTTTGGATTGGTAGGAGTTGCGTACTACATTCTGGCCCCCCGCTTATATCAATCGACAGCCAAACTGTTGATTGTCGAGCAAAAACTCGACCACATGTCGGCGGTCGGCGAGCACGACAACTCGGGGAACACGATGGCCACTCATCGCGAGTTGGTGATAAGCCCAATCGTAATTCAGCAAGCAATCGCCCAGCTTGCGCCGCAGCATCGGGTCGATTTGCAGGGCAAGCCTCCTAAGGCTTGGGTGAAAACAATCACCAAGGGTTTGAACGCGAAGATAACACGAAAAACCAACTTTATTGAGGTGAGCTACCGTTCACGGAACCCAGAGACCGCCGCAGCCGTGGTGCGTGCTGTTATTCAGTCGTACTTGGATTTTGTTGCCAAGAATCATCAGGGAACAGCAGGCGATATTATCACGGTTCTTTCTGAAGAGCGTGATCAACTTCAATTGCAACTCGATACGAAGCAATTAGCCCTTCAGCAATTTCGTCAGAAAGCAGGGCATCTGGCAGTTTCATCCGACGATGGAATTGTCGAGCCGATGATTCAGCGAGCGATTCGCCTGAATGAAGCGATGCTTGACGCGCAAGAGAAGCGTCTCGAAGTACAAGCCACTTTGGCTTCTCTCGAAGATTCGTTGAGTCGCGGAGAAGACATTAGCCAGCAAATGATGGGCATCGAGGCGACCCTCGGGCGTCAGATGCTATTAGCCTCGATGGGTCTTAGTCCGCAAGACTTGCAGGTGTTAAGCGATCAACAGAAAAAGCTTTTGGCTGTTCAGCAAGAACTTCAAAATCTTTCTGCCGATTTTGGACCAAATCATCCTCGCATTACTCAACTTCAAAAAGAAGAAAAAACTCTCGATCAGTACTTAACGACTTACCACTCAGGCGCAGGCAAGCGTTTTGATTCATTGGGCAAAGCGGTGCCTAATGAAGTGGTACTCGGAATGCTTCGGCAATCTCTGCAGCAAGCCGTGCGGAAAGAGCAGCAACTTCTCAAGTCGTTTAACGAAGCGCGCACTGAAGCAGCCAAACACAGCGATGTGCTTGTCCAGCTACGAACGCTCGAACGCGATGTTGCGAGAAAAGAAGCCCTTTACGATTCGCTCTCCGACAAAATAGCGAACTTCGATATCAGCTTGGTCCAGGCTCCGATTAAAGCGACGGTGGTTCGAGAGCCATTGCCCAACGATGTTCCAGTTTCACCTCAACTACAAATGGTAGCCACCATTTGCCTGATGGGCGGCACACTGCTCGGATGTATGATTGTCTACGTGCAGGACATTCTTGACGATCGGTTCAATTCTCCAGAAGAAATGTCTTCGCAGTTGGGAGTTCCCGTCTTGGCCATGGTACGCAAGCTTGCTCCTTTGGCTGGCGAAGGGTTTGACTCGGTTCATACCCATGTGATGCCGAATTCGGCTGAAACCGAGGCGTTTCGTACCTTGCGGACGGCTTTGGCGCTCAGTGGTCAAGAATGTGACCGGATTTTGGTTTCTAGCTCGGAGCCAGGGGACGGGAAGACGACGATTTCGGCGAATCTTTCGGTGGCCTTGGCTCAAGCTGGCAAACGAACATTGGTGATCGACGCCGATTTGCGTCGCCCTGGTTTTACCACCTTGGTCAATCTCAAAGGGCTCCCTGGTGTTGCTGATGTTTTGACTTCGGATCAACCACCGTCCGTTTCAGCTCCACCTTTGGTTCAACAGACGGTGGTCGAGGGTCTTGATGTCTTGCCTGTCGGATTGCGAAGGCCTAACCCTGCTGAACTATTAAGCAGCAATGCGTTTGTCGAATTGCTCGCCTGGGCGGATTCGCAATACGATCGTGTCATCGTCGATTGCCCACCGGTTTTGGCTGTTAGCGATGCACAGATCGTAGGGCAGCTTGTCGATGGGGCGATCTTGGTTGTCCGACCAGAGAAAAACCATCGTCGTTCGGTGATGCGAGCGGTCGAGAGTTTCCAGGCAACTGGTTGCCACATGTTAGGCGTTGTTGCCAATGGACTCTCCAACGATTCTTCTGGCTATGGTTATGGCTACGGCTATGGTTACGGTTACGAAGATGGCTATGGTCACCAGGAAGAGGGTGATTTGAATTTCCCTGAGGAAGTACCTGTGACGTCGTTTCCTATTGCGGAGGTAAGCGAGCAGGTGTCGACGCCTCAGTCGGCCCCACCCATCCGTCCACGCCGTGCAGCGTAGTGTCGTCATAAGGCTATCGATTCGATGCAAAGCTGGCAATTCACCAACGAAACGCAAACTCGCCCACGCGGTGGTGGCGAGAGTGGTGAATCTCCGTTAGCCACTACCTGTCTTCAGATAGTCGACCTGGGGTTGATGGGCATTATTTTTATTGCCCCATTGTTTTTCGGTGGTCGGCATACGCTGGGACGGGGTATTTTTATTGGCCTTGTAGCAGTCACGGCTATCGCTTGGTTTGTCCGGCAGGCAACACTACGGCAGGCTATCTGGAATCGCACTTGGGCAACCCTGCTTGCTGCTGCGGCGATCCTTGTCGTGGCAACGCAATTGGTGCCGATGCCCTCTGGCTGGCTCGAGCAACTTTCACCTCGCAACAGCTCGTTATTAACTCTGTGGAATGGAGATGCCGGTTTATCGCTTGGTGCCTGGCAAACCATTTCATTAACACCTGGCGCGACGAGCATGGCCCTGGCAACGCTTGTTGCTTATGTGTTGCTATTCGTAACGGCGGTTGGGAGATTGCGAACCGAGGCCGATATCCAACGGCTGTTAAGGCTAGTAGCGTTTGCGGCGATCTTGATGAGTGGCTTTGGGTTGTTGCAGTATTTTACTACGAACGGTCGGTTCTTCTGGTTTTACGAATATCCTTTCACAACGACACACAACGTCGCGAAGGGAAGTTTTACTTGTAGAAACCACTTTGCCCACTTCCTAGTGCTAGGTTTCGGGCCCTTGCTTGCGTGGACTGCACAAATCTTGCATAGTAAAAAAACGCCAGGAGACCATTCGCCAGCAGGCGGGGCTCTCATGGCGACGATGTATCTTAGCCTGATTCTAGTCGTTATCGGGGTCTTGTTATCCCTTTCTCGAGGCGGAACCATTGCGTTGATGGTCGTTAGTACGGTTGCAGTCGCCATCTACTACCGTCGAGGTTTGGTTTCTGGTACTCATCTGTATGGACTGGCAACTTTGGCCTTGATGGTCATGGGGCTACTTTCTCTCTATGGATCAGAGCAAGTGGAGCGGCGGCTCAATACCCTTACTTCGGGTTCGGTTGAAAAACTTGATCAGGGCGAAGGGCGACGCAAGGTTTGGAATGCAAACCTTGCCGCGATTAAACAAGGCGGACTGTTTGGCTCGGGCGCAGGTTCGCACCGCGAGATCTACCCGATCTATTTGCCTGAATCTCTTAATGTTGAGTACACGCACGCAGAAAACGGCTACCTTCAAGTCGCTACCGAAGACGGTGTGTTGGGTGCTGTATTGCTGGCAGCGGCCATTTTGATGGTCGGCAGTTGGTGTTGGCGTGCGGTTCGTCGCTCGCAATCTAACAGCAGCTTGATTCTTGCTGGGGCGGTGACGGCTAGCTTAATGGCAAGCCTGGCGCATTCGTTTGTCGACTTTGTTTGGTTTATCCCTGCGTGTATGTCAATTACGATCCTTCTGGCGGCTAGCGCGTTGCGGCTTGCTCAACTGTCGGCTAGCAATGAAGCTCAAGCGAGCATTTCTGTTTCTTGGTCACGATTGCGTTGGGGGGCTGCTGCGGCAGTTGTCTCGTTTGCTGCAATCTGGACAGTCTCCGTTGTTGTCAGACCCGCCTGGGCTTCTACGCAATGGGACCGTTATCTGATTTCTTCCCGGTCGATGAAGGCGCACATTTCTCAGAATTTGATGAAGGGAGAGCAAGCTCCTGACAACGAGGCTCAACAGCTTTTGATTACCGAAAATTCAATCTTTCACCTCCGTCAGGTGCTTGAGAGAAACCCCGAGTCGGCGCGGGCAAACTTGCGCCTAGCCGGGAAGTATCTTCAATTATTCGACTTGAAGCAACGAGCGTCGGACAACGCGATGTCGATCGACCAGATTCGAGATGCGGCGATGTCGTCTCAGTTCGCGTCAGCCAACGAACTTCGAGCGTGGCTCAATCGGGCGTTTGGCGAGAACAGTAAGCTGCTTTACCGAGCTTATCGCCATACTCGTCTTGCATTGGAACTATGTCCTCTTCAAGGCGAGGGGTATTTGTATTTAGCAAACTTATGCTTCCTTGAAGGTCGCACACAAGAGTCGATCGATGCCTATCTTAGCCAAAGTCTGCAAGTCCGTCCGCATAATGGGCAGGTACAATTCGAGGTTGGTAGGCAAAAGCTATTGCTTGGCCAGAGCGAGGAAGCCATTGCTCATTGGCAAAAGATTTTCAATGACGCGGGCATGCATCAGATGCAAATTGTGCAATTGCTTGCGGGACGTATCCCGGCAGACTTATTTTGCGATACATTTCATCCTGGTTGGAAGACACTGCCTGCGATATGGCAGCAATACCGGAAGATGGGAAGCGAGGAAGACTGGCTAAACGTCTTGCAACGTGGGCTGGTGGCTGCCAAGAGTGAAAGTGAAAAACTTAAGCCTGACGCCGCAGCTAATAATTGGCGTAGGCTGGCCTTGATGCAAAGAGAACTAGGGCAGATCGACCAGGCGCTGATAAGCCTTCGCCTCGCCTGCGAGATTTCTCCCAGTTTCTATTGGGCCCGTAGAGAACTTGGAAGAACGTTGCTTCAAGCCGAGCAGTATGGCTCGGCCTTGTCGCACTTGCGCTGGTGCTATGCTAGGCAGCCAAACAAATCGTCACTAAAGATCGAGCTACTTGAGGCCCGCAAACACTGTGAGCCGAAAACCGCTCATACTGCCAGTACTTTCGGACACAAATAAGCTCCTTTTGAAAATACCACTCCAGATAAAACCCTAAATGCATTCCCAAAAAATAAATCGTCTCGCTGCTGGACTCGCAACCCTGTTGCCTTTGGGTGCTGTGGCCTACTATGTCGCGTATTTGATCCGCTTTGATGGCAAGTTGGACAGTCTGCAATCGCTAACCTTTTGGGCGACTCTTGCATGGGTACTCGGCGTCAAGCTCGCTGCGTTCATTCATTCTCGATTGCATCTTGAGTTTTCTCGATATGCCGCTTTTCGCGATGTCATGGTCATAGTACGGACCGTGACGATCAGCTCGGTCGGCATTATGTTGGTCGATACACTGATGCTGACTTCCGTCACGATCCCCCGCAGCGTTATCTTTTTAGATTGGGGCACGACACTCCTTTTGCTTGCTGCGGCCCGTTTTATCCCACGGCTTATTCGCGACTCTGATTGGCGACTGTTCGTATCTCCGCGGGGAACCACGGCACTCATCGTTGGAGCTAACGATGCTGGCGAGGCGCTGCTGCGTAGCATCCGGGGGAGTGCGGATCTTGCCTACCATCCCGTCGGTTTTGTCGACCAACAGGCGAGTATTCAAGGGCGTCGTATCGCTGGTGTTCCTGTGCTTGGCAAACTTGACGAGATTGCGGCCTTGGTTGAGAAACACAAAATTGCTGAAGTACTCATTACCTCGGGGTCATTGCCGGGCAAAGAAGTTCGCGCACTAGTCGAGTTAGCTGCGCAGCACGATTTTCGCGTCAAAGTGTTGCCTAGCTATGAGCAATTGTTGCACGAGCATGTCGCAATCAACCCACGTCCGGTCGCCATTGCAGACCTCCTGCGCAGGCCTTCGGTGACGCTCGACACCGAGAGCATTAGTCACTGGATATCTGGACGAACGGTCTTGGTAACAGGGAGTGCCGGAAGCATCGGCTCCGAAATTTGCCGACAGCTATTGAAGCTTTCGATCACAAAACTTGTGTTGGTCGACCGTACGGAAACAGGACAGTTCTTTATCGAACGAGAAATGCGTCGACTTGCGCCCGAGGCCAATATCGAAGTCGTCTTGGCCGATCTCACCGATCGGGAACGAATGGCGGCCGTTTTTCAGGAACATAAGCCAGATATTATCTTTCATGCCGCCGCTTACAAGCATGTGCCCTTGATGGAGAAGCATGTCGGCGAGGCGGTGAAGAATATTGTGTTAGCCACCCAAAACATTGTCGATTTGGCCGAAGAGTATCATGCCGAAGGCTTCGTGATGATCTCGACCGATAAGGCCGTCAATCCGACGAGCGTGATGGGGTCGTGTAAACGTTTGGCTGAGCAGTATGTCCAAGCAAAAGCGGGCACTTCGCCGTGTCGACTTGTCACCGTGCGGTTTGGCAATGTGCTCGACTCAGCGGGGAGCGTGGTGCCAATTTTCCGCGAACAAATCGCCCGCGGTGGGCCTATTTCGGTAACACATCCAGACATGATCCGTTACTTCATGCTGATCCCCGAGGCTGCTCAACTGGTTATCCAAGCGGGAACGATGGGGCAGGGGGGCGAAATTTTCGTCCTCGACATGGGTGAGCCAGTTAGGATTATGGACCTCGCCAAAGATATGATTCGACTTTCTGGACTACGGGTAGGAGACGATATCGAAATCGAAGTCTCTGGCCTGCGACCTGGCGAGAAACTCTACGAAGAACTCTACAGCGACCACGAACAGCATCAGCCAACTCCCCACGAAAAAATCATGACGGCGATCGGCACGCCGCGCAGCTTGCTCGAAGTCGTCAACGACATCAGCCACCTGACCGAACTTGCGAATGCACCCAACGAAACTATTCGTGCAGCTCTTCATCAAATCATTCCCGTGCAAAAATCGGGCGAACCAAAACGCGCAGCTTCTCAACAACGGCAGGTTGCCTAATACTACTGCGCTAGGTTGAACCACAACGACACAACGAACACGACGAAAGAAGGATAGGACAACTGCAAAGTCGGTACGATCGACCAATATATAGGGAAAAAGAATAACCACAGAGGACACGGAGTAGCTGTCGTTTCGTAAGAGAATCTCTTTCATTTGAATTGATTGGCGGATGACTTCAATGTTACATGCTTGATTCACGTCGTGGCCGTTGTGTCGTTGTGGTTAACTTACCCCTGCTAATTCAAGGTTCACATCACACAGGTTCCACAAACCCTTTCTTCCGCGATTTCAGCAACCGCTCGGTGCAGGCTGTTACGATATCTTTGCCAACATCTGCCACACAACCACAGTGCCCCAAAGATAGTCGGGACGCTACGATCATCGAACAGATTTGTTCGACAGAACGTACATTCAACAGCGTCGTTGTTAGGCATAGACATGACATCGTAGGGGGAAAGACAATTGGGCAAAGCCGTTAGCGATGGCGGCCGCGCCATTGAAAGCTGGAAAATCGGTCGCCGTAACCTTGCACCAACCGTTCTAGCAAAACCACCCTAAGAAATCCCCTGGCCATATTGGCCATATTGACAAGACGCTTGCAAAGTCATGCTAGCCGTAAGCCGCAGCCGAGCCTAAAATCCACAGCTTCCGCCCGCGGCTATAACGGGGCCTTTGACTTTTCGTTCTGGACAAAACCGTGGACAGCCTCGACGCCGCTCAATAGACTGGGTGGATTCGCTACTCGTTTTTTTGGCGTTTGCATTTCAAGCCGACATGCAAATGAGATGTCGCCCGCGGCTGCGCATCCCCTAGAGGAGAAAATATGGTATCGCAAACAAAAACGCTGCGATTTTTCTTTTGTCTTTTCGTTGGTACCGCATCAATAACTCTAAACGCTCCGTTGTTCGCGCAGAATTTTCGCTCGGCCTGGATGTGGAAAGCTCCTACACATCCCTATGGCACCGCGAATGTCATTGGCGATTTGGCTAAAGAGGCCGAGATGATTTCGTACTTCGGGGCGTGGGGATTCGACCGGATTTACGCAAGTCTCGGCGATACACCGCTGACCGATCCGACTTCGATAGCACGTTGGAATGCCGCCCTGGACGATGTGGGCATGGACTCTCAAAAGTTGCATGGGATCGTAATTCCCAACCCCACGAGCTTGGCGAACCTTGTTCAGACGCAACTCATTGATTTCAACGTCTCGAGGGCCGATCCGCGAGAGCGTTTCGACGCGGTGCATCTCGATATCGAACCTCATGCCTCCGCCGCTTGGCAAGGTGGTACGCCAGCCGAACGGCGCGACTTATTGTTCGATTTACGCGACACCTACGTTGCTGCACGCAGTCAACTCGACAACAACGGTGCCGGCGAAGTGAAAATCTATGCCGACCTGCCCGTGTGGTACGACAGTTCCTCCAGCATCGGCTGGCTCGATACGGCTGATCGCGACCAGTGGTTCGCAGATATTGGAGTGCCCCTGGATGGCATTACTTTGATGGCGTTTGAGCGGGACACATTGTCTAGCATTACGAGCGGCGTGGGTTGGGAGGTTGCCAATTTCAACGGCGAGGTGCGGGTCGGCCTGAATGCTAACGAAGTGGGGCCTGGCGATACCTTCGCAGACTTTGATGCGATGCTTGCGATGGCAGATGCGATCGAATTGTTTTACGGCTCGGCCATCGGCGGAATCGATTTTCAACCGTTGGCTACTTTTACTGATCTCGCGCCCACTCCGGTACTCACTGCCGACTTCGACGAAGATAGTGATATCGACGGAGCCGATTTCTTGGCCTGGCAACGGGGCTACGGGATTAGCAGTGGTGCAACGCTCGCCCAAGGAGATGCCAACGGCAACGGCTCGGTGAATGTTTCTGATTTGCTCGTTTGGCAGCAGCAGCTTTCGGCGCCTGCGATTGCTGGGGCGGCTGCCGTGCCCGAACCAAATTCATGGGCATTGGTAATCGTGGGCTTGGTTTGCCTACTCTCTCGCTCGAAGCATCACCAAAACGCAACCAAAATTCCGCTTGCGTCTTAGCGAACTGACGGCGGCTGGCTGGAGAGTTGCACCAGGGCTTCGGTCACACGGATTTGTTGCTCGGGCGAGAGGATCAGATAACGGTGTTTTCCTGCATCTTGGGCAGTGAAAGTGGTGAGCCCATCGTCGGCTACGGTGACCGTCCCTGGTGGGGAAACGCCAAAATATCCGCGATCTGGAAGAATGGCGTACAGCACGCTGGTGAGATCCCAAGAAGGTCGGTTGTGTGGCGGGGGCATGTAGAGGTAATAGGCTTCGGCCAAGGGGTGATGGGTCACGTAGTCGTAGTCTTGCTCGATACTGATGGCCGGATAACGAACTGCACGTCCTACCTCGTAACCGCTCCAAACGATTGGGGTCGGCCAATCGCGGGCAAGCTTTTGGGCGGCGGGGAGATCTTTGACGACGTTATATTCGAGGTGGTCGCGTGGCTCTCCTTTGTTGTTGGGGATTTTTTCAAAAGCACCCGCCATGATCGAGATTAGCTTGACTTTTTTCTTGGCAAGTTCCAAGCCGGTAAGCGGGCTGATGTCGTCGGCTGGCGAGTCGAGCAGATTGGCAAGATTCGTCGAAAAACCAACTTGGGCGATCACCACCGAGGTATCTTCGGCCGAGGCCAGTGCTCGACGCAGCACCGTAACGGCGTTATCGGCAGTTGCGGGGTCGAAATCGTGAGGGTAGCGCAGTTGGTTATTGTCTCGCTGATTTGCTAGCACGGTAAATTTACCATCCGCCGGAGTCACGCCACTCTTGGTAATGCCAATCGCTACATCGCCCCGACCGTAGAACGTGTTGACACAGTCGGTAAACTTGCCGGCAAGTAGATTGTCTTTGGTGATCGTGACGGCCAATAGCCGGCAATCGCCGCGCGATTCGAGTGCGTGAATCATGCCGAGGGCTAACACGTCGTCGACATCATTGCCCAAATCGGTGTCAAAAATAATCGGGACAGGCTGCCGAGGCTCGACGGCGTGGGACGCGGTTGTCGCGCTAAGTACAACGCAAGCAAGTACGAGCAGGAGTGGTTTGTTCATCGAGATGTCTTTCAGAAGTTGTGTTGAAGTACCAATAGATTACACAAGTTCTGTTGACCTTAGCAAGTGTTCGTCCTGGATGGGGGCCACTCCGTTAGCCGGAGGCACACTTGCTTCCGGACCGCGTGGCGGACCGACTATTTGCCCTGCTCGCAAAACGAATGGAAACGCTAGTAACCCTCGCCGAAGTCAACCCGCTCGAATTTGATGCGTAGATTTAGCATCTCCTCTTCCGACTTGAGACCATAGCGGACGGTCGTTTCGGGATCAGGATTGTTGGGGTTGTAGTGCGAGTTGTCGAAGTGCGTCACCGAGTAAAGGGCGTCGCCTGCTTTGAGCCGCAACGGCTTTTCAAACTCATACGTCCGTTGCCAATTGACATCGTAGGCCGCGATTTTCAAAATCAGTTGGCGTTGCTCATCCTCGGTTCCAGGGTTTTCGACTTTATAGAGGAGAAAGTCTTTGCCGCGATAGTGCATGTGCGGAGCAAGCGCGTAGATGAGCACGTCGGTCGTGAATTGGTGGTAGCTCGCCTTTTCGTAGTGCATGGCGTGCGGGAGAAGACGAAGATCTTTGCGGTTAAATACCTTGGTCTCCAGCACATGCTCCGGCTTTTCTTTGGCCCAGATAATGCCCATCCTAGAAACATCTGCTTCTTCATCCTTGCCTGTGGGCGTGTAGTGCATTTCGAAAAAGATGTCGTGGTTAGCGGGTAGCTCGATTGCGTAACCCTCGGCGTAAGTACGTGCGTTGAACGGATCGCCCGAAACATAGTCGCCTACCTTTTTCACCTTGTCGCCGGTAATGCCATAGAGGGCCAACATCGCCTGAGTGGCAGCAAGTTTTTTCTTGGTTGATCGGCCCAGAATCACGCCGATGTGATGAACCACGGCCTTGTTCCCCGGCTTGACTTCGATGGCTTGGATGTAGCGATCGTCTGAGAAGTTGGCCGGTATCCGGTAGTATTGGTACTCGTCGAGACGAAGCTGGGGAACGATATACGGCTCCGGCATCGAGAAAACAAGATCGGGTTTCCCGATTTGCCATTCATCCGCGTTTTGCCAAGTCTGCTTAGGCGGGGCGTCAGCCGGGTCGCCCAGTTTGCAACCTTTCTGGACCCAAGTTCGGAAAAGGTTGATCTCTTCGTCCGTCAAACGATGATCGTTTTTGAAACCGCCCAGACCGTTCGCCTTATCGGTCGAGGCGTGCCACGGGGGCATCAGCCGATTATCGACACGGCTGAGCATCACCCCGCTCATCGAGGCAACAACTTCGTAGGAATCGAACGCGGAGAATAATTCCGCGCCGGGTTCCCCTTCGCGATGGCAGCTAATACAGCGTTTTTGTAGCAAAGGGACAATGTCGCGATGATAAGTCGCGTTGGCAAAAGCCGTGTCATCATAAAAAGCTTGTTTCGCAATATTGCAACCCGAGGCAGCCGTTTCTGCAATCGTTGGTTTTTCGCCCGCGAGAAAACTCTCCAATGCGTCGGATAAGTAGCTTTGCTTACTATCCGAGGTGCCACCACCAAACCATAGGCCGTCGACTTGACCACGATAGTAGGCCGTCGAATCGTCAAAGCCGTTGCGTGTGTCGAGCACGACAACGCAGGGAGTGGTGGTGAGTCCTAGTCGTTCGTGCCAAGGATTGTCGGGGTCGTCCTTAAAGACAGGAAACATCATCTGGGTATCGACTGCATATTCTGCGATCGCTCCCAGGTGGTCCATCCCATTCGGAAAAAGGGCGATGAACTGGATGCCGTGCTCGTCGTACTTTTGTTGTAGTGCGTTGAGCGTTGGTACTAAGCGTTGCGCTAGTGGGCAGATTGTTGAAAAGGTGACCACCACCAAGGCTTGGTTTTTCTTGGTCGGATAGTCGTAAGCAAGCTGCTGCGGCAGTCGGGTATCTCCCCAACGACCGGTGAGCACCGGGGTAGCCCCTACGACCAGTTCAGTAAACAGAAACGATACAAGCAGACCAATTATCAGTCGCGAGAGTTTTTGACGGTGAAGCATGGGGAACGTCAACCTCCTAGTTTTCCTACGGCGTAATCGAGCAATTTTGGGGTAAAAGTTCGACTTCGGTCGTCTCTGTGGCGAACACTTCAATAGAGACGCTGTTAAATGGTAGTTCAAAGAAAGCGTGCTTAGCGAATTCGTTGATAGGATGTGCAAAAAAATGACACGAAGTTTAACTACCCTGGGTTTTTCACTACTCCTACTGATTGCCATTACTCCCTCTGCTTGCGCGGAGCAGGAGAACCGGGTGTGGCAAGTTTTCGAAGGCGCGGAACAACGGTTCCAACCACCCGAGAAAAAGTGGTTCGATGAAACCCAGCAAGCCTTGCGAGAAGAGGCGGTCCAAGTCAGCAGTTGGCTCGAAGACCAAGGCGTCGAATACGCCTCGGCTTGGAAAACGCATTTGCATTGGCACCTGTTAGAGCGAAACCTGGGAGCCAGCCCGTCTGTGAATGTCGACGAGCTTCGGCAGGTTCGCCGCTGGATGTATTCAAACCGCAAAGGGTTGGAGACTGTGTATTTTGCCGAGATCCGGCAGTGCATGGATTTCTATCTGGATGCGGCAGAGACCTTTGCGCATGACGATCTGCAGGCAACTTTCAACGAAAAAATAGCGCTGGCAAGAAAGTTGAGTCATAAGCTGGCTGTGGAACCCTCGGACGCCAACGCAGCGGCGCTGGGACGTGTGTTGGGATGGTTTGAAACAACTAGACAGCTTACTGAAGAAACGACGACCGTACGAAAGTCAATGTCGTTGCCCAATGCGCAGGTTGTGATTTCGCATTCACTCATGCAACGGATTCTAAAATCGCTGGCACCGGAAGTATCCGAAACCGTTCCTATTTTAGATCATGAGATGTTACCTCCCTCGGGGCTATTGCAACGATCGAGAAAACTGACCATTCGCGGCACGGCGAAAACCCAAGGCAAGGTATCTCTAGATATCACCCCGAACGACGAGACGGCTGAGATAAAACTAGTTTATCAAGGGACGGTCGACTCTCGATGCCATGCGATTACAGGGCCGGTAACACTGCACATGCGGACCCTCGGCTCGGCTTTGGCAGTGAAACCTATTTTTCTGAGCCCTGCTGGGCTGTCACTCGGCGCGACATTGGTTACTCCCTCGATCAAGAACACGCTAGAGAAAGTGACGGCTACGAATCCGATGTTTCGGCGAATGGGCGAGAGGCAGGCAAGAAAGCCAGAATCGAAGGCCTACAAAGATTATCGCGCAAAGGTTAAGACCATTAATCTTCTCAAAGAAGAACTCGACCAACGTGTCGAATCGGTTTTGGCTGAGATTCAAGCCGAGTTTGATCGCAATCAAGATTCCATCGGCCAGTTTAGCGAAGTGACAGCACCCCTGCTGCGAGAAGGAGCCTCGATCTACTTTCATAGTGCCAGTAGCTCGTCGCATGGCGTGGTGCTCAACGGTTTCAGTGGAAAACGAGAGCACTTTGGCGCATCGTTCCCGTGCCCCGTCGATCCTGCTGGCGCAGACTTTCAAGCGCAAGTCCATGTCTCGTTTATCAACAACTTGGCAGAGACCATTCTTGGCGGAAAGACGATTACCGACACCTTCTTCATGCGTTATGCCAAGGTATTACATGCTGAGTTGCCTATGCCCCTGATGGTCCACTCGCGTAGCAAACGATGGACGGTCACCATGGCCAAGCAGCGACCGTTGGAATTGGTCATTCCCGAGCCAAATCACTTCCAGTTTATTTTTCGCGCCACGGGCATGGAGCTTGATGGCGAGCAGTACACCGGCTCGATGACTGCGAAGTTCACTTACTCGATGGAGGATAACGGGTATGGCGAGATGGAGCTGATTCGCCAGGGAGACGTCGAGCTAGAAACTTCGTTCGACACCGCCTCGCGAATGTTTCTGCAAGAGAAAATCGCCGCATTTTTTGCTCCGGCTTTTCGAGGTGGCGGCGTAGTGGTTCCCGACAGCGGCGCCATGGGCGCATTACGCGACATTCAATCGGATGGAGTGAAGGCCGAAAACGAGTGGATCGTGGTCGGCGTCACCGTTCCGCCAACGGTGCTGGACGAGCTACTAAAACTCCGCGAATCGAACGCCAGCACGCCATAAAAAACATCGTAACACTTCAGCCATCTGAAGTAATAGAACGCGGATGAACGCAGATCAGACGGATTTTCACGGATACAATAAGAAGCAACTGTTGAAGTAATAGGGCTAAGGATCGAAACAGACGGCTGACCAGAATCGTCTTGTAATCTGCGACAATCTGCTAAATCAGCGTTCGTCTGTGTTCTATTTTGCTTCACTCGGTTGAAGTGTTACAAAACGTCAAAGGCGTTCCTCGGCAAGCAGTTCTCGTTTTCGAAGCGTGGCAACTCCCAATAAGAGCACAACAAAGAAAGCCGTGATGAATGCGCTTTTTAGTATGGTAAAGGTACTTGCCGTAGCAACAAGCTCTTGAGAGATATCTGGAAATGATTGAATCATGCGAACAATGCTAATGTTTTCAAGGTAATCAAAGAGCCCCCCAAGCACAGGCACCATTGCCAAATAGAATATCTTCGAGTTCGCCTCGAATCTTTTCACAAAAAGCCAGGTTAGCAATAGCGAGTTTGAAACTGCGAACAGCCCCGGGTAAATGAAGTCGACCGGCAATTGCTGGTACAGATAAACATTCCTGCCCTCTTGGCCTAACGACTCAAGGAGTGTGACCGCATGTTCGTGGGAGTAGCCTGTCGGCGACAAGTCGAACAATGCGATTCCCGGAGCGAAGCTCGCAACTTTGGGAATCGTGTAAAAAAGCATTGCCAAATAGACAGCCGTGGTTAGAACGAAAAGCCCTAGTACGGCTCTTCCCGAGGCCATTTTCTGTAGAAGAGTTACCGCCTTCTTCATGTGCTACCCCACGGTTTATTCCACGATGGTGATTTACTGCACGTCTTTGAACTACCTGGTTGCCCAGACTTCCTCTACCGCTGGATACCACTAAGGTGGTTCTGGGATTTGGCTCTTGATGTTCACCTTTGCGAAGGTTCTTACTCAGCGTCTGGGGTTTCTAATTGTTGCTTGAGTTGTTGTGCGCGAAGTAGATTGCCGTGGCGTTGCGGAGAGTTACCTGCCTCGAGTAGCTCGATCGCTTCGGCATATTCTTCCAAGGCCTCGTGTGCTCTTGCTAAATTGTATCGGGCACCATCTTCCCACGGGCCTCTAGGCATCGTTTTTTCTGCACGTTCCAAAACTGCTTGGTTGTCTGGACTTCCTCGACCGCTGGATGTCTCCGACGTAGCTCTGGGATAGGCTCCTAAAGTGCGATCTCTCAACCAATGCACTGCGACTTCGTACATCCCTCGGTCGTAGCTCAGCAATCCGACCCAATAACTGGCATCGTTCTTCGCCCGTCGGTAGATCGCTTGTTTGGCGGGTTCTAATTTATCTAAAGCGGTGTCTGGCACTCTGACCCGCTTGTTGCGATACAGTTCCATTGCTTCCATATGCCCCTCCTCGGGCTGAGCTAAGGGGTCGTTACGCTGCTCGATGGGCACCGGCTTGGTTCCCTGGAAATGCAAGGTGCGTGCTTTCCACAACCGGGGCCGTTGCGCGAAGACTAAAAATCGCTGCGCTGCTTTGCGGCGCGCTTCCTGCGGCAACGAGCGCTCTGCAACTATCGATTTCCACGGGATTGGCCAAATTTGTACCGCGTCGATTTGCGTGGTCTCTTCGAGTGCTTTGGCTAAACGATCGTTTTCAGCCGAGAGGACAACAAAATCGTCGCCCTCCAACATTTGCTGCAGTAGCCTCGTACGATACGACAACTGTAAGGGCGACGCGATCAACCAAGCTTCGACGTGCGACAACGCCTCAGCCGAAATCGGGTATTGGTATTCCTCGCCAATGTCGAGCTTTCTCAACAATTCTGGATCGGCAACGACCTGGGCCAAAGTCGCTACGTGCGTTGGATCTTTACCCGGGATTGGTAGCCCCAGGCGTAAATCGAACAAATACAATTGCCCTTCGCTCAACAACGCCGCCAGCCAAGGCCGCTGCTCTTTTTCTTCGGTGCCAAAGCGAAGGAGTACCACATCTAACTGCTGCTGTCGACAAAGTTCAGCGAATACCCAAGCTCGTAGTTCCGCCGAGCCGCGGCCATACATCAACGCTTGCCAGGGCTGGTAAATGTTGCCTTCAACCTTCGGTCCATCAAGCTGAATGTTACGCACGGTCCAATCGAACAGAGCCGTGGCGACCTTCACGTCCTCCCATGCTTCGCCCTTTGCCCAGCCTGAGATATCTCGCAGCCAAATTGCTTGTTGTAGCTCTCGTACTTCAAAGAGTTCGAAGAGCCCCTCGCCGAGCGTTTCGGGAGACAGATAAGGCTTTAGCAACTCTGTTTCGCGTAAATCTTGGGGCAGCTCAGCCAAACGGGAATCGAGTTGCCAGCTCTCCTCCGACTTTTTCCGATTACGCAACCACTGGTTCAGTCGGTCGAGCAATTGAACCAGTGCCCCCTCATCGGGACTTGGCTCCCAAGCGATGGCCGGCTCGCGACGTTTGATGTAGCGATTCAGTCGCTGGCGAATCTCGTTCATCCGCCGGTCTGAAAATCGCCAAATCTCGATCCGCTCGGGGATGGTCACCGGGCCGTTTAACCCTCCTTCGACAATCAACGCATTTTGCGGATTGTTCACGTCCAGCCGGCGTACTGGAAGTTCGAAATAGGTTCGCTGCTGAATGCCAATTTGGCTACTTTCTTCGTCCGTTGCAACAAAATATCGTACGATATCTCCGGCCTTCACCCCAAGGCGACGGAAGTTAGCATTTCCTTTCGGAACCCTCAAGTAGTTGTAAGGGCCGTCTGGTACTTGAGGCGTGACATTGCAGGTCGCTAATACTTCTTGGCCGTCGGCGCTCTTGGCATCGTCTAAAATTGGCTTCGGGGGCGCTAGTTCAAGAACCGACTCGTTGGGTAAATTATTCAAAGCCATTGTAATCGTACTGAGCAGCACAGCAGAGCTATCACTTCGACTTTTCGATATTGGGCTCGAAGGACGCAGGCGAGGTGCTAGCGGGCGTTTTTTTCCGCGCGTTGAAAAAAACAATGCTGCAACTACCAGCAACGCAATCGTTACTAAGCTTAGACGTAACTTATTCACAATGTGTCTCTTCAAGATTGATTGTCGCTTGGCGAATTGCGAGCAGACGTCGCATCACATTTTCTATTTCGCCAAGAGGAAGCATGTTTGCACCATCGCTGGGCGAACGGTCGGGATCGGGGTGTGTTTCGCAAAATAAACCTTCGGCTCCGAGCGCCATTGCAGCGCGGGCCAACGGCTCGACCATCGCACGATTGCCACCCGTTGCCCCGCCTAGTCCGCCAGGCTCTTGCACACTATGCGTGGCATCAAATACTACCGGTACGCCCAACGCTTGCATTTCGGGTATGGCTCGCATGTCATTCACCAAACGCCCGTAACCAAAAAAGGTACCTCGTTCGCAGAGTAAGATATTTTCGCAGCCGGCATCTGTTAATTTCGTTACCACATGTTGCATGTCGGCAGGCGACATAAACTGGGCTTTTTTTACATTGACCGCTTTGCCTGTCTTGGCAGCTTCGACTAGTAGGTCGGTCTGCCGCGCCAGGAACGCGGGGATTTGGAGCAAATCGCAAACCTCGCCAGCAGCCGCAGCTTGCGCCGGCTCGTGGATGTCGGTCGTTAGCAAAAGCCCTGTCGTTTTCTTAATCGTTGCTAGTAGCTGCAAACCTTCGTTGAGCCCAGGCCCTCGATAGGCACCGCTGCTGGTTCGGTTTGCTTTGTCGAACGAGGCCTTAAATATCAATTGAAGGTCTAAGAGCTTGGCAACTCTCGCTAGCTCTTCTGCAATTTCGAGCGTTAGCCGCTGATTTTCAAGAACACATGGCCCGGCAATCCACAGCAACGGCTGGTTCTTTCCACAGCGATACGGGCCAATCTTGGCAGGGTAATTTGGCACAGACGTGCTTCTCCCAACAGCTACGGGGCAAATAATCGATCAATGAGGCAGCAATATAACCTCAATATCAATTACGAACTACGAGACAGAACAGTTCCGCTTCTTACAGCGTACTACTTCGCATGATTGCAAGAACGGGGGCAGATTCGACCATCGTCCTACCTGTCTCAGAACGAGAGAATGGCGGTCGATGCTAAAAGTACCCAGGGACACCAGAAATTTATCGAACCACTACCTGTGACCGTGCGTAAATCCTTACTCAACAATGAGTTGCTATCACTCCTCCTACCAGAATATCCCAATCTGAGACGGGAAATCGAAATTCAGGCCTTGTCGCTGCCGACGCTGGTCACAGTGTGCTGGTACTGGCCAATATGAGCCAGAGTACTGCAGTGCAGAGATACGCAATGCCGATCCTCCAATCTCGCTGCTTGTCGTGAATCGGCCCTCCAGTAGCCATTCTGTCTCACACTAACTGCTTATCTTGAAAACACTTACGTATTTCTGCATCAGCTCTCGCCACTAGCAATCTCCACGACTGGCATGGAACATGCTTTATAGGAAGTCCGAGTTTGGCTCGCTGCTAGTCAGCTGTCAGGCTCCTTAAAACTGCTGGCCCGCGGGGCCTCGGATGAACTGTGACGAACTGGTTCAATTGCCCCTGACCGATTCGTTAAGTCAAAGAGTCTTTGGCTCATCCGGGGCCCGCATTTTTTTGCCAGGCTAGTGCTCGACCCCTATTTTTAGCGTTACAGAAGCGGTATTCAACGGCTGTTTTAGGGCCATTGGACAACGCGGGGCCGGATTAGGCTTGCACTACATCGCAAGTTTCCTATCTTAACAGTTCGCACGTTCTTCGGGTGGGAACTATTAGCCGTGTTGGGTAAGCTCTACACAGTATTTCTATCCAGGCAAGATATCCGTTGCCACGTCGCCGATAAATCACTACACTCCCCGCGCATTCCCCATCCTTTCGTCGCTGGCCGCCGGGCCCTTACTAGGTAGGATTACTGTGATCTTGGTAAGACGAGTTTCCTTTTCATACGTTCTGTCATCCGCTGCTTTGCTTTCCCTAGCAGTTTCTCTATTGAGTAGCACAGCCCAGGCTGCGGTGCCTACCGATACGCTGATGTCTTCAGAGACTCGCGGATATGCTTCGGTGCTCAACATCCATACTCTGAAGCAGCACTGGCAGCAAACGCAGATGGGTCAGTTGGTCCAAGACGAGGCCATGAAGCCTTTTGTGAAGGACTTAAAAAGACAACTGCAGCGTAAAATGACGGGTATCAATGACAAGCTTGGCCTTCAGATCGAAGACCTCAGCGATATTGCCGGGGGAGAAATTGGTCTCGGTATTGTTGGGCGCGATAACGAACGAGCAGTCGTCTCGCTTGTTGTGGACACTACCGGTCGCGAATTCCAGCGGGAAGAACTGCTAGAAAAAGTCGCCAAAGAACTTGCTAAGCGCGATGCAATACGTACCGAATCGATCGTCTCGGGCACCAAGCTCACGACTTTTACAATTCCACCACAAAAGCGGTTGCCTATTGAACAAACGGCTGTCTTTTTTGTGAAAGACAATATGCTTTGTGCGAGCGATAGCCCGCTGGAAGCTCGGGAAATGTTGCGTCGATTTGATGGTCAGGCCGGTGGGCGACTTGTTGATGTACCATCGTACCAAGAAACGGTTAACCGTTGTCTCGAAGGGGCGGATGGCCTGGAACCCGAGGTACGCTGGTATCTCGATCCGTTTGGTTATGCCCGAGCAATCAATTCGCTGGAAATCGCGGGCAAGAAGCGCCCGGGCAAAGACTATCTCAAGATTCTCGACTCCGAAGGTTTCAGTGCAATCAAGGGCATCGGCGGGTTTGTTAATCTTGCCGTGGGGGGTTCGTTCGAACTGCTTCACCGTACCGCAATTTACGCTCCGCCTATTCCAGGCGAGCCAGACAAGTATCGCAAAGCAATGCGGATGATGAAGTTTCCGAATAGCAAATCGCTGTCGGCCAAACCGTGGCTCCCTCGCAAGTTGGCGAGCTACCGTACTTTCAACTGCGACCTCGCAAATGCTTTCAACCATTTCGAATCTCTTTTCGACAAGTTTGCCGGTTACGACGAAGCCTTTGCCGGCGTACTCGAAGGCCTCGAACGCGACCCCTATGGTCCGCAGGTGGATGTGAAAGAAGATTTTGTTAAGCATCTTGGCCAGCGTATTGTGCTTGTTACTGATTATGAAGTTCCGATCACCCCGAAGTGCGAGCGATTTCTTTTTGTTGTCGAATTGGCAAACGAAGCAGCAGTCGCGGCTACGGTTCAGAAGTTCATGGAAAACGATCCTGATGCTTCGCGAACTGAGTTTGAAGGCAAGACCGTTTGGGAAATCCAAGCCGTAGAAGAAGACATTAGTGATCTCGACATCGAAATCGGCGACCTTGATCTGCTCGATTCCGAAGAGGACGACGAGTTGAACGCAGATGCCACTGAAGTTCCTGCCTCGGCGGTGTGCGTCACCGGTGGGCATCTGTATTACGCCTCTCACACCGACTTCCTCAAACGCATTTTGTCTCAGAAAGGGCCTGAAGAAGTACTCAGCAGTGCTGGCGACTACCGCGAAGTCGACACGTCGCTATCGCGTTTGCTGTCGGGTCCGATCTCTGCTCGCACCTTTCTTCGAACCGATGAAGTTTATCGACCCATCTACGAGCTGTTGCGGCAAGGCAAAATGCCTGAGTCGGAAACACTCTTCGGTCGTTTGCTGAATCGTATGCTCACCCCGCCGGACGACGAAGACGAAGGCATCCTTCGAGAGCAAAAAATCGACGGTCGCAAGCTTCCGGACTTCGAGATGGTTCGCCGTTACTTCGGCCCGGCGGGCACCATCATCCGCAGCGACGACGATGGTTGGTTTGTGGTCGGCGCCACGCTTAGCAAATTGGCGCCCCAACTGCGAGCTGACAATAGCGTCTCTGTTGGCAAGAGTACGGTTCGCTGAGGAAGCTAAGCCGCGAGCGGGGGGCAAGACAAAAGGTGCGTTTTGCTTTGCTGCACGCACCCTACGGCCTGCTCTACGATTCTAATCGCGCGCGGCCGCGGTTCACGAGACATTGCACTTCCTCGCGTACTTGGTCTTTCATCTCGACAGTGCTTTGTTCGGCAACGGCGATAGGTTGGCCAATTTCGATAGCAACGTTGAGTTTTGCTAGGGCACCAACTCGCTTGAGGTGGGAGAGGAACGATTCTTTTCGATAGTAGGCCGCTTCGTTGTCGTAAGCGATGCCGAGCGGGATCACTTCGGCCCCAGCACGCCGGGCGGATTTAAAAGCGCCTGGGCGAAATTCGCGAACTTCGTCACCTGCGAAGGCCGTGCCTTCAGGAAACATCGCGACTCCTTCACCTGCTTCGAGTGCCTCGGCTACTGCCTTGAGGACCGAGGCCCCGCTGCGTTTCGAGCTGCGATCTACAAAAAGGGTGCCTACTCGTTCGGCGGATTTTCCTAATAAGGGCCAGTCGGCTAAGTCGTGCCGACTGATTATGTGGGCTTCCACTAGGCTTAAAATCACAAGGATGTCCATGCCTGAGCGATGGTTCATGACGAAAATGCGCCCGACGCCGTTCGGGCCACGGGCCGGATAGAGCTTTTTATTTTCTGGCAGCCCACCCCGGCAAGAGACTCGGACGCCGTAGATACGGAGACTGAAGCGGGCCCATCGGGAAAGCCAGCAATTGACCACGTCAATACGCGGTCGGTTGCCAAAAAACGCCAGCAGTTCTAGGCAAGCCCAGCAGCCAAGCGTATTCGCAACAAAGGCGGTTGTCCGCGCAGTTAATCGGAGTAGCTCGCCCAGTCGCATCGATATGTTCGCATTTCACAAGGAGGAGGCAGCCGAAGTAATACGCTTCTGGTGCATAGTGCCGATGGGGATTCTACCAAAGCCACCGAGATTGAACATACGCATGTAAGGGAAGCGCCAGGCCAATCAGTTTTTCATAATGCGAAGCATAGCGAATTTACTAGCCCGACGCGCTAGTGTGACATGCTCCTTGCCTAGCTTGAAAAACTGAAGGCCGTGGGGGAAGTTTCCCCGAGGTAAAATTTATTTAATTGTTTACCACAACAGTTGCCTATCTAAAATGGACATGAAACTCTTGATTTCGCTAGCTTTTGCATGTTTTGCGGGCAAAAAAGTGCGAAAGACTAGCTCAACAGGCGACCAAAAAAGTGTTGGGAGGCTTGTTTGGCAGGTTTTTTCAAAGTATTCTGGCTAGCTGAGGTCGCCATTGTAGAGGACGACTGACGTCTTCGTTTAATACCCGTTTTTGAGGAAGAAAACCATGCGATTCAAATTTCCAACCGCTTTGTTAGCTGTCCTGTCACTTGTGTTGATTGTTGGTTGTGGCGAAAAGCCGAGCGCCCCAGCTGACAAGGATGCTCCTGCTGCCGAGGATTCCTCCGCTACGAAGGACGCCTCCGATACGAAGGATGCCGCTGCCGCTGAGGAAGCTGCTGCTGCCGCTGAGAAGGCTGCCGCTGCCGAGAAGGAAGCGGCTGAGAAGAAGGCTGCTGCTGAGATGGAAGCCGCCGCTGCGAAGAAGGCTGCTGTCGAGAAAGAAGCCGCTGCTAAGAAGGCTGCTGCTGAGAAGAAAGCCGCCGCTGCGAAGAAGGCTGCTACCGAGAAGGAAGCTGCTGCTAAGAAGGTTGCGACTGAAAAGGCTGCCGCCGCTAAGGAAGCTGCTGCCAAGGAAGCTCCGGCTGCCGAAGAAGCCAAGTAGCCGGCCGAAGAGTAGAGAGTTTCTCAGAGATACTGAGTATGTCTACTGGTTGGTTCTGCGCGCACCGAGGCTGCGGTATGGTTGCCGTTCTTCTTGCGTATCAGGAGACAATAAGTGGACTACTCAGTATCTCGGTGCTCTCATCCTAAAATGTCATGGACAATGTGCGATTCTTCAACTCCTGTCAAGCGCGCATCCAACCCGCGATATTTGAACGAAAGCCGTCGATGATCGATCCCCAAACAATGTAGGATCGTCGCATTCAAATCGCGAATATGCACCGGGTTTTCGGCAATGTTGTAACAGAAATCGTCAGTAAGCCCGTATTCGAAGCCCCGTTTTACACCTCCGCCGGCCATCCACATCGTAAAACAACGGCCATGATGATCGCGCCCGGCGACAGCACTGCCAATCTTTCCCTGGCTATACACAGTGCGTCCAAACTCGCCGCCCCAAATAACCAGCGTCTCGTCTAACATGCCGCGATCTTTCAAATCTTTCACCAGTGCGGCCGATGCTTGATCGATGTCTTTACACTGTGCAGGCAGTTGTTGCTTGAGAGCAAAGTGCTGATCCCAACCCCGATGGAACAACTGCACAAATCGCACGTCTCGCTCAACCATCCGACGCGCTAACAGACAGTTGGCCGCAAAGCTACCCGGTTTTTTTGCTTCTGGCCCATAGCGTTCGAGCGTCGATTCCGACTCGCTGCTCAGGTCGGTAAGCCCAGGGACCGACGTTTGCATGCGGTAGGCCATCTCGTAGGCGGCAATCCTTGCGTGAATCTCGGGATCGCCAACCGCCTCGGCTTGCAACTGATTCAGCTTGGCCAGATCGTCAAGCTGCTGCCGTCGATGTGTGGGGGTGATTCCAGGAGGGTTGGCCAAGTACAACACGGGATTGGCTCCGGGCCGAAGCTGCACACCTTGGTGCTTTGATGGCAGATAGCCGTTGCCCCAAAGTCGTGAAAACAACGGCTGTCCAGGATTTTTTCCTGTCCCTTGGGAAAGCAAAACCATGTACGCGGGAAAGTTCTCGTTGGCGTTTCCCAACCCATAGCTGAGCCATGCCCCCATGCTGGCGTGTCCCATCTGCTGCGAGCCGGTGTTGATGAATGTAATTGCCGGGTCGTGGTTGATCGCCTCCGTATGAATCGACTTGACGATCGTAATGTCGTCGGCGATTTTCTGCGTATGAGGCAACAAGTCGCTGATCCAAGTCCCATGTTTGCCGCACTGACGCATCTTCCAAAATGGGCCCACCACCGGAAAGTTTTTCTGCCCCGAGGTCATGCCCGTCACGCGTTGATCGCCGCGGATGCTCTCGGGCAGTTCTGTCCCGTGCAGCTTTTCCATCGTTGGCTTATAGTCGAAGAGATCGACGTGCGATGGCCCGCCAGATTGAAACAGGTAGATCACCCGTTTGGCCGTCGGCGCAAAGTGCGGCAACCCCGGCAATCCGCCCTTACCCGAAAACTTCGACTTTCCAGCATGAGCGTCCTCGCCCTTCGCCAAGGAATTACCAAGCAACAACGAAGCTAGCGCCGCTCGACCAATTCCCAGCGAACTATTTTCCAGAAACGCCCGTCGGGTGACTGCCCGTTGAAATTGCAAATAGGGATTCATGATTTTTTACCTTTACTTCAGCCCTTGGTAATCGTTTCGCTAAGATTCAAGATCACGCTGCCAACACTCGTCCACGCAGCATGTTCTGCTAAATCAATCTGCTTGTCGCGGTCCGACTCGCCGACGCCTAAAAACTTTTTTGCTCGGCTCGGATCACTTTGAAATTCCTTGACTGCCCGATGATAGGCTTGCTCAAGAATTTGCGTCTCTTGCTCCGTAGGCAGTCGAGCGGTTGCCAATTCAAAGGCAAAAGCAATTCGCCCGGCAACCCTTTTTGGGCCTTGCCGAATCACCCGCTCGGCCAACGCGCGACTTGCCTCGACGAACTGCGGGTCGTTCAATAGCACCAACGCCTGGAGCGGGGTATTCGTCGTCGCCCGTTTCAAAACGCAAAGTTCACGGTTCGGAGCATCAAAGCTAACCATCGAAGGTGGCGGCACCGTACGCTTCCAATAGGTGTACATGCTCCGTCGATAAAGCTTCTCGCCGTGATCCTGCACAAACACCTGTGCCGTGGCCGGGCTGCTGCCGAAGTGGCTGATTTCTCGCCATAAGCCGGCCGGCTGATACGGTTTTACACTAGGGCCACCAATCCGGTTGACCAGCAAGCCGCTAATCTGAAGCGCCCCATCCCGCACGAATTCGGCTTGCAGTCGGAACCGCGGCCCGCGAGCAAGCCATTGATTGTTGGGATCTGCCTTGAGCAGCGACGGTGTTACGAGCGACGATTGTTGATAGGTTGCCGACATCACGATCTTTTTGATCAAACGTTTGACGTCCCAGCCATTCTCGATGAAATCGACCGCCAAGTAGTCAAGCAATTCCGGATGGCTCGGCGGTTGTCCCTGCGAACCAAAGTCGGCGGAACTGGCAACGATCCCCACGCCAAACAGTTGTTGCCAAACTCGATTCACCGCCACGCGAGCCGTCAACGGATGGGCCGGGTCGACAAGCCAACGAGCGAGGCCCAACCGGTTTGCCGGGGCGCCCTCGGGCAAGGGCGGCAAAGATTCGGGCACTCCCGGGGTGACCAGTTCACCGGGTTGATCGTACTGCCCACGATTCAGAATATGCGTTTCACGGGGTTTTGCTGCCGTGTTCATCACCATAGCCGGCTGTTTTTCGGTCAACGAGAGCAAACGACCTCGGAGATTGCGGATCTCGTATCTCACGTTCGCCAGTTCCGGCGCAATCGTCGCGTAATAGTCTTGCAGCTGTTGCCGTTCTTCTGATGTGCGATCCGAATCGGCTTTACGCAGAATTGTTTGAACCGTTTCGGGAAGATTGATATCGTCGTCGACGCCGGTGATGGCGACCACGCGAAAATGCGCAGGGCTTAGCGAGCCGTCACCAAACTTGCCCCCGCCCCAAACCATCAGCGTAGAAATGAAGGGCGTCTCCGAAGCATCGATCGGGTTGTCAAACGTAAAGGTGATATGCTGTTGGGCTTGGTTATGCGGATGAGGCGACCAACCATTGTGATCTCGTGGGTCGAGGCAACCGCTGGGCGGATAATCTGGGTGCGAGTTGCTTGCCGTCGCTTCGCGAATAGAAATCGTCTTGTATAGATCCACTTGATCAGAAGGCAGAGCATCGGCAGAAGCAGAAAAGCTCGTCAGAATGAAACTGCCTTCGAAGCTCTTCTCGCTGCCATGTCCGAGGCTGGCTTTCGGCAGAGACTCGTCGGGATAGAATTCGATTCGCAACCCGGTGATGTTGTCGACGTCGGCCTTCAACAGCAGCGAGGGAGACCTGGAACCTCTCTTCGGCGATCGGACGGTCCCATCGTCCTCCATCTTGTTCACGGCTCGGTTAGGAGTCGTGACCTTGAGCAGCTTCAGCGGGTGCAACTGAAAACCTTTGCCGCGATTTTCTAACTCACGAAATGCCACTTGCTCCCATTCGCGTTGGCTAGCAAGAGGCTGCCGGAGTTTTTCTTCTAGCTCGGCTAGCTGCTGATTGATGCCTTGCACCTCTTCGCGACCCAACACCGAATTGGCCGTGATCGTTGGCCCTGCGTTCCTTCCGGCATTGCCGTCCAACCCTCGATCACCCAACGTATTAAAAAAGGCGAGGAAGCGATAAAAATCTTTCTGGGTGAGTGGATCGTACTTATGCGCATGGCACTGCGCACAACCGAGCGTCAGCCCCAGGAACACTTCGGCCGTTGTCTTGACGCGATCGACCGCGTAGTTGGTCAGATTTTCTGCCGGAATCGTTCCCCCTTCGTGCGTAATCATGTGGTTGCGATTAAAACCGGTCGCCACTTGCTGATCGATCGTGGCCTCGGGCAAGAGGTCGCCCGCAAGCTGCTCGATGGCAAACTGGTCGAACGGCATGTTTTGGTTGTAAGCGTCAATCACCCAATCTCGCCATAGCCACATGTGGCGTCCGCCATCGATCGAGTAGCCGTTGGTGTCGGCATAGCGAGCTTGATCGAGCCAGGCAACCGCCATCCGCTCGCCAAAGTGGGGCGAACTCAATAAACGATCGACCAAACGCTCGTAAGCTCCTTCGTCTTCGTCCTCTAAATAGGCGTAGACTTCTTCCCGTGTGGGGGGCAGGCCTGTTAGGTCTAAGGTCAAACGGCGAATAAGCGTACGACGATCAGCCGTCGGCGAAGGCTGCATATTGCGTGTCGCCAGTTCGGCAAGAATATAACGGTCAATATCGTTGTTTATTCTGCTCTCGTCGGCCAAAGCGGAAGGTTGCCCCGGTTTTGGCGCGACAAACGACCAATGCTGCGGCCAATCGGCCCCTTCTTCTATCCACTGGCGTATCAACGCAATTTGCTCAGCGGTCAGCTCTTTCCCCGAATCGGGCGGCGGCATGCGTTCGTCGGCATCGTCGGAAACTATTCGCGATACGAGCACGCTTTGCGCAACATCGCCGGGCACAATTGCCGCGTGTCCGCCGAGATCAGACACGGCATCCTCTCGCAAATCCAGCCGCAGGTCGGCTTCTCGACTCTCGCCGTCCGGCCCGTGGCAATGGTAGCAATTATCCGACAGGATCGGCCGAATGTCGCGGCTGAAGTCGATCGGCACAGCATTATTCTCTGCCGCACCTGTTCTGTTTATGTTGAAAACTGCGCAACTTAATGTCAGTGAGAGGATCAAGCAAACCAGTTTATCAGCCATAGAGATACGCCTCAAATATGCTTGTCAAAAAATGTAACTGTTTTTCAAACTCAGTAGTTCCAAGTCTGGTCCAACCAGACGACTCGCCCTGAGGCGAATACCCCTAATTGATTGCACGCCGTAGCCCAGGGTAAGCGGCAAAGCCGCGCCACCCTGGGTAATCGTTCGCAGAAATAAAAGAACCCTGAAAGGGTTCTACAAGTTGAAACATTACGTTTTCCAGGCGATTCTTTTTGATCGTACGATGATTGTACAACCCTTTCTGGGTTGAAGTCTTCGGAGACCTGCAACCCAGGGTGCGCCGCTGCGCGGCAACCCTGGGCTACGGTGTGAAACGCCTTTGGCGTAAAGGGCTTGTGTCCGGTACTATCAGGCACACCTAACTTGGAACTACTGAAACCGTCAACTTAGGATTGAACGTCGGCTAAGGCTGCCCTGTAGCGACTTGTTTAAGCAACTCTAAGGCGGCGTCGCGAATCTTGGGCTCGGCACCGGTTTCCAGGCAACTTGATCGGGCGCGCCAGGTTGTGTACCCCCCTAGTTTGTGTTGCTCGGGAGGGGGGATGTACCCTTCGCCGCCGTTGGCTAGGCTGATATTCATCGTGGGCTGTAGCGGCGACTCCGATTTGATCGTCAGGCCCGTGCTTGCGTACACCTCGTTCGGGATGCCAACAATCCCCATTTCTCCTAGGCGGATGGCCTGGATTTTCAACTCGCGTGTGGGGGGCATCTCGTTGAGAATTATGGTTTCGCGGGCATAAACCTCGTGGGTGGTGCTTGGCTTTTTTCCATCAAGTGGAGCAAGGAACTCTTTCGCCCTTGCCACTTCTTCGCCGCTTGGCATCCGCACGTCAATCCGTAGCAGCTTTTCTTCCATCACTATGGGTATCCACTCGCGGTATTCGATCTGCTGGTACGCTTCGTACGCCGCTTGCGCCACGTCGGTTGCTACGCTGTTGATGTCAAACTTGCGACTGGCACTTTTACCGTTTGTATAATCCCTCAGCCAGGTATCGCCGCTAGTGCCGTTAGAAAGGGCAGCCATGAACGGCGGGTCGGCAGACTCGCCGCCGACGAGCTTTGTCATCTTCTCACAAAAAGCGCCAAAATAGTCTGCCGAGACGGCTGGACCGCCGACGTAGTGCATCGAATAGTTTGCCAGTACCGCTAGCGGGCGATTGTCGATTGTTTGCAGCGAAAGTATCGTTACCAACGGATCGACAGGCCCGGTTGCTTCGATTGCATTTTCATTTCCGTAGCCGGGGTGCATGGTTGCCCGATCGTTGGTCGTGCCGCCGAAAGGATTGGTCGACGCTTTGCCTGGCTTCATCAACCAACGTCGACAGCCAACATTTTTTTCATCACGTCCCACCGCCCAGCCAATCTTGGCCGGCGTCAAGTTGCGCTGCGCCCGTTCGATCCCCTGCGCAATTCTTGGCACCAAGAAATGGCAATAGCGATCGTCTCGCTCTGTACCCAAACAACTCAATGCGGAGGGTGCTGAGTGTGTGTGCGTAGCAGAAATCAAAATACGATTCGTCGGAATGCCGGTTGCTTTTTCCGCCATATCTTTCGCTTCGTCAAGCAGCTCGCGCGGCAACATGCAACTGTCAACTACCACAATCGCAATTTGGCTAGCACCATCGTCGAGTACCAGGCAGCGAGCATGAAGCCGGTCGACGACCTTTGTCCCGATGCGTTCTAACATCCCCCCATTGATAAGCACTGGAAACTCAACCGGAGTGATGTCCATTGCAAACGCGCCGGCTCGAAACGTCTTGGCCTTCTCTGCACTAGATGCGGTGCTGATTGGCAAGAGACCGATCATCACAACCAAGATCGCTACACAGTGCTTCCAAGTGTGAATTATCATTTCTTTTCTTTCGTACTATCTGAGTAAGGTGTAAGCCCGTCGAGATATCGCCAATTTTTGAGAAACGAGAGCAAGTCGGCCATGTCCTGATGCGGAATGTTTTTTTCTAGCCCATCGGGCATCAGCGAAATTCCAGTGGAGCGAATCTCCTCGATATCCGACTTCGCGAGTGTAATTTTCTTGTCTTGTTCCTGCTGCAAGGTTATCGAAGAGACGGTCTCTGCGAGCAGTAACCCGCTGAGGGTGCGTCCGTCGTCGGTCTGAACCAAATAACCCATATAGTTGCTGTCGATCGCCCGATTGGGCTGCAAAATATCGGTCAGAATTTGCTCACGTTTTTTTGCATAGTTGTCACCAATATCGGGCCCGACGCGAACCCCGACCTCTGCTACTAGGTGGCAAGTGGAACACTGTTTACGAAACACTTCTCGTCCACGTGCAGGGTCAGAGTCGAGATGTAGTGCTGTCTTATAGTCTGCCAAGACCTTGGCGCGATCTTCTGGAACCGCGGTTTCTAAAATCTTCTTGGCCCGCTCTCGAAGCGTCTGATCACGGTAACGAAGCAATTGCCCTGCTGTGAGGCGGTCGATTTCATGAACGCGGATGGTTTCATTTTCAATCGCAGCTAACAACAGTTCAACTCGCTTTGGTCTGGCAAGAACTGCGGCTAAAACTTTACTACGAACCGTTGGTCTCAAGCTCGGAAATTCAGCTAACAGAGCTTGCCACGGTTCCAACGAGTTTTGAACCGCCAGGGCTTCGATGGCGGTGAGGCGTATTTCCTCTGCCGACTCCTCCAGCGATAAACGGGCAAGCAAATCGAGGCTTTCTGGATCGTACCCTAACAACGAAATTGCTTCGAGTCGCGAGACTAATTTCGCATCCGGCTGCGCAACCATCTTGCGGGCCGAATTGAAAATCGCTTGAACCCCCGAGCGTAGCGCTTCGTGCTCGGCCTTCTCTAGCAATGCCGCTAAAGGCTTTCCTCGCCGCACGTGAGATTGAAACAAAGCACGCATAGCAATTCGCTGGAGACGGGCAGCGTTTTCGCCCGTTGGCAAAGCAACCACCTGCTGAACCGCGTCGAGGAGAGGCACCTTGCCAGAAGATTTCGTCGCTAAATCAATCAGTTCGACCAGCAGCGATCGCTCTCCCTCCGACAGGCCATCGCCCTGCCACCCATGGTTGCCAAGAATTGCCAGCAGCAATTTACCAACTACCTCAGTTGATGAGATAGCTACCGCGCGGCGAGTCCACGGGTCGTCAGCCCCCACGAGGGCGATATGCCGAAGGGCCTCGACCTCAGCAGCACCCTTCATTGGGGCAAGGCTCAGTGCAACTTGAAAACGAACTTTCGGGTCGGCATCATGTGCCAACGCTAATATCTCGCTTCGCAACGAATCGGCTTCGTCGAGCCACTTTTCTGCAAAAACAATCGCCTGCTGTCGAACCCCTGCATCCGAATCGTTGAGTGCTTTGACAACATCCTCTTGGCTCAACGATTTTAGCCCTAACAACGTATAGAGGGCTGCCATTCGTGTTGCGGGCTGTTTTGCCGTTGTGGCGGTAGCTCGTAGCGAATCGGCTACGGCGTTGTCTTCGCGTTCCAATAGCAGACGCACGGCCGTTTCTCGCCACCATGCGTTCGGATGCTTTAGAGCTTCGACCAACTGCAAGCTCGTGGCAGTCGACAATTGAGGGCGGGCATTTTCACTTGTGGCACCCTCGGCAACAATTCGATAGATACGGCCACGATTGTCGCCATCCCGCAAATCGGGCCGCTTGCGAAGTTCCTCAGGCATGAATTGAGGATGTTCGATGACAGCCCGATACATGTCGACCATGTAAAGGGCCCCATCCGGACCGTGCTTCAGATCGATGGGGCGAAACCATTCGTCCCGCGATGCCAAAAACTCTACGCCGTCGCGCCCTGGTCGAGAACGAAACGTAGCGCCAGCCGGCCCAATCACTTCACGATGCACAAGGTTGGCGGTTGGCTCACACGTGAAAGCGTTGCCAACCATCTCGCTCGGCAAGCCAGTGCCACGGTAAATAGTCGTCCCACAGGCAGCCGTAAACTGGCCTGCATGTTGCAACGAGGTTGTCCAACTCCGCCCAATGGCGTAAACCCGCGACGCCTCGCCGGCGCGAGCCACGTCGTCAATCACCGCCGGCAAAGCGTAGTTTGGATTTCGGCCCGCATAACGATTCTCGATCACCACATGCATCAACGGATTTCGGTTACTGCAAAGAAACCGATTGCCAAAATCGTCGAATGTCATACCGTGCTGCGAGTTGCCAGCCACTTTTACAAAATTGCGAGTGACGGGATCGAAGCGAAAATCATGACTACGAATATCAAGCGGCTCTTGGTCGGGCTTATCAGCTGGCACCACACTCCCACCGCGCAAGCCGTTGGCTACATACACATAGCCATCCAGCCCCAGGGTCGGATGGTTTGCGCGTAGCTGAGTGTTTTTCTCGGCAAAGCCCGTAAACCAAGTCTCTTGAACATCCGCCCGCCCATCGCCATCGGTATCCTTCAAGTAGGCAACTCGACCAGCGAGGGTCACAAACACGCCGCCACGCCAGGGCTGAAGTCCGGTGGGAAACAACAACTTGTCGGCAAATACCTGCGATGTTTCGAATCGTCCATCGCCGTCGCGATCTTCTAAAACACGAATTTTCGAAAAAGCCTGTTCGCCATTCGGTGGCCCCAAGGGGTAATCCCGCATCTCGACAACCCACAGCCGCCCATCTTCGTCGAACCGAATCGAAACCGGATCGACCACTTCAGGCTCGCAAGCGACAAGCTCAATTCTTAGCCCCGGGGCAAGCACAAACGACTTGAGGGCCTCGACCGGCTCTAGAGGCTTCGCTCGCTCAATCGTCTCCTCAGCAGCAGTCGCAATTGCCGGATACGCAGCTAACAAACCGGACAACAACAGTGGCAAAACACCGCAAAGTTTCGCGGCAATGCTTACGGTGGGTTTATCTTTAATTCTATTCATGCAAAGCAGTATAACAGGTCTTGCATGGTCAAGCACCTTGCCGGCATCGCCCAGGACGATAGTAAAGTCAAAAAAACGGGCCGCTACGGATCTAGCCACAAGGACACGGAGGACACAGCGCGGCCTTTGGCCGCAATCAAAAAAAGAAAACCGCTAATCAGCGCTAATAATATGTGAAAACAGGCATGAGATTAACGGTTTTTCTTCTTCCGAAAAAGTGCGGCAAGAAAACAAGCTTCTGTGGGTTTTGATTGCCAAGAAAAACTATTTTTTGCAGGCGCTCTGTACTGCTAACGGTAAATTGTAGCGGTTTTTTTTAGCACTTGCGACTTTGCCGATCTTCGGGGGCTACTTGCGGCTATCTGGGGTCTTGCTGTAGCTTGGGGTGCTACAAGGCAGCCCATCGGTATCCCCTTGGTTGTTAGCATCCTATGCGTTTTCGACTGGTTACCTACAATATCCACAAAGGGATTGGCGGCACGGATCGTCGCTACCGGCTGGAGCGGATTGTCGAAACGCTGAGGCATTGCGAACCGGACTTTGTGCTATTACAAGAAGTGGACGATGGGGTACCTCGTTCGAACCATCACCGACAAGTGAAAATGCTGGCGGAGGCGGTGGGGTTGCAGCACTATGCTTATCAGAGAAATGTACGGCTCAAGCAAGGCCACTATGGAAACGCGATACTAAGTCGATTTTCGCTCAGCAATATTTGCGATATCGATTTAACTTTGCGTTTTAAGAAACGTCGGCGTGCTTTGCTCGCGCAATGTCGTGTAAGTTCAGGGCGCCACCGACGTACGTTGTCGATTGTCAATGTCCACCTAGGGCTTGCTGGTTTAGAACGACAGATTCAACTCCGAAAATTACTTGCACACCGATCTTTTGTCGAAGCGGCAGGGCGCTCGCCGACAGTGATTGGCGGCGACTACAATGACGTCTGGGGAACTTTGGGCAAACGTATTTTAGGGTCGAAGGGTTTTAATTCGGTGGGGAAGAAGATTCTCACCTTTCCTGCGATTCTTCCTATGCGTCCCTTGGATCGGATTTTTTATCGAGACCTTACGCTAGTGCATCATGCGTTTGCCAGTCGAACACAGATTGCACGTCAGGCTTCCGATCATTTGCCCTTGGTAGCAGATTTAGAATTTGAGTAACACTTCAGCCGAGTGAAGCAGAATAGAACACAGATGAACACTGATTTAGCAGATAGTCGCAGATGACAAGACGATTCTGGTCAACCGTCTGTTTCGATCTTTAGCCCTATGACTTCAACAATCTTTTTTTGTATCCGTGAAAATCCGTCTGATCTGCGTTCATCCGCGTTCCATTACTTCAGATGGCTGAAGTGTTACGAATTTGAGACTTAGAACCGATAAGAATTGATAGGTCGTGCGATGCTTTTCGCTGCATTATCGAATTGGACCTCGGGTTTACACTGGTCGGCGTACCTTTTCATTCTGCTGCATTTGGCCATTCAGGTCAGCCTTTGCCTGAGAGTGATCATGCGGCGGCTGAGTGTTGGTGAATCGCTGGCATGGATTCTGGTCGTGTTTATGTTTCCCGTGGTGGGGCCTCTTGTCTATTTGCTACTGGGGGAATTGCGTTTAGGGCATCGTCGGGCACGACGCTTTGTCGAGCTATTCCCCCCAATTCGCGATTGGCTAGATGAATTGCCAGAGAGACATAAGGTGAATTGGGCGCCGATGGGGGGCGAGTGTGAGGCACTTTCTCTTTTGGCTCAGCGTTCGTTGGGCTTGCCGACATTGCCAGGCAACCGGCTCGAACTAATCGATCAATGGGAAGAAGTTTTCCGACGATTGATCACCGATATTGATAATGCTCAGAGCACCTGTCATTTGGAGTTCTACATTTGGCATGTGGGAGGCGTCGTTGCAGACGTCTCGGCTGCGTTAATACACGCAGCGGAACGTGGCGTGACGTGCCGTGTGTTGGTCGACGCAATGGGTAGCCGTAGTTTTTTGGCAAGCGACGAAGCCGAGGCAATGCTTGAAGCAGGGGTTCAGGTAGAATCGGCGATGTCAGGAGGGCTATTGCGAATGCCATTCGTGCGGTTTGATCTCCGCATGCACCGAAAGATCGTTGTCATTGATGGTAAGATCGCCTACACAGGGAGCCTCAACCTAGTTGATCCGCGATACTTCAAGCGTGATGCAGGGGTCGGCCAATGGGTAGACGCCATGGCTCGGATGGAAGGTCCGGCTGTCGAGGCGCTGGCGATCACTTTTTTGGCCGATTGGTTTGTGGAGTCGGACGCCAGCCTGGAGGATCTTCGCGAAACGGGTGGAGCCAGCGCGCAGCCGAAATATGGCGAGGCGGCGGTGCAAGTGCTGCCCTCGGGCCCTGCTTTTCCTACGGAGTCGATGGAGCAAGTGCTAATCATGGCCGTCTACGCTGCTCGCCGAGAGCTGGTGCTGACAACGCCATATTTTGTGCCGAGTGAATCTTTGCGTATGGCGTTGGAGTCGGCTGCCCGACGAGGGGTGAAGGTCTTGCTGATTTTGCCTGCAAAAGTCGATTCGTTGCTTGTTCGCTACGCCAGCCAGGCATTCAAAGGAGATTTACTGAGAGCCGGCGTACGAGTTGCAAACTTTGACGGTGGCCTGCTGCATACGAAGAGTGTGACCGTGGATGGCAAAATGAGCTTGTTTGGTTCATTGAATCTCGACCCTCGTAGTTTTCGTTTGAACTTTGAAATATCGTTGGCCATCTACGACGCCGATTTCACCCAACGGTTGCGAGCGTTGCAACAAAAGTATATTGATCAGTCAGAGTTGATGGACCTAGCTGCGTGGACGGCACGGCCCATGCGTCAGAGATTTGCAGAAAACTGTACGCGGCTACTGGGGCCGTTGTTGTGAGCATCATCAGACTCACGGTAAATGCAGCCGCCCCCTAGGGTATCAGCACTTC
>JAADGV010000059.1 GCA_013152205.1 Planctomycetota bacterium
CTGGGGGCTGGGGCTAGGAAAATGGGCGTTTCACTCCCTAATCCCCAAATCCTACTCTCTCAGGCTCAACCGATTTTCTAATTTACGAGGCGAGGGGAATTCTAAAACACGTTCTTAGTTCGAATTTTGCACTTTTTTCCGATGGGCGAGATGGCCCGCAAAAAAGTGCAAAGTCGAACTTAAGCAACCTTGTCGGCCTTCTTTTCGCCTTCAGCAGGTTTTACTTTTGCCGCTGGTTTAGCTTTTTCAGCAGGTTTAGCTTTTGCCGCAGGTTTAGCTTTTGCCGCGGGTTTTGCTTCTGCCGCTGGCTTGGCTTCTGCCGCCGGTTTTTTGTCACCGTCGAGATCGGCCAATTCTTTGCTGATCGCGTCGAGTTGCTTCTGCACAGCCTCTTTTTGCTTTCGTGCTGTTTCTAGATCTTTGGTCAACTTCTCTTCGCTGGCTTTTGCTTCTGCGGCTTGCTTTTTGGTTCGTTCCAGATCCTTGGTGAGTCGTTTCCGAACCACCACAGGGTGATCGAAACCAAGGTTCACCTGCAACCCGGGGATCTTTTCTTGCAGCGCCATCGCTACGTCGTAAGAGACCTTGGTCTTCCACAGGTAGAGATTTCGCAGATGCTTCAAACCTTCGAGATGGGCTAGCCCGGCATCCGTGATACCGGTGCCGTAGAGATTTAGGTATTTCAATCGCGAAAGCTTTGCCAATTGGGCCACTCCTGCGTCGGTAACGGTTGAGTTCTCCAGGTGCAGACTACTGAGGTTTTGTAGTTTTGATAACGTCTTCAGCCCTTCGTCGGTTGCCTTGGAGCCAGCCAGGTTGAGCGAGTAGACTTGCGCGGCAGTGGCGGCTAGGAGGGCTACGTTTGCGTCGTTGGCGGGTTCGTTGCTCAAGGCGAACGAGACCTGTAGCAACGGACTTTCTGCGAAGAGAGGCATCACCTGTGCGCCGGCCCCGGTTAGCTTACCGATGGCCTCGGCCGGTGCCGCTGCAACTTCGGGTAGGGGTAGCTCCGCAGGAACTTTTTTCTCTTTGCTCTCGGTTTTTTCTTTGCTTTCAGCCGGAGGTGGAGTCGCTGGTGCTGGAGGCGCTGGCTTGGCTTTAGCGACGATGACACCGAGCGCTCCTTGCTCGATCCACAATCGAATCAACTCGAGCTTTTCTTTGGGCAACGGGTCGGCTTTCTTCGGCATCCGTTTCTTGTGGTCTGCTGGCAGGGTGAGACGTTCGTATAGTTCACTCTCCTTGGGCTTGCCTGCGACGACCAGATGTTCGTGGACCGTCAAGCCTTCCTGGATCGCTTTGATTGTGTGCAGCCGTAGCTTGCCTGATCCCTTCTTTTCGCCATGGCAGCTAGCGCAGTGTTCCATAAGGATCGGCTGAATTTGTTTGGTAAAGTCAACCGGCTCGGCGGCGAGGGCCGGCGCAGATACGAGGCAAGAGATCGCTGTAGCGAAAACAAAGGTGTGGCGAAACATTATTGAACGCTCCTCGATAAAAGAATTACTTTTTTTTTGCAAAATGCAGTCTTGTGAGGTGAGATTGAGAAAGCAGTCAGAACTCCCCCCAAATACGTGGTTTCATTCTAAGTTGCTGACGCACTGAATGGAAGCTACTGGTTTTCCTGCCCAGGACGATTGCAAAGTCGCTGTGGGAGGCGTCTCCGACGCCGAACAAGAGTCGAAACAAACACTATCGGCGTCAGAGACGCCTCCCACAACGGCAAATTGCCGACTTTGCGGTCGTCTCGTCCTCTGCCAAACGGCCTACTTTTCAGGCAACTGAAAGTCGGCGATCCATAGTTGGCTGGTCCCGTCTTGGGTACGATTGCTGGTCCACATAAGCTGTTTGCCGTCGGGCGAAAAGACTGGCAGCACGTCTGCCTTGGGATGATCGGTGATACGCATCATGTCGCCTTCGGCTTGCAGGTGGCCGTCTGTAATTTTGTAGCAAAGCATCCGGAGATCGTAGTTGGGCCGTTTCGTTGGGTCGCTGTGATCGGCACCGGTCCAGATGATGTAGGGTTTGGTGGGGTGCCAATACGGAGCCCAGTTGACGCCCTCGGTGTTGGTGAGGGCTACATCGTTTGTGCCATCGGCACGAATCGCGTGGATTTGCAGATACTCTTTTCGCTTGCGATCTGTTCGATAGACGATCCACTGGCCGTCGGGAGAAAAAAACGGTCCGCCATCGTAGCCCGGCTCGTTGGTTAGTTGGCGTACGTTCGTGCCGTCGACATTCATGATGTACAGATCGGGGTCGCCATCGCGATCGCTGCAAAACACAATCTGTTTGCCGTCGGGCGAATAGGCGCATTCGGCATCGTATCCGTTCGTGTCAGTCAAGCGACCGATCAGCTCTCCCTCGGGCGTTGCTTCGAACAAGTCCATCTGCGGATCGAACACCCAACTATAGCGCCGGCGGCGCCCACTCTTGCGATCTTCTTCGGCCTCACGGCGAGCCACCGCCTCGGTTTCGTCTAAATTGGGATCCAAGTGACTAGACGCAAAAAGTATCCGATTGTTTGTCGGCGAGAAGTAGGCGCACGTCGTTCGACCGCGACCAGCGCTTATACGTCGGGGTTGGCTCTTGTCGGACAACGATTGGGTGTAAATCTGATAGAACGGATAGCCTTTGCGAACCGCTTGATACACGATTGTCTGGCCATCGGGCGAAAAATAGCCTTCCCCCGCCTTGAGGAAATCGGAAGTGACTTGTCGTAGATTGCTCAAGCACTGCGACTCGATATCGGCAGGCACTGCTTTATTTTTACCTACGGCGGTTGCTGGCGGCGACGATACTTGGTCGACATCGATCAGCCGAATGCCCCGGTCGACTTGGCCGAACATGTCGGTCGATTCAACCTCAAGGACATACACGCCGTGGGGGATGCCCGCGGGCAACTGAGCGCTCCAGATGTGCCCCGACACCTTGGGAGGCGGCAGCGCGGTACGTTTGCCATCGGCTGCGATTACATCCCGTAGATAAGCTGCGGCATACGCAGGGTCGGTTTGCGGCAAGTGTTGCATAGGCATCCAGTCGCCGAAGCCACGCACCCGCATTTTTACCTTGGTCTTCGAATTGCCATTAAAGACGTTGGCAACCACCTTTGACGCGGCGCTGTCGGCTACATCAACGACTTCTTGAGTATAAACCGCAATTTGATAGTCGTCTGGCATGTGCGCCGCTTTGTATCGCAGACGATATTTGTTGCCGCGGAAGGTCGCAATGATATACCCGTTCGGTGCGCCGTCGGCCATCGGGGTTAGCGGAATGCCGCGAGTGTCTTTTATCCCGCGCCACCAGCTTCCCGAGCCGGTCACAATGTTATGGTGATGATGCTCTGTTTCTTCCGTGGGGGTGTAGCCATCTGCCGCGCCAGCGAAACGATGGTCGTTGATGTGCGTATGCGCAGAGAACGAAAGTGTGTGTGGATGGCTCGACAGAATCTTTAGCAGTTGGGGATACTCGTGCGTGCTTGGCGGGGCACCCTTATGGCCCATGTGGGGCAGTGGGATATGCGTGCAGACCACAACGCGATCTTCCTTGGGCACACGCTCCAAATAGTTGGCGACGAACTGTAGCTGATCCTTGCTGAATCGACCTTCGTATCGGCCTTTTGTTTTTTCGGTAGCACCGATCCAATAGACGTTGTCTAAAACGATGAAGTGTACTGCTCCATACTGAAAGGCGTAGTTGGTTGGGCCGTAAACTCGCTCAAATGTTTCGTCCGAATACTTGTCGTTCGGAGATCGATAGTTGATGTCGTGATTGCCATGCACGTTGTACCACGGGATACCAACGACCCCTTGCACGGCATTCATCGCATCGAATAGCGTGAGGTCGTCGCCAACAATATCTCCCATCGACATGCCAAACAGGGCCTTTGTGTCGACTAACTCGGCAATCACGTCGTTGCCATAAAAGCGTACCTGTTGCCGGCTGTAAGGTTGTGGGTCGCCGACCAATACGACCGTAAACTCATCAGGATCGGGCGACGCTGTCAGGGCGAAATCCACCGACTCGGGCAGTGGCCCGGTTGGCTCGACACCGGGGAACTTAAACCCGTCGTCTGGCGATCCGGCCGGTTTGCGGATGTAATAAAAGCGAGGGATATTTAGTTTGTCGGCCCGGGTTTGCCAGTCGCGAGGTTTGAGAACAAAGATGATGGCGTCGTCGTCGATATCGATTTCGTAGTTGCCGAGGTTGTCTGTCGTAGCAATATCGACACCATTCGAGATATGAACGCCAGCGATGCCTGGCTCGCTCGCATCACGGCTACCGTTCGTATTGCGGTCGTCGAATACCACGCCGCGGGCTGTTTCGGCTTGCGCAACTCCAACGACCATCAGCCAGACTGCACAAACGGCAGTTGCCCAAATCGTTATTTGTTTCCCGCGTCGGTGTAGTACGCTCTTGGTTGTCATGGTTTGGTTTTTCCTGAAATGTTTCTGCTTGTCGGAGGCACGCTTGCCTCTGGGGTTCTGGCTGGGGATCAACTCACTACAACGTTATCAGGCCCTTAGCATAGCACTAAAACATAGCCAATCCAGAAGTTGTTACCGAGAATGTCACCTTCTCGATACTGGCATCGGTAGGAGCGGCTTGCTACCTTGTTGTTACTTGGCGCAATGCTTTGCACAAAATATTTCCCCTAGGTACGCACCATGTTTCCTCGAATACCAGTTGGTTTTGCGGCAATCCTGAGTCTCTTCTTTGTGCAGCAGGTGCGGGAAATTTGCGCGGCTGATTCGCCGCCACGGCCCAACATTCTATGGATCACCAGCGAAGACAACGGCCCTGAATTGGGTTGCTATGGAGATGCGTTTGCTGATACCCCCAATATCGATCGACTCGCCGCCCGAGGTTTGATCTACCTCAATGCTTGGTCGAATGCACCCGTTTGTGCGCCTGCTCGGACAACCATTATCTCTGGGATGTATCCGCCCAGCACTGGCTCTGAGCACATGCGTAGCCTAGTTTCGTTGCCTGAGGGTTTTCGGATGTTCCCACAGTATCTACGCGAAGCAGGCTACTACTGCACAAACAATTCTAAAGAAGACTACAACCTACAAAAACCAGATCAGGTGTGGGACAACTCTTTTCGGTTGGCGCATTGGAAGAGTCGCAAGCCTGGGCAACCGTTTTTTGCCGTTTTTAATATCGGCGTATCCCACGAAAGTCGAATCCGAAAACGACCTCACAAGCAAATCCATGATCCGGCCAAAGTTCCTCTGCCGGCTTACCATCCCGATGCCCCTGAAGTCAGGCAAGATTGGGCGCAGTACTACGACAAAGTGACTGAAATGGATAGGCGGGTGGGGAGGCATTTGCAAGAGCTGCAAGACGCTGGACTTCAAGACGATACCATCATTTTCTATTACGGCGACCACGGTTCGGGTATGCCTCGCAGCAAGCGTTGGCTGTACCAGTCGGGCTTGCGTGTCCCGCTCGTGGTCTATGTGCCTGAGAAGTTTTGTCGGCTGGCTCCCGACGATTATCAAACGGGCGGAGAAAGCAATCGGCTTGTGAGCTTTGTCGATCTGGCACCAACCGTACTCAGCCTTGCCGGAATCAAGCCGCCCGAAAACTTTCAGGGACATGCCTGGATGGGTAAGTATCGAACCCCTGCGCCGCAATACATGTATGGATTCCGTGGGCGAATGGACGCTCGGATCGACCTCTCGCGGTGCTTGCGCGACGAACGGTATCTATACATTCGCAACTACATGCCCCACAAACCGCGGGGTCAATATTTGTCTTACATGTTCAAAACTCCTACCACTCGAGTTTGGAAGGCACTTTACGATCAAGGAAAACTGTCGCCGCCAAAAACGTATTTTTGGGAGCCGAAACCGCCCGAAGAATTATACGATCTAACCAAAGATCGCGATCAAGTGAACAACTTGGCCAACTCCGCTGAGCATCGCCAGATACTTGATCGGCTACGGAAAGCAAACCGAAATCACTTGCTCGCGATTCGAGATATCGGTTTTCTCCCAGAGGCCGAAATGCTGGCCCAATGTAGCGAAAGAACTCCTTACGACCTTGGCCACGACGATGCCGCGTATCCCTTAGCAAGAGTGCTCGACACTGCCGAAATGGCATCTTCACAAAATAACGACGACACCAAACAACTTACCGGCTTGCTATCAGATTCCAACGCTGCCGTTCGCTATTGGGCTGCACTAGGGCTTTTGATGCGTGGGCAATCCGCCGTGCCTAGCGCCCGCGACCAACTGAACGAATGTCTTCATCGTGACGAATCTCCTAGCGTCCGAATAGTCTCTGCCGAAGCCTTGGCAAAATTCGGCTCTGAGGGAGACCGAGATGCAGCACTCGCTACGTTGGTCGATTTGGCAGATGTGTCTCAACAACCTACGCAAGTCGCGGTAGCAGCTTTGGGTTCGCTCGACGATCTCGATGAGAAGGCGCTGCCAGCGATCAATCGAATTCGAGCCTTGCCGACTGAGCCGCCAACCAAAAGCTCACGATACAACGACTACATTGCGCTAATAATCAAACATACGCTCGCCGATCTCAACGCGGGTTCGAGTATTGAAAAATAGCGAATAGCGACCTTTTTGCGCACGACATTCCCAAGAAACCGCTTGGATTGCAAAGTCGTGCTAGCCGCAGGCGGAAGCCGCGGTCGAATCTGAAAAAACCACGGCTTCCGCCCGCGGCTACTACAGAATCTGCGACTTTGCAATTTCCCTGGGCCGCAAGGGGCGCATTTTGCTCTATTCGCCCGCTTTGATTTCGATCGAGTTGCCATTTCGTTGAAATTGCAAACCGGCGGGCGAAAGGATGCTTGTCAACAGTTCGTCGAAGTCGACATTCCTCACGCGGCACGACACAAGATCGTCGCGGCTTATGCCATTGGCAACAAGCGACGCCTCGTCCCAAACAACATCAAACTTCAACTGCTTTGCAAGTTGGCCGATAACGGCACCGACGGGTTGGTTTTGAAGTTGCAGGCTGAATTTCTTTTCAGCCTTTCTCGTTGGTCGCGACGAAGGCTTCCGAGGCGGGGCTTGCCGATTTCGCGGCCGTTTGTATTTGCGTTCGAGGACGATTGGCCGTTGAATGGGAACGACTTCGCACATTTTGCCGTCAGCCGAAATGTTGCAGGTCAGGTCGAATCCGATAAGAATCAGCACAACACGGTCGACCAGCGAAGTGGGGGGCAACTGCTTTGCTAGCCACAAGTCGTGAGGCACCAACTTTTCGCCAGTTAATTTGATCTTGGCGTCGCGTAGCATTTCGGCCAACAGCATTCGTGGGTTGCTCAGGCGTGGACATTCCCACGGGGTGATGCGTAGCCAACGCTTTTTCATCGCCGTTGGCACTTTAGCTAGCCTTTCGTGCGATCGTCTCGACAATGTCTGCAACTCGCGAGCAGAGGCGGCAGGCCCCACATAGACGACGCTTTCAAGCACCGAAAAACCCAAGCCGAGTTTCTCGGTTATTGCCTCTAATGCGTGCGCTAGCGATACATCCGTCAAACGCAACTCGACAGTCTGTTGCGGATCGACACGCCGGTCTAGCCAGATGGCAATGCCTTGCGTGTCGCTTAGGCGTTGGATGATCGTTCCCAATTGCTGGCCACGCCAAGTCACTGAAATTTGTTGTTGTAATCGCAACTCCACCTGCGGAGGGGTGATAGCAATCGTCTCTTGCGCATACAATGGATACGCAATTACAGACCCAAGGAATGTGGCAATTATTAGGCAAGTATGCTTCGGCACGATCAGTCTCAAATTGACTTGGCTAGCATGGGTGGTCCCGAATTTACATTTTCGTTGAAATTTTGGGCATAGCAATTACACTGGAACCAGGGCTTGAGATTTTGATTCCCGCTCGGCAACTGTCAGGCCGTTTGTAGGGAATGTGCTGGCTCTGGAACCGTTTCAGAGAGGCCTCGGCAGTCTTGTCATTTTCTACAGCCATGTATCCCCTCGTTACTAGTTGATCATTTCTGCGCAAGGTAGCAACTGAACTTGTAGGCGACCCCCATCCCATGAGCAACGAGCACCTCCAACGTCCGGCACTCGCTTATTTTTACGAGCGGTATCTCGTCGATCAGAACATCAGCGCTTTGGTGCGAAGTGTTTCCTCTGTATATACGGTAGGTAGCCTCGAGCGTCTAGCTTCGGTTGGTGATCGCATAGCAAGACGCGCGGCGATTCTAACGCTTGGTCGAGTCGCTGATTATCGCGCTAATATGACCCTCGGTCGCGGGTTGGTCGACAGCGACCGTGGTGTGCGCACTTTGGCCGAAAGCGGTATCCTTCGCCTTTGGATGCGCATCGGGACACCCACCGAGCAACGCCACTTGGCTGCGATTAGTGAACATCTCGACGAGAAAGAATACGATCGCGCAGCCCAGCTTGCGACCGCCTTGGTAGAAGATGCACCCTGGATCGCTCAAGGCTGGTACTATCGTGGCAAAGCATTTTTTCAGTTAGACCAACACGAAGCTGCCACACGCGACTGCCATCAGGCTTTAGAAATCAACGCCTATCACTTTCAGGCAGCGTCGATTATGGGGCAAGCTTATCTTCTGCTCGAAGACCCTGTTGCGGCCCTGGATTCTTTCCGACGCGCATTGCGGCTGAATCCCAACATGGAAGAAGTTCGCGCCCAAGTGATCCATCTCCAGCGATCACTCAAAGAGAAATAGCCGCCCAAGGCGTTTCTCATCTACCCCTCGGTGTTCTACGCAGTTAGAAATAGACTGCTGCGCCCTATTACTTTGGTTGTAGAATGTTCTCGCAAAGGCGCTAAGTCGCAAAGAAAACAAGAAAGAGGATTGTCTCGCAGAGGCGCGGAGACAGCAGAGAAAACCGGACTGCCGTAACTCTGCTGTCTCTCCGTGGTACAATCCTAAAATGAGGACGTTATTTTCGGAGCCGCTTCTTATTGTATTCATCTGCCACTTTGTTAACAAAACTCAGTAGTTCCAAATTCGTATCATGGTGGCTGGGGTCAGGTTGTCCCAAGGCAGCTCAAATTCTGAGTGAGTGTTGCCGACAACCTGCCCCCAGTGCGTCACATGCTACCATTGCACGTCCTGGGGGCAGTTGCCGGTTGCGTATTGCCGAAAAGGTCGGGGTAACTCCGGCAACCTGACCCCAGCCACCCAGGTCTGCTTCGACTCGAATTTGGAACTACTGAAACCAATTGGTTATCAAATCACATGAAAAATCGATGGCTTTTTCCAGTCTTGGGCGTACTGGTTGCAATTGCTATTTTCCCTGCCGCTGCGCAAGAGACATCTCGTTACCAAGAACCCTATCCCGAAGCAGCTTCGAAGAAGGGGGTGCAAGTCGAAATCGTTGACGATGCACTTGCCTTGGGAATCAAACATGCGACGTTCAACGTCAATCTCTGTCAGCTTGTTGCGCCCCATGTAGGCGAACCGGCTAAAGATCAGCCGAGATGGCGCTACGCCGACAAAGACTATTACTTCGACTCTGGTTATGTCGCTCGATTAGATCGAGACATTCAGGCTGTTTCGAGCCAGGGCGTGCTCGTCAATCTAATTATCCTGGCCTACCAATCCAATGACGAACAGATCAACCGCCTTATGTTGCACCCAGGGTACGACAAAAATGCTCCCAACCGTCTGGGTGCGTTTAATACCGTGACCACCGAAGGACAACAATGGCTCGCAGCCACGATGGAGTTCATGGCTGAACGCTGGTCTCGTCCCGACCGTAAATTTGGGCGTGTTGTCGGGTACATCATCGGCAACGAAGTGAACTCCCACTGGTGGTGGAGTAACATGGGCCGAGTCACCATGCCAGAATTCGCAGACGATTACCACAAAGCGGTTCGCCTGACGCACGATGCAGTACGGCGACAGTCGTCTTGGGCACGGGTGTACATCTCGCTAGAGCATCATTGGAATATGCGTTTCCAAGCTGGCGACGAGTTGCAGTCGTTTTCAGGCAAAGCATTTCTTGACCACTTTGCTCGTCTGACTCGCGAGGATGAACGAGGCGACTTCGATTGGAATGTTGCCTTTCATCCCTATCCAGAAAACCTTTTCGAGCCGCGATTCTGGAACGATAAGACGGCATTGCCTACGGCTGACACACCGCGAATCACGTTCAAAAATTTGGAAGTTTTAACCGATTACCTCCGGCGTCCTGAATTGCTCTACAAGCAAGCTCCTCGTCGAGTCATCCTCAGCGAGCAGGGTTTTCATTCGCCCGATGGCCCCGAGGGCGAAGCGATCCAAGCTGCTGCTTACTGCTATGCGTACAAAATAGTCGAGGCGAACGACGCCATCGACTCGTTTATTCTTCACCGGCATGTCGACCACCCTCACGAAGGGGGGCTTCGACTCGGACTGCGCAGCTACCATCCCAACGCCGAAAATCCCCGCCCAAAGAAGATGATCTACGACTGCTTTCGAGCAGCCGACACCGACCAATGGGAAGCAGCATTCAAATTTGCACTCCCCCTGGTAGGTCTCGAACAGTGGCCGTAACGAGAGCATTATTGATGTGTGTATCAGGAACTTTACTTGACCTCAGCATTCACTCGCTAAATCCGGCACTCCCGTTGGTCGGCCTGTCGCTTTCCTGGTGCATATCTCAATAAGGGAGCGGCCAAAAAGTTCGTCAATCCTGAATCGTTGAGTGCCACTGCTGGCTCATCCAGCAGTGTGAAACGAGTACCAGGGTTCTACTGGGCTTCCACTGTCGTGCTACGGTACACTTCCACGCCTGCCTTTGAATGCAAGCTGTTTACTTCAGACGAGCTGCACCGATCAATAGGCCCCTCGTTCTTTCGACTCGATAGTTGCCCCATAGCCTGAACGAGAAAAATAGCCCCTATTTTTGGGAAATTTTGTCTAATCTAGGCCCATAAAGTGGAATGTACTAGTAGGGCGTGCTGTTTGCAGCTTTGATTTTCTAGTTCGTTGAATCAGGTACCAGGCTTTTCGTGAGTGACCAATCCCATTTTCTGGAGATCTTCCTGGAGCATCAGGACGGATTGCGCATGTTCATTGCCACGCTGATTCGCAGCCGACAAGATCGTGACGACGTTTTTCAAGAAGTATCTCTCGTACTCTGGGAAAAATTTGATCAGTACGACCCGAGTCGTCCGTTTGGAGCTTGGGCTCGGGGTATAGCGGCAAAAAAAATGTTGCAGCGTCGTGACAAGCAAGGCCGTCTTCCCACGCCCTTTCCTCCTGAATCAGTCGTAGCCATCCTCAACGCTTTCGACCGACAAGATGACCAGGTAGGACCGGAAGCTGAGGCGCTCAGAATATGCATCCAAAATTTGCCTGCTCGATCGCAAAAGATGCTAGAGCTCCGCTATGCCGAGTCGCTATCGGTCAAGCAGATTGCTCAGCAGGTTAGCATTTCTACCGCATCCGCGTTTAAGACGCTGACGCGATTGCGAAGCTCGCTTCTCGAGTGCATCGCGTCTCGTCTTGGCAAGCTACAGGGGGAGGGGAATCGTCAATGAGCAATTCCGATCATGCGGCCAGCGATTACACGAACGAATTGGTTCATCGCTATGTCGATGGATTAGCCAACGACGCGGAGATCGAGGAACTGAGCCACTTGATGAAGTCGGATCCAGATGTGGCCGATCTCTTCGTTCGTATCAGCCGTCTCGAAATTTTCCTAGAAGACCGATACGGCCAGCGGCGTCAGGAAGAGGCAGTCGTCAGGTTTCTGGACGACCTGTTTATCAACACTGAAAGTGTTGGCGTTATGCTCGAAGAAGAGGAGATCGTAGCGCAGCGGGAAGCTGCAGAGAAGGCACGCATCGAGAGTATTGCCGCCAAGAAATTATCAGCATTCCGGCGTGAACAAGATCGTCAACGCCGCCCCGAGTCGGTCGTCATCCCGCGAAACGTTTTCTATACGACGGCCAGCTCGCTCGCCGCGGCAGCCATCCTGTTGATCTTTTTGGCGTTGCCCGATCCGATTCCAGTTGCGCCGATCCCCGTTTTTGTCGCTTCGATTGACGATGCCATCGACGCGAGATGGAGTGATCCAAACCTGTCCACAGCATCTGGCACGAAGCTTTTCACGCTAGGAAACCTGGTTCTCACACGCGGCGTCGTCCGAATCGCGTTCGAAGGCGGTGCGAAGATGGTCGTCGAAGCGCCGGCGACGCTTGAATTGCTTTCACCCGACTCGGCCCGACTCGTATGGGGCCGATTGGTTGGCTCGGTGCCGCGTAGCGAGGTTCAGCTCACGATTCAGACTCCGAACGCGAGCATTGTCGACTTGGGTACCGAGTTTGGCGTCGAGGTCAATCGACAGCAAGTGACCCATCTGCATGTATTCGAAGGCCGCGTGTCGGCCACCACGCTCGATGCAAAAGGAAAAACGGCCCTGCAGCGAACGGTGCTTGTCGACGAGGCGGTTTATTTGCAGCCGAAGACCGGTGCCAT
>JAADGV010000011.1 GCA_013152205.1 Planctomycetota bacterium
TGGAGAAGAAACCATCAAGCGATTGCCCAGAAATACCACTACAAATCCCGCGGAGACCCACTCCCGTAGCAAAACGCAACTGTAGTACTAGTGCCAGCAGTTCGATTTTGTCAGCCCCTCAATTTGCAACCAGAGTGGCATTCAGCCGGTCTGGAACAGGTGCTAGCATGTTCATCTTGTCTTGCTGCGGTTGGATTTGGTTCCTAGAATCGGTCGCGTAACCTACGTAGTCTAACCTTGCTATTTACTCAAACCTGGGTAACGAGCGACCTTGGGGATATGGAGGTTGTCTCTAGCTGTTACCGACTCGCGTTTGTTCGTTGCAAGGCCCCAACTCAACTCCTGAGTGGTGGTAGTAAACCCCCCATGCCAACCGAGACACCGCCGGAACTGATTGTTACGAACCTTAATCGGAATTTTACCGGGGTTTCGGCGACCATTGATCAGCTTCTGCGTTTTCAAGAACACAACTACGATCTTTTGTTTAGCGGGAGCCCACTTCCGGCAGTTCGGTCGAAACCCGTTTCTATTTGGAATGCGATTGCGAAGTCGCGACGAGCGCCCCGCAGTCGGCAACACATACTTTGGCATGTGCGTCGAAATTGCGAAATGTTTTGGGCGATTTTTGCCCGCGATGTGCTGAGGTTTCCAATCAAGACCGTTTTCACCTCGGCGGCAATTCGCCGACACTCGGCATTTCCGCGATTTCTGATTTCAAAGATGGATGCCGTGATCGCAACATCGCCGAAAGCTGCGAAATTTGTTCCCAACGTGGTTGCAGTCGTGCCTCATGGCGTCGATACAACTCGATTTCAACCCGCCGAAAATCGCAGCCTTGCTTGGCAAAACACCGGCTATCCAGGGACGAGTGGAATCGCCACGGTGGGTCGTGTGAGACCTGAAAAAGGAACCGATCTGTTTGTCGATACGATGATCCGCGTATTGCCAAACAGACCCGGCACAACCGCGTTGATCATCGGTAAAACCGATGCCAAATTCGTGCGATTCAAAGCTGTGCTGGAGCGTCGGATCGCGGAGGCAGGGCTTAGCGATCGGATTCTATTCGCCGGCGAGATCGAAAAAGCAGCACTGCCGGATATCCTATCCGCCTTGTCTCTGTTGGTCGCCGTACCACGTTACGAGGGGTATGGCATGACGCCACTCGAGGCGATGGCGTCGGGCACTCCTGTGGTGGTGAGCGATACGGGGGCGTTTTCAACATTCGTAGCAAATGGAAAAAGCGGTTTGCTTGTTCCGGTTGGCGATCTAGGACAGACGTACGACGCCGTGAGTAACTTGCTCGATGATTCGTTGCTTGCCGAATCGATGGCGCAAGGAGCGCGAGAAACTGCCGAAAGCGAATTCAGCGTAGACAGAGAGCTTCAAGGCATCGGCCAGGTTTATCAGAGTCTTTGGCAAGACAAAGCAATTGTCGGGGAACGTCCTTTGCTGGTACGCGCACGACAGGGTTTTCTGAAACAATACCATAAGTACATCAAGAAAGCCGCTTAAACGAGGCATTGGAAAATTGCTGCCTATTCGCAGTTTGAAGCAGCTAGACGAGAAAACATGCAGGAGGCATAAGTGCCAAGTACACTTTCAGACATATTTTTTAAGCCCGTCACAAAATTCTATAAACGGACGATCGTGAAAGATCCGTTTCTGGTGTCTCTTAGGCAATGGAAGTTGGATCGCGGAGATGCGACGCTGCGTTATGAATATCCGCTAAATGAGACCAGCGTGGTTCTGGATGTTGGCGGTTTTCAGGGTGATTTCGCCGATACCATGGTCGACCGCTACGGTTGTCGAGTACTTCTGTTCGAACCGATGGCGGCCTTCTTCGAGCAATGCGAAGAGCGATTTGCGGCAGAGCCGAGAGTATCGACCTTTCACTACGGGCTGGGTGCGAAAGATGAGCAGTTGTCGCTTAGTAGCTCCAGTGATGCTTCGAGCTTTTTTCGAACGAATGGGGCCGATGAATTTGAGTCGGCTCAGGTCAGGGACGTCGCCTCGGTTTGGGAACAGTTGGACCTGACACACGTTGACCTTATGAAAATCAATATCGAGGGGGGTGAATATCCGCTGTTGCGTCGCCTAATCGAGACTGATACGATCCGTCAGGTTTGCAATATCCAGATTCAATTCCACAACTTTGTGGACGATGCCGAAGAGCAAAGAGCCGAACTACGTCGGCAACTTGGATCAACGCACGAAGAAACTTGGTGCTACGACTTTGTCTGGGAAAATTGGTGCCGCAAGACGGACGGTGAGTAGATTCGTTCGGCTCTGCGATCAACACTTTTTGAGGTATACGCCAGGAAATCGACAGGCCGACCAACGGGAGTGCCGGATTTAGTGAGTGGATGCCGAAGCCAAGTAAAGTTCCTGATGCACACATCAATAAAGGGAATCAGAAAATGAGTTCTGCCATGCGACAACTTGCGACCAAGGTCGTCGGGTACGATCCGTTCCCCAGGATTTGGCCGAAGAACCGCTCCGTCCATAGTGAATTGTCTCGCACGCTCGCATCTGCGCGAAACGAAATGCTGAAGATCGAGCGTGATGAACGCACTCACTTTCTATGGTTCTGCTGCACACACCTTGAGAAGTCTCACTCCCAGATTTTTCAAGATCTGTTTGTGCTGTACGTTCTCGGAAACAAACGCAACGGGTTCTTCTGCGATTTCGGCGCAACAAATGGAGTTCATCTTTCCAACAGCTACACGCTTGAAAAACACTTTGATTGGACCGGCATCTGCGCTGAGCCCGCACGAGGTTGGCACGAGGCGCTTCGCCAGAGCAGGCCGAAAGCCTCGATCGAGACCGATTGCGTTTGGACCACAACGGGCGAAACACTTGTGTTTAATGAAGTTCGTACGAAAGAGCTTTCGACGATTGCCGCATTCTCCGCCCAGGATGGACACGCACGCAAGCGAACTCCAAGTCGATCGAACAATTATGAAGTGTCTACAATTAGTTTGAACGACCTGTTGGAAAAGTACCATGCCCCCTCAGACTTCGACTACCTTTCGATCGACACCGAAGGCAGTGAATTGCCCATCTTAGAGAAGCTTGATTACAGCCGGTATCGCCCCAAACTCATTACCGTGGAACACAACTTCACCGATAACCGTGAGGCAATCTTTCGTCTGCTTTCTGGGGAAGGTTACCGCCGCGTATTTCAGGATTTCAGCGACTTTGATGACTGGTACGTCAGCAAATCGGTTTACTCCGATTCTCCCCTCTGCGACTGAAGGGGATTGAACATATGAACGGGACATCAATCAAAAGGAATTCAATATGGCTCTGGAACTAGGACGGCGTTTGGGAAACCTTGTTGGTCCAGCCCGCAAAAGGTTCTTTGACGACGATTTCAACTGGGATACCTATACGAAAGATAAGTATGGGCCACAGCAGAAACAACTTGATGCCACGCACGACCTTCGGCTGGATGAACGAGTTTACTTTGATCGCGAAGCCGGTCGGCTGGAGACCGGGGATGCGAAACTGCATCCGAACTCGAAAACACTCTATGAGGCAATTGGCATTCTTGATGTGAAAAGCACGCTTGAAGTAGGGTGCGGGGGTGGCGATCACGTTCGGAACTTGCAAGCACTCTATCCCGAGATGCAAGTCAACGGGGGGGACCGTTCGCAGGAGCAACTCAAATTTTTGAGAATGCGAAATCCGGAGATTGCTGATCGCACGTTCTTGCAGGACATCACGATGCCATTGTCGTTGCAGTGGCCACGCGTTGAATTGGTCTACAGTCAGGCCGTCATCATGCACATCAAGACGGCTGTAACCCACTTAAACGCACTTGCAAACATGTTCAATCTGGCTGCAAAGTATGTGGTGCTGATGGAAAATTACGGTTGCCACCCTTTTGTCGAGGACATTAAGCGTTTGCATCGAGGCGGCCATCTCGATTGGGACCAAATCAACTTTCATGTCCATCATCATGATGGAAATCCCTATTGTCTTGTCGTCGCTCGGGAACCTTGTTCGCTGCCAGTCCTGGAAGACTATGATGCGTTACCCAATGCGACGAAAAGACGCTACTGATTCCACTTGAATGCAGAAGGACAAGCCGACGACAAACGTTTGAGGCCTGTGTCATTATGGGCAATCGTCGACTGATCGTGAACCATCAAGGGGTTTCGGCCACGATTGCGCCGGCTACGTCGACTACCGTTGCTGCTGATATTTCCGACGTGGCCCCCTTCGATTTGAGTCCGACTCGGCAGGGCTACATAGTTACCAGAATTTCTGGCGGGTTGGGGAACCAGCTTTTTCAATATGCTGCTGGCAGAGCCGGGGCGCTTCGGAACGGCTGCAATCTCGTGCTTGATGCTCGACCGTTAGAGACCAATTCGCTCAGGAACTACGAACTTCATCACTTCAACATCGCCGCAAAAATCGGAACACATGCCGAACTGCCACCCGACCGGGTATCAAAGGTTCGCTACCTGCTTTGGAAGACAGGGCGGGATGCAAGGCGGCGTTTGATCAGAGAGAAAAGTTTAAGGTTCGATCAGAAGGTGCTGGGCGCTTCAGCCGATGCGATCTTGCATGGCTACTGGCAGTGCGAAAGGTACTTTGCCGATTTCGCTCAAAAAATTCGCGACGATCTTACCGTCAAGACTCCGGCAAGCGGAGCAAATCGAGAGTGGTTGGACCGTCTCTGCTCCACGAACACGGTATCAGTACACATTCGTCGCGGAGACTATGTGTCAGACAAGAAAATCCAGTCGCGATACGCAAGTTGTAGCCCGGAGTATTACAGGAACGCCGCTGAGCGAATTCTTGACACTGTCGGCAGTGAACTGGAGTTCCTTGTCTTTTCCGATGACCCCGACTGGGTTGAACAGGAGATCAAGCTTCCGGGGGCTTTGCACGTCATTCGGCATAATTCCGGTGACCACGCATTTGAAGACCTTCGACTGATGAGCGCATGTGGCCATCATATCATCGCCAACAGTTCATTTTCGTGGTGGGGCGCCTGGCTCAATCCGTCGTCAGACAAAATTGTCGTTGCACCAAAGCAATGGTTTCGTAACGAAAATGAGCGTGAGCACGACATCGTGCCAGATTCATGGGTGAGATGTTAGACACCCTACATCAGGCAATCATCAGTTGCGATGTAACATTGGAAAGCAAATTGTGACGAACAAAAAACTTATCGTCGATGTCGGAATGCACACTGGGCGCGATACCGAATTCTATCTGAAGAAAGGCTTCCAGGTCGTTTCAGTAGAGGCGAATCCGAGTCTTGTTGAGGCAGGGAAGTCGAAGTTCAGTGAGTACATTGCTGATGGGCGTCTCGTTATTCATGACGTCGCGATTGCAGACAGGGAAGGAGAAATCGAATTCTTCGTCAATGACAAACACGACGACTGGGGAACTACCTCAAAGACGTTTGCCGAACGAAATGAAAAATTGGGCACCCACAACACATTGGTCACCGTCAAATGCGCTACGTTTGAAAGCATTCTTCAGCAGTACGAGGTGCCCTACTACGTGAAGATTGACATCGAAGGAGCTGATATTCTCTGTCTGCACGCACTGAAGGCGGCGAGTCAAAAACCGAAATACGTTTCTATCGAAGCCGCATTGGGATCCTTCGAAGAAACGTTTTCCGAACTGGCCATTCTGTATGAACTTGGATACCGTCAGTTCAAGATTGTTAATCAGATTGCCAATCACAAGGTCCGGTGCCTCAACCCGCCTTTGGAAGGACTGTATGTCGACTACCAATTCGATGGTACTTGCAGCGGGCCATTCGGCGAGGAATCGCCCGGCGAATGGATGACACTGGAGCAGACTTTCGACCGCTATCGCCCCCTGATTTGGGAACAGGCACGCTTCGGTGCTGGCGGAACACACTATCGATCGGTGTCCCACAAGCTCTATCGAGTATGGGAAGCGATCCGAGGCGAACGCATCGGCTGGTACGATTTTCACGCCAAGATGGCTAACACGCCAGACTAGCTGGAACGAATGGCCAAGGTTTACGAATACGCTAGGAAGAGCTGCTGCAAAACGGAGAGTTGGCATGCAAGAAAAAGCATACATCATACACTTAGAGAGAGCATCGGCACGTCGCAAGCAGGTCGATCGTATTGTCGAGGCCTGCCCGATGCCTACTGACATTGTACATGCTGTCGATGGTCATTCGTTATCCCCTGAAAAGGTGAGCCAAGTTTATTCGAGAAATCGACATGAGCCACGGTACCCATTTGAGTTGAAACGAGGCGAAGTTGGTTGCTTTTTGAGCCATCGAAAATGCTGGCGTCGGATTGTCGATGAAAATTTGGATGCGGCTCTCATTTTGGAAGATGATATTGAGATCGATAAACCGGTCTTTGATCGCGCTCTCGCGATTGCTCGAAAGCATGTCGACGCGGTCGGATACATACAATTCCAGGTTCGTCCCGTACCGACAAATGCCTCAATCATTGCCGTTGAGGGCGAGGCCCAACTGGTGCGACCTGAGCTAACTCAGCTACGCACGTCAGCGCAATTTGTGAGCCAGTCGGCGGCGCACCGGCTCTTAGAGCTCACCGATGTTTTCGATCGACCTGTTGATACGTATCTGCAGATGCACTGGTTGACTGGAATCCATTTGGCATCTGCGACGCCATCGGGAATTTCCGATCGGTCCCACGATAGCGGCGGAAGTACGATTTCGTCCAAGCAGAAGTCGTTTTTCGAGAATGTCGTCCGCACGTGGAAACGCTGGCACTATCGCAGTAAAATTAAAAACCTGTTCCAGAACCATGCTGGGAGTATCCAGCAGTCGGGAAAGCCAGGAAAGCCAAATAAATTTGGGACATGCAGTAAGCATTCTCACGTTGGACGCCAAGGCGATCGTGCTTTTCACACTCGATATTCTCAACTTTGACACAAGGCCTCAAACATGGGAATCGCCATACTCCCCTACCATATGAAAAGTCTTCGTCGGCTGGCCGACGTCCCGCTTCGCGAACTCGTCTGGCCTCTTGAAACGGGCGAGCACGAGGGGACAATTCGCGACTTGACGCCAGACGATCATCTGGTCGTTAGCCCAAGTTCACGTCGACTCTATTTCCCAGCGGGAGAGCTGAATTGTTCGATCTCATTGTCGATTTCTGAGCCGTATGCGATCCATCGACGGCACTATTTGGCGATGTATGCACTTTGGCCTCGATTCTTCCGAATTGTGTCTCGGTGCCGACGCCTTGCACGTCATATTCCGAATGCGAGAACCCTGACGTTGACGAACACTTGGGTCGAGAACCCTAGCGATACGAAGGCCGAGAAATCGAAGCCGATGTCGTTAATTGCATCAGGCAAAAGAAAACTCGCCGGACATCGGATGCGGCATGAGGTGGCATCGTGGATAAACGAGACAGGAGCTGACGTGGAACTCTTGGGGCGTGCGTTTACGCCATTTGATAAAAAAGAAGATGGGCTTGCACCATATCGTTTTTCGGTGATTATCGAGAACTGCCAAGAGCCCGGTTATTTTTCCGAAAAGCTGATGGACTGTCTGCTTTGCAATACGATTCCGATCTACTGGGGTGCCCCAGATATCGATCGCTATTTCAACACCAAGGGAATGGTGATTTGCAAGAATGCAAAAGAGATGAGAAACGCGATTGAGAATCTTGGCCTCAACGACTTTGAGCGCCTTTGCGAATACTCGTCGGAAAACCACAAACGTGCGTTGGCTTTCACGAACCAAGAACGGTTGATTGCCGAACTGATTCAAGAAGAAATATGCCACAAGCAAGCCGCCTGAGCAACTTACTAACTCAAACTGAAAAGAGAAACGCCCGCGTTTTCACTTTGAGTTATCAAAAATGTTGCTCGTGATTCCCCAGGAAACTGCTGATAAAACAGCGAACTTTGGCCCTCTAAGCGTTCGTATTGCACCAGTGCTCACGACAGAATGCTGCAAAATACGCACGATGGGCAAAGCGTTGGCCTGTTTTTGCAACATACTGGCCAAGTATGCTAGCCAATGAATTGACTTTCGCAAGCCATTTGGTAAGGATGTGGTTGGGGGCGCTAGGGTCTGGTGAGAGGTAGTACTGGGCCTAGGAGGCAGTTGTTTGGCCATAAGCGGATAGGTGACGCCAAGGAAGCAGGCTTTTCTCAATAGCCTTGGCGTAGGATGCGACCAAAACCGTTTTGGTCCGGGAGTTGCTCTTTCCCGAATCAAAGCGAAAGTTGGCATCGAAACGGAACTTCGACCTTAGCACATTTGCCGATTGCAGCGAATGTATGGACAGATTTGCAAGTTAAATAGTTGCTTGCGATGCTGTCTCGATGAGTCCTTTTCAATATTGTGTCAATATTGCGGTCACGTTTGGCAAGAGATTTGCATCTAGGCATCGGTAGATACAAGCACGGTTAGTTCTGAGCAGGCTGCGGGGATGGGGGACAGAGGAGTTATTCGAATATGACGTTTACCTATTTTGAAGCAATTGGCTATCTGGTGTTCATGGGTGTCATCGCGGCCATTATTGGTTCCGTGGTGACCACCTTTGTCGGCCTGAATGCACGCCGTTGGGGATTTGTTGATCGACCCGATGGACATCATAAAGGCCATGACCGTGCTGTTGCTCTGGGGGGCGGCTTGGCCGTCTTCTTGGCGGCAGCGATTACCTTTGCCGTCGAGTACCTATCCTCTGTCGGACTACAAACCGATCTGCAAAAGGAAGCCCCCTATCTGGGCGGCCTATTACTTGCCGGTGCCGGAATCGTCGTTCTCGGATTGATCGACGATCGCTTTGGGATGCCCGGGAAATACAAGTTGTTAGGCCAATTGGCTGCTTCGCTCGTCGTTATTGCAGCGGGCTTAGAGATCCATTCCTTCGTCATCTTTGGTTTCACCGTCAACTTAGGAATTATGTCGGTCCCCTTCACGGTTTTTTGGTTATTGGGCGCAATCAACTCGCTGAACTTATTGGATGGTATCGATGGCCTCGCGACAACCATTGGCATCATTCTCTGCGCAACCATTGCCCTAATGGCTTTGCTCACAAGCCAATTTGCGGTTGCCGTTGTGGCGGCGGTTTTCGTCGGGAGCTTGGTCGGTTTCTTAAGATTCAACTTTCCCCCAGCAAAGATATTTCTAGGTGATGCAGGCAGCATGCTCATAGGCCTTGTCGTTGGATCACTTGCCATTGGCGGATCACTCAAAGGTACAGCCGCTGTCGCTTTGGCAGCCCCCTTGGCGATTTGGGCTTTGCCGATGTTCGATTCGTTTGTCGCAATAATGCGTCGCAAGCTCACCGGCCGTAGCATCTATGCCGCCGACCGCGGACACCTACACCATCGGTTGATGGCTCTATTTGGTAAGAACACCAAAGTGCTAGCCGTGGTTGCCGTTTGCTGTACCGTTACCTGTGCAGGTGCTCTGTTAAGTGTTTTTATGAGCAACGACCTCCTTGCGATTGGGGCTGTGGCAGCAGTCGTTTGCATGTTGGTAGTCACGCAAGCATTTGGCCATATCGAAGTTAAGATGTTCATTACCAGACTTAAGTGGCTCGGGAAAAAAATTGTCCACCGAAACGATGATAGCCAGATAGCCTTTCAAATTCAGGGAACCCGCAAGTGGGACTTGCTCTGGCAGTCGATTGTCGAATTCGGAGAGAAGATGGAACTGGTCGACATCAAACTCGACATCAATTTGGCTGCCGCCCAAGAGGCCTACCATGCCTCGTGGCGACGCCCAAGCAAAACTGAAAAACGAGAGCATTGGCGTACCGAAATTCCATTTTTCTCTGGTCAACACGTCATAGGCCAACTCACCGTAACCGGCAGCCGTCGTAGCGGAGTTACCAGTTGCGAGGCAATCGGCCAGTTATTGGAAATGCTCGAACCGCTGGAGGCAGAGATTGTGGAGCTGGCGGCCAGAAAAAAGCGAGGCCCCGCTGATTCGACGCCAACCGAATCGACTCAGAAACCGGCTTCTCATGCACCCGCTGGCTAGTGCTTTGTCAACGCACTAGGCTCGAAAAAGTATCTAGCAGGTGAAAGCTGCCCACCTAAAAGCCGGATCATGGAAATGGCTTACAATCCTACCTATTTGTCGCTTTGAGTATCTGACTGTTCATTTCAGCGTTCCATTGGATGTGTGTTTCCTACACGTAATGGGACGCAAATCTCCCTCTTCTTGCTTCAATTCTGCAATGCTAAAGGATATGGGGAAAAATACCGTGCCTCATTTCCTCTGTACGATTCGAGCATTGATGTTACCGAGCAAGCAGCTAACCTAGAATCAAACGCAGGTACTCATGCCATTGGACTCAGGCTGCTTTTGCTGTATTTTAGTGTACCGAAATTAAAAACGTACTATCTCTTGCGTTGTTGTCGTGTTCTCAAGCAATATTCGCCTCCGACCTAGAAAAGCCTCTATCCATGTCCGAAATTTCACCCTGCGAAACCCTTAGGAATCGCATTCAGGAAAAAAACGTAACCGTAGGGATCATCGGTCTTGGCTATGTTGGCTTGCCGTTAGCACATGCCTTCATAAACGCCGAATTCCGAGTCTTGGGCTACGATGTCGATCAGAAAAAAGTGGCGAAGCTCAACCAAGGCGAGAGCTATATTAGCCATGTTCCTTCGACGTGGATCAAGTCGTGGCTGAAAGCAGATAAATTTAAGGCAACCACCGACGCCAATGATCTGTCAAATGCCGATGCGATCTTGATGTGTGTGCCTACTCCGCTCACCGATACCCGCGACCCCGATTTAAGCTATGTCATTTCGACGGTTCGGGAAATTGCCAAGATCCTCCGACCTGGGCAACTCATTGTCCTCGAGAGTACGACTTACCCTGGAACCACTCGCGACGTGGTGTTGTCGGAACTGTCTAAGTCGGGTTTGAAAGTTGGAGTCGATTTCTTTCTTGCTTATAGCCCAGAAAGAGAGGATCCAGGCAATGCCCAGTATTCGGCGGCAAAGATTCCTAAGGTCGTTGGCGGCTATGACGAACCGAGCTTGCAGATTGCCATGGAGCTCTACAAGGCTGCCGTGACTGAAGTAATTCCCGTGTCGTCTTGCGAAGTTGCCGAAGCTTGCAAAATTTTAGAAAATACCTATCGAGCGGTGAACATTGCGCTGGTCAACGAGTTGAAGATGCTGTGTCAGCGCATGGGGATTGATGTTTGGGAAGTTATTGATGCAGCGAAGTCGAAGCCTTTTGGTTTCTCTGCGTTCTACCCTGGGCCTGGGCTGGGGGGGCATTGCATCCCCATCGATCCATTTTATCTCAGTTGGGTTGCGCGCAAGCATGGCATGTCGACTCGCTTTATTGAACTCGCCGGCGAGATCAACTCCTCAATGCCTGAGTACGTAATTCGACAGGTAATGAACGCACTCAACAAGGTAGGAAAACCCGTTCGTGGAAGCCGCATTGGAGTTCTTGGCGTGGCCTACAAGTCAGATGTTGACGACCCTAGAGAGAGCCCCTCCTTTGTTTTGATTGAACGTTTGATCGCGCTAGGCTCGCTAGTAACGTACAACGATCCACACATTCCCCACTTGCCATCCATGCGGGCCCATGACATTCCAGAGATGGACAGTTGCGAGCTTACCGCCGAATATCTGGCTAGCCTAGATTGTGTACTCATAGCCACAAACCACTCCGCTTACGATTACGAGTTCATTGTCAAACACGCTCCATTGATTATCGATACAAGAAATGCGACCCAACATGTTTCCCAAGGTCGAGAAAAAATCGTCAAGGCCTAATACTGAGATAGAGGCCCAAAAGAAAGATCACCATCGAAGCATTCCGCCGCTAGCGCCAAGAAGACAACTCGTTTTTTAGAACCCCTGTAACACCTCAGCTGAGTGCAGCAGAACAGAACACAGATGAACGCTGATTTAGCAGATTGTCGCAGATAACAAGACGATTTTGGGAAACCGTCTGTTTCGATCTTTAGCCCCTAGGACTTCAATAATCTTCTTTTTGTATCCGTGAAAATCCGTCTGATCTGTGTTCCTATTACTTCAGATGGCTGACATGTTACGAACCGTTGCCACGATTGATAGTTCTTGCTTCCTTGCGATAGTCCACCACCTCGGATAGCGTCGGCCTGTTGCATCTCCCCATCTGAAGAGCCTCAGGATAAGAATAACCGGGAGAACCCCTCTGGCTAGACGGGTAGAAGACTTGCATCTTATACCCGTCATGTTGGCGAGCATTGCCTCTGGGGCTATACTGGCAGCAAGTGTCGCTTCGCACCCCGTCGAGAAAGTTATAATCTTTGCGGCAAATGAAGTGGCTATTAGCGTGAGGGAATATGGCATTGTCTGGGGACAAGAAGAGTCAGATATGCTCGGCTGCATCCGGTTGCCCATGCGATTGGGTTTATCAAGGGGAAGAGTGCGATCCACATACCGTCCGAATCAAAGAGCAATGCGTCAGAGCCTGAGGAAGATACGTTCCAGGAACGTGATCTAGATCAGTACTTTCAAACCGCCCACCTTACGGCCGACCTGAAGGGCCGCTCGGTACGTGGTGGCGCGGTTACAATGGCTGCTCAAGGGGCGCGGTTACTATTGAATCTGGTGTCGATTATGGCGCTCGCCCGGCTGCTGGCGCCAGAGGACTTCGGTCTGGTGGCCATGGTGGTAGCCGTCTCGGGGTTTGTGACGCTGTTTAAGGATATGGGCCTGTCGATGGCGACGGTGCAGCGGGCTGAGATTACCCACGCCCAAGTTAGCACACTGTTTTGGGTCAACGTGGCGATGGGGCTGGTGCTGGGGGTGCTACTGGTGTGCTTGGCTACGCCGATCGCCTGGTTTTACACAGAGCCGCGGCTAACGCGGATTACGATGGTGTTGGCTTTGGGCATTCCCGTCAGCGGGCTGAGTATCCAGCACCAAGCGTTGCTTAGACGTCAGATGCGATTCGTCGCGTTAGCGATCGTCGACACTGTATCCATGCTGGCGGGCATTGTCGTAGCAATTACGCTGGCGATGTTTGGGGCAGCCTACTGGCCTGAGGCCAAATACTGGGCGTTGGTGGCAATGCCGCTGACTACCGCCGTAGTGGGTGCAATAGGTGTGTGGGTCGCGTGCGGTTGGCGACCGAGCGGTCCACGACGTGGGTCGGGTGTACGACCGTTGCTGAGCTTTGGCGGCTACTTGACGGGCGTAAACTTACTCAGCTATGCGACTCTGAATATAGATAAGATTTTAATCGGTCGCGTTTTAGGAGCGTTTCCTCTCGGCCTGTATACTCAAGCATATCGATTGCTGATGCTTCCGTTGCAGCAGATCAATGTGCCTTTGACTGCGATCGCAATCCCGGTTCTTTCCAGGTTGGTAGATTCGCCGGACCGGTTTCGCAACTATTACCGGCAAGGTATTTTTCTGCTCACGGCGGTCAGCATGCCAATAGTCGTGTTTTCGTTCGTGGCGGCGGATGAACTGGTGCTACTTGTACTAACCCCGAAGTGGGCTGATTCCACCGTGATTTTTCGTGCCCTGGCTCCAGCCGGCTTCATCTGGACGCTTCATGTGGCTGACTACTGGGTATACCTGTCGGTAGGTCGAACCGATCGTCAGTTTCGAGCATGGGTTGTGGGAACATTATTGACCGCCATCGCGTATGTCATTGGTGTACAATGGGGAGCTGTCGGAGTGGCCCTTGCGTTGAGTCTCGTCCAAACGGTCACCCGTTTTCCGATGCTGGCCTATTGTTTTCGCGGTACCCCGATACGCCTTGCCGATCTCGGTGCGGCGATTTGGCGGCCTGCTTTGGCATCGATCGTCGCGGGGCTGATCACAGCGAGTTTGGATTGCGTGTTGCCGGTGGCTTTGTCTTTTGTTGCGAGGCTGATCGCTAGCTTTTCGGTCTTCTCGGCCAGCTATGTGCTGGTTGGTATAGCATTGCCTGGTGGCTTGTCAGATTTATTCGAGGCGTGGGGACTTTTGCGAGAATCGCGAACTCGGTGACCCCGCTTCGCTAGACTTGGCCTTCTCAAATGGCAAACAACAGACGGATTTGAACCACGAATTGCACACAATAGATACAAAAACCGACACCAACGGCGCAAGAAGAGTCCTGTTCGGAATCCGCCGGTTATAGGCTAACGCACTATTTCTGACATGCTGTTTTTCAATTCATCTTTCAAGACAACATTATTTGACTGTCTTTACAACTCTTGCCGGAACACCAACGGCAATACCCCCTTCTGGAATCTCTGATCCCGCTGTAACAATCGCACCAGCGGCAATTACAGCATGATCAGCAATCGAGCAGGGCCCCAGGAGGACGGCATTGCTTCCGATCCACACGCCTTTGCCAATCACAATATCTCCCCCCTCTTTCGGGAAATTCTTCATGCGATCTGCCATTTGAAGCGAGTAATCATGTGTACCCGTCAGTATGGACACACTATGCCCTGTGAATGTCTGATCTCCAATGGTGATCGTTCCGGAAGATGTATTTAGCAGGGAATTAACAAGTCGTGCGCCCTTTGCGATCTTCAGTCGCTCCTGAGGCCCCCAAACATAGGTCGACTTGTGCACAATCTCCTCCACGGCAGGCCTGAGTAGAGGAGTGAGAATCTTCCGAAGAATTGCCTGGATGAGATTCGCCATGTACGCTAACCTACAGGATCTCGGCGATTTGGGGAATGACTACCATTGCCCATTTGGGTTGAGTTGAGCCTGGAACCCCTCCAGGCGTATTTCGGTCCCCATCCTAACATCGCCCGCGCCCGCGTCCAGTGCTTGGTGAATTTTCCGGCATTTTCCCGCCGCTGCGGAGGTCGGGACTTGGCTACGCCCCGTCAAACGGGCCTGAGCGGCCCGAAAACCGATTTCAGCGCATAATTCTGCCGCAATAGGCCCTGTTTTCTCCGGTCGAGTTGTTCATTTCATACATCCATACTCGCTCGGTGGTGGAATCGCCAACAGGGCGATCCGGTCAAGGATCGCGGCAAACAACTTCCGTGTGATCGCCACTTCGGCAGGGCGATTGTACACATGTAAACTGGGGTCACTATTGTCTTGGCTCGCAGTCGATAGTCCCGCCAGAGTCCATTAAATGCTTGTTTTGCCACTTTTTTTGGCCTACACTTCTGAGGTAAGACAGTGCTGTTCTGTAGAAACAAGTTACCCAAGCCTGGACGTGGCTTTTCCACCTTCCGTAGCTTTGCCCGTCCACCGAACGTTTTCTGTTTCCCGGCAACACGTTGATTGGGTGTTGGTACAGCCGAACGGCGAAGCAATCATCCCAGAGGTTGAACAAAGTATCCCAGCATTGGCTTCAGTAAATCATTTTTTGTCTCCGGCCATCTGGTTTCTGGCTTGACATCAGAAATAAGCATGTCCACAAGTTTGGAACTATTGATACTAAGATGAATGAAAACAGATTGAATTTGGGTTGTGGGACGGACATAAAAAAAGGTTGGACGAACCTGGATATTGTCGACCTACCTGGAGTTGATGTTGTCTGGGGAATTGAGGATCTGCCGCTTCCTTTTGAAGACCAGCAATTCGAGGAGGTTCTTTGTAAGGATATCTTAGAGCATGTAGATTACATTCTGGTACTACAAGATATTCATCGAATTCTTAAGCCAGGTGGACGATTGAGGATAACAGTGCCTCATTTTACTTCACGGAATAACTTTGTAGACCCGACGCATCGGAAACAATTTTCCGTTCGAACATTCGACTTCTTTCTTAAGAATTCGACTCATGGGCGAGATTATTATTTCGATTTCCATTTTTCTAGTCTCGGCCATACGAAAATCACCTTTGAAAATCCGCGATTCCCTGCTCGGTTATTTTTTCTTTTCAATGCTGTCATAGATCCTTTGGTCAATCTGAATTCACATACGCAAAACTATTATGAGATATCTTTTCTTTCAAGATTGTTTCCTGGGATCAATATAGAGACAGAACTCATCAAGTAGCCTGTGGCTCTGTCATTGGAAAACGATCCCTCGGTGACGAAGGCCTTAGCATCCCAGTAGGGTAGTCGGAGTAGCCCAATTCATGTTATCCAAAACAATAAAAAAAACTATTAGAGCTTTGGTGCCAAGACCTCTTGTTAGTCTCGTTTCGCAGTGCAGGCAACGTGCGTGGATTAAGCGAAATTCTACTCGTTCCCCCCGAGATGTTTTCACGGACATCTATCGAAAAGGAAAATGGGGTAAAAAGAAAGGAGTATTCTATTCGGGGCCCGGATCATCGGTAGAGCACATCACTAAACCATACATAAGAGTAATCACCGAACATCTTCAATCTTTTGGTGGTAATAGAACTCTTGTCGATCTCGGTTGTGGCGATTTGCAGATAAGCAAAAACTTCTTCGACTACTGCTCCGAATATGTTGGCGTGGATGTCGTTTCCGATCTGATCGAACACCATAAATCGACAGTCACCAATCCCCATGTAAGGTTTTGCTGTTTAGATCTTGTTAGTGATGAACTTCCTGAAGGTGACGTTTGCCTCCTGAGGCAAGTGCTGCAACATCTTTCAAATGCCCAGATTGCTAAGATCCTCCCCAAATTGCGGAAGTACAAGGTTTGCTTCGTAACCGAGCATCTTCCAGCGGATAACCCAGACATTATCCCTAACAAGGACATTGTGCATGGTAGTTGGAACAGGTCGAATGAAAACTCTGGCGTTTACTTAGATAAGCCTCCTTTTGATATCCCAAGTAAGTGCTTGCAGTTGGTACTAGAAGTACCTGGTGTTGAAGTTGGCGATGGAAGTGTAATACGCACTTACAAAATAGAGTTTGACGAATCTGTCTAGTGCTTTGTCATAACTAAAAAGTGGGATGCGAGTCGTCAGAAGTAATTTTGTGGTAAGTGGTTCTGACGACTCGCATCCCACTTCTAAGAGTTGTCAAAGCACTAGCATCCCTTTTTTTCTTGAAAGAATCGAGCAGGTCCAATTAAATACTAGATCGGCAGCTGATTATTGAGCGCTGATCTACGATAGCGTGTAATAGGCAGTTCTCGGCGAGGGCCGCCTTGACAGTGGGGAATGCAGGATAGCTTTTATGAAAATAGGATTGATTCTGCCAGGTAGTTTCACGCTGTCCGACGCTGGTAATGGAGTTCGTGCGCAAGCAGAGTTCCAAGCCGAAGCACTCGAACGGGCTGGTCACGATGTTCGCCGCATGGATCCTTGGCAAGCTTACGATGGTGAGCCGTTTGACGTCGTGCAGTTCTTTCTAGGTGGATTTGCACACTACGGCATCGAGAAAACACGGCCCGAATCGGTACGCATGCTGGTGTTTGCACCGATTATCGATACGAATGAGTCGAACTGGCGTTATCGCCTAGCCACACGCCTAGGCGGCTTGACAGGCAAAGTTTTTACGGTTCCGGGCGTTTTTCGCCAGCAGGCTCGCGACAGTGATTTGGTCATCTGCCGATCGAACCATGAACGTGAACGGATCGTACGCGGCCTGGGCGTCGATCCTGAAAAAACCGAAATAGTCCTAAATGGCGTGGATTCGCCAACAAGTGCAGACTCTGAAATGGCTCGGCAGCGATACAAACTGAACAAGGATTTTCTCCTGCATGTTAGTGCTTACACGCAGGAACGCAAAAACGTGGTCCGTCTTGTCGAGGCTGTGGGACCGACCGGGTATCCGTTGGTCATTGCTGGTAGTGCCCGACCAGGGCCTGTGTTGGACCGGATTCAATCGCTAGCCAATCAGTATGGGAATATAAAACTACTCGGTTTCCTTGATCGGGAGGAACTCAATAGCCTGTATACAGCCTGCAGAGTGTTCTGCCTGCCAAGTATACACGAGGGAACAGGGTTGGTAGCTTTGGAAGCAGCCAGTTACGGTGCTTCGGTCGTGATTACCAAAAACGGAGGACCTCCAGATTATTTTGTCAATTTGGCTGAATACGTCAACCCATATTCAGTATCGAGTATTCGCCAAGCGGTCGTGCGTGCGTGGAACGCGCCACACGGCGGCTTGTTGCGCCAGCATGTACTGGAAAATCTGACTTGGGATCAGTCGGCTTGCAGCCTTTTAGAGGCGTATCAGCGGCACCTGGGATCGTAAGCTAATCCGCTCTTGGTGCGAGCCATGTCAACTTGCCCTGCGGACGTAACACTAGATGCCTACACTTTGGGCCCATAAGGGTTACGTAAGTGTTAGCGTGCCATTGTTTCTCTTGGGAAAAGGGTTTACTGATTTACTTATCCATCCTGCATTATAAGCTGCAAGATGCTATCCTATTGTTGATGGTTGCGAGGTTTCTATCTGAGACTGTAGCGAAAGCTGTAAATCGTGACCGCGTGGGTGTGCAACTTACACCAATTCGGCGATATTGGGATCGTACAGCCAAGACGAAATCGGCTTGCGCAACTTATCGGATATTCAAAACCGTTCTGCGTTGCTGAAGAGGGGCGGATAGAAAAGAATGGCAAAGTGATCGAAACGTTATATCGATTGTCAAAAAGTAGCCATTGGTCTAGCGCATTGGGACACCTAAGGCAGGAAAAAACAGAAAAAAGATAGGCGGAAGCTACCGCAGCCTCAAAAAAACAACGCCTTCAAAGCATCTCATTCGACAAAAGTTGGATTCTTAGTGGATGCCTAGTAATTATTCGTGAAAGACTTGTCGCCGTGGCTCTTACCCTGATTTACGTCATTGCCGTTGTCGCCTTGGCAATGTCGCCCAGATATGGGATTGCTCTCGTTTTTGCGGGACTCGGATCTTTCATAAATCAGGTTCTCGGAAATCCACTGTATGGAATCCAGTACAACTTAGTTTCGCTTGGAGTGCCTTTTTTTGCCTTTGCCATAGTGTTTTTTCGCAACTTTTCGGCAGTAGGCGAGATGAAACTAAAACTGGTACTCGCCGACTACCTATTGCTTGGGTTTACCGCCTTATATGCATTTTCCTCGCTGTCAGCCGGTCAATACATACTTCTTATCCGATTCGCGCTCTTCAGCACGACCTACTACTTCGCCATACGATTCGGTACTGCTAAGTCGATCCGATGCGCCGAGGACGTTATCGCCGGATATGCGATGGCAGCAACCTTCATCGGCGCTTTCGCAATTGGAAGAGGGGCCGGTGTCGGGGAGTGGGTGACGAGGCTGCGAATGGGGGAAGGCGACACCATTACGCTCGCTCGAGTGTTGGCGATTGGAGCATATATGATTGTCTATTTCATGTTCTTGAAAAGACAATCATTTCTTGGGTTGAAAACCCCGAAGTTCGTAAACTATGCTGCGTTCCTCATTTGTTCATACGGCCTTGTTGCTTCTCAAACTCGATCGGTCGTACTTGGTTTCGTGGTGGCAGTCGCGTTTACATTTTTTGTCATGGCGATATGGTCTGAAAGGAAGGCAACATTTGTGTTCAGCTTCATCATCGTCTTTGGAACTCTAATGGCAGGGCTCTTCTACTATTTGGCACAACATCCCGAGACGTGGGACCGACTGTATCGTACAACCGTGGCCACTACCCGTGGAAACGACCGATCTGTAAATTCCCGCTTCGATTCCTGGGGGAAGGCGATCGAGTTGTTTCAACGCAAACCCATATTTGGCTATGGAGTTGGTGGCTTTGATCTCCGAACTGGTATGGGGTATCCTCACAATGTAGTCCTAGAGGCGCTCTGTGAGCTGGGCATCGGTGGCGGTTTGTTGTTGGTCTCGTTTTTCATTGCCGTTTTCCGGAAGATTAAATTTGTTCAGCAGCCGTTGTATCTGGCATGTTATTCTGCCATGATTCTCAGCTGCATATCAATGCAATTAAGCGGCAATCTCACGATGCAACGCCACTTCTTTATTTCAGCGGCCTTAGTTGTCACATTGACACAAGCTATCAATAATGGACGCCTCACTGGACATCTGCGTTAGCTCATGGATTGGCAGATACCGAGCAGTGACAGAAAAATACTCGTTTGTTGAGCCGATCTGGGGCAAGAGAGTATACTAGATTTTCATCGCGATTCAGGATCGTCACACACGCCGGACAGGTTGTTAATGCAATCCGCAAGCAAAGTAGTTAACTGGTGCCGAAGAGGTGTGCTGTGGTTTCAAAAGATCAAGCTATTCGCGTTGCCATTCAACAGCCAGCGCTTGCGAAGTATCGTGTGCCGGTATTTCGCGAGTTGGCCGGGCGTGACGGAATCGAACTCGAAGTCCTGTACGGCGAACGCCCCAGTGTGCCAAACGTACCCGCCGTCGGGTTTTCCGCAACCCCAATGCGTTTCCGGCAGATTCAGATTGGGCCACATCCGGTCTATTGGCAATATGCCCAGCTTGCTGCAGTCCACCGTAGACGCGCAGACGTGGCAATCCTGAATTGGGATGTCCATTACGCAACGCTGTTACCCGCACTGCTTGCTGCAAAGGCAAATGCGGTGCCGACAATCTTGTGGGGACATGGCTATTCAAAACACGAAAGTGACTGGCGCCGCGCCATCCGAAACACCGTGGCACGACCAGGCACGGCCTTGATGTTCTATGACCGAACAACCGCCGATCAATTCGTTGCGGAGGGTTGGAATCCAAATCGTATTTTTGTTGCTCCGAACGCAATTGACCAGAACCCGATTGAACAGGCAAAGGCGGCCTGGAGAAAAAACTCTTCTCGATTGGAAGAATTCAAAAAGCAGAAAGGCTTGGGCGGAAAGGACATTCTGCTCTACGTCTCACGGTTCGAGGAAGCAAATCGGGTCGATTTGCTCTTGCGGGCTGTCGCGACACTTCAAGTCGACTTCCCGAACATCGAAGCGGTTCTTATTGGAAAAGAAAACTCGGCAGCGCAACAACTGAAGGAACTATCGAAGGAGCTTGGCATCGAAAAACGCATTCGATTCCTCGGCGCGATCTACGATGAAGAAGACCTCGCTCCATGGTTCCTTGCGTCGAAGTTATTCGTTTATCCGGCAAATATCGGGCTGAGTCTCTTGCATGCATTTGGCTACGGACTACCGGTGGTAACCGGCGACAATATCGCCCAACACAATCCAGAAATCGACGTTTTGTTGCCTGCCCACAACGGTCAGCTCTTTCGCGATGGTGATCCCAAAGATTTGGCGAAAACATTGGCGAGCCTCCTTCGCGATGATTCACGACGTACGCAAATGGGAATGAACGCACTTGACACGGTCCAGACGCAATTTACACTGACGTCGATGGTCGACGGCATGGAAGACGCTATCCGATACTGCGCCGGCAAGCCTCCGCGTCGCGGTCCAGAATGAGTACGACACTGGGTGGTGCTGGTATTCTTAGATTGCTGACACGTCTCCCCATGAATCAAAAGGACAGAATTTGGTGCTCTCTTGCGATTCGCAAAGTGGCAAATAGGAAGCCGACTAGTCTAAGGCGATGTATTGTTTGAATGGGGCCAATTCAATTGCCTGCGTTGGCAAACTGGTTTGTAGAATTAATAATGAGGTCTACCTCAGAGAGCAAGAATCGAATGTCGCTGAAATCGGTGATTATTCATGCGGAAAACTGCCGCGGGCTGGGTGCCCGTTCTATCGTCGTCAAGCTGCTCGAACAACTACATCACTTCCCACAGTTCGATTTTCAGTGTCTAGTACCAGAGCTAGCCGAGTTCGAGCAAATCCCCCTTCCGGCCCACGCCAAGTTACTCTTAGCAGGGACAAGCCCCAGGCAACTTGCTCGTCGCCTTATCGAGTATTCCCTTGTGCGGCCCAAGCAGCCTGATGCCTTCCATATCGTCCTGGGAGACTTGCCGCACCGCATTGACGATCAGGTCTTATTTCTGCAGCAGGCACATTTGATCAAACCCCAAGTACTGCCAAGTGTAGGTCGGTCGCTCAAGTTCAAAGTCATGCGCAAGATCTTCGACCGCAATGTATCGCGGGTGAAACACGTCGTTGTACAAACCAATCACATGAAACGATGCGTCCTCGCCTCGTACCCAAGCCTACTGAGCCGCCAAGTACATGTGTTTCGCCACGGATCCGTCCTGTGCTCGCTGAACGCAACTTCGCCTCAGCCGAAGGGCGACTGCAAAATCGCTTTCTACCCAGCGTTAGCCTACCCTCACAAAAACCTTAAACTCGTACGAAAAATGCACGATTATCTGGAAGGAAAAACACCTCCCTTCCGATTGGCTCTGACCATCGCGCCAGACGAGGTGCCCTTTCTGCGACACATACCTTGGATCGATTTTGTCGGGCAACTCTCGATGGCTGAGTGTAGGGATTACTACGAAAAATCGGACTGCCTTTTTTTCCCCTCTCGGCTGGAAAGTTACGGCTTGCCTTTGATTGAGGCCTTACATTTTAATGTTCCCATTGCGTGCAGCAACCTAGACTATGCTACGGAACTCTGTGGAAAAGACGCTCAATATTTCGACCCCGAATCCCCAAGCCAAGCGTTACAATCGCTAGAGCGGGCGTTTGCTTCTGGCCCACCGGCTAAAAAACCTGAAGAGGGCTCGTGGCAGGAGCTTCTCGCCCTTCTGCTTCATCTACACACTCTCCCTTGACCAATAACGAGGCCAATCACGCCCTGGCACAAACAGCGTAAGGAATTGCCCCACCCGGTATCCGTCAATCTTAGGCTATCGTAAGATAGGGTTGCTGTTAGTACATTTTCTCCGAGGGCCTTGATTGTTTAAGCATGGTATCTATTCAACTTGTATACATAGGTTAAATAATGTCGCAACGCGCTTTAATCACAGGAATCACCGGCCAGGACGGCTCGTACTTGGCCGAATTATTATTGGCCAAAGGTTATGAAGTCCACGGGATCATCCGTCGTAGTAGCTCGTTTAATACGGAACGCATCGACCACATCTACAAAGATCCTCACAAGTCCGATTCAAAACTCTCCCTACATTTTGGCGATCTTACCGACGCGCAGAATTTAACGAATCTCGTTTTAGACGTAGAACCTGACGAAATCTATAACTTGGGCGCTCAAAGCCACGTTCGGGTTTCGTTCGATTCGCCCGTCTATACGCTACAGGCAACAGGAGCCGGGGCGCTCAATATCCTCGAAGCGGCTCGGCAGCTCAACAAACGCCGCCCGACAAAGGTTTATCAGGCGTCCTCGTCCGAGATGTTTGGCGATGTCGTTGAATCGCCGCAAACCGAGCTAACGCCATTTCGACCACAAAGCCCCTACGCCTGTGCCAAAGTTTACGCGTTTCACCAAACCGTCAATTACCGCCATGCTTACGACTTGTTCGCGAGCAACGGTATTTTATTCAACCATGAATCACCACGCCGCGGCGAAACATTTGTCACACGCAAAATCACTCGAGCAGCAACTCGGATCAAGCTCGGTTTGCAAGACAAATTGTATCTTGGAAATATCGACGCAAAGCGAGACTGGGGATATGCGAAAGACTACGTAGAAGCGATGTGGCTTATGCTTCAGCACGATGAGCCGGACGACTTTGTCGTGGCAACTGGCCAGACGCAGTCGATTCGACAGTTTCTCGAGTATGCCTTCAAAAGCTTGGACCTGGATTGGGAAAAATACGTCGAGATCGATCCTCGCTATTTCCGTCCGACCGAAGTTGAGCTTTTGCTAGGCGACTATTCCAAGGCGAAGGAAAAGCTCGGCTGGGAGCCTGAGACCAATTGCCAGCAACTGGCCCAGATTATGATTGAGTCTGACATGGAGCTAGCCGAGAGGGAATCGAAGCTGGCTGATGTCAGATAATTGTCGCAAGTACTCGTCGATTGATATTCGCCGCTTTCTAGCTCTCTTCTTGTTAGCTGCAAAATATCGCCCCTGAGGTAGAATTGGGGCCAAGAAAGCCTTTAGCCGAGATTAAAATGAGTAGTTTGAGCGACAAAAAAATCTTTGTAGCCGGTCACCGTGGAATGGTTGGAGCTGCCATTGTACGGAAGCTCAAGGCGATTGGTGTCGAAAAGCTGCTTGTGAAATCACGCAGCGAATTGGATTTGTGCAATCAGTCGGCAACCAATGCGTTTTTCGCCAGCGAAAAACCGGAGGTAGTCCTGTTTGCTGCTGCCCGAGTTGGTGGAATCCATGCCAATAACACCTACCCGGCCAATTTCATTTATGAAAATCTGACGATGGCCACCAACGCGATTCATGCGGCCTACCATTGTGGATGTGAGCGGTTCTTATTCTTGGGTAGTACGTGCATCTACCCTCGCGAAGCCCCACAGCCCATGCCTGAGACGTCTTTGCTGACCAGTCCGCTGGAGAAAACAAACGAAGCCTATGCGATCGCAAAAATCGCCGGCTTGAAAATGTGTCAATTTTATCGACAGCAGTACGGCGTGCTGTTTCATTCAGCAATGCCGACGAATCTGTATGGCCCAGGCGATAACTACCATCCTGACAACTCACACGTCATGCCCGCCTTGATTCGACGTCTTCACCAAGCCAAGCAAGAGGGGCTGAAGGAAGTGGTGATTTGGGGCACCGGCAAGCCCCGACGAGAGTTCTTGCATGTAGAAGATTTGGCAGAGGCGATTGTTTTTTTGAGTCAAGTAGACAGCCCCCCCGATTTGGTCAATTTGGGAACAGGACAAGACATTAGCATTCAGGAATTGGCCGAGTTGGTTGCAGATATCGTTGGCTATCAAGGTCTCTTGACCAACGATCGAACCAAGCCTGATGGAACCATGTTGAAGCGAACTGATACCAAACAAATTAACCACCTTGGTTGGTCTCCTCGAATCGGTTTGCGCGACGGGATCGCACAGACCTACCAGAGTTACCTCGCCGAGCTTCAAGCAAATTCTATCCGCGAACGTTAATACATCTCATGGGAAAACGCGTACTGTTTATCAATCGCTCCTATTGGCCCGATGCGGAAGCAACTGGCCAATTGCTGACCGATCTTTGCGAAGGGCTTTCTGAAGAATTTGAGATCGCCGTCTTGTGCGGCCAGCCGAACGCCAATCCACATAACGAAGCATTCAAGCGACGTGGCTGCGAATCAAAAAACTTGGTTGAAATCCACCGAGTCGGACATTTTGTTTTTGATAAACATCGCAGCCTTTTTCACCGAGCGGCAAATTTGATCAGCTTCTTGCTGGTCGCATCCGTGAATTCGGTGTTCATGAAACAAGCAGATGTGGTCGTTGTAGAGACCGATCCGTTTCTTTTGCCTGCCTTGGGTCGGTTCTTGAAATTTTGGAAGCGATCCAAGTTGGTGGTGTACTTGCAAGATATCTATCCTGACGTTGCGATTGCCGTCGGAAAGGTGAAACCAGGGTTTATCACGAAGACGGTCCGATTTCTCTTGTTTGGCGCCTACAAACGAGCAGATCGGATAATCGTCCTTAGCCACGACATGAAACGACGCTTGGTGGAGCATGGAGTCGATCAGAAAAAGATCATCATTATTCCTAATTGGATTGATACCAAGGCCGTGTATCCCATCAAGGGCACAGCGAATCAGTTTCGCAAGGAACATGCGTTGGGAGACAAGTTTGTAGTCATGCACTCTGGCAATATGGGGCTGACACAAGGTTTAGAACAGTTGGTCGATGCTGCGGATCGATTGCGTGAGCGCGCGGACATTTGCTTCTTGCTAGTTGGTGGTGGAGCAGCCTGTGGCTCGCTCAAAAAAATGATCGAGCAGCGTTCACTTGCCAATATCCAAGTACTTCCCTATCAACCACGCAATAAATTAGCGGAGAGCTTGAGTGCAGCTGACTTGCATGTGATCTCCATGCACCCAGATATTACAGGGTGTCTAATGCCGAGCAAAATGTATGGCATCCTGGCTTCCGGCACGCCTCTGTTGGCGATTGTGCCTGAGGGTACCGATGTAGCCCAGACGGTCGACCACGAGTCTGTCGGGGTTGCAGTTACCCCGGGCGATCTAGACGGGATCGAACGACAGATTATCTGGTGTGCCGACCATCGCGAAGATTTGTGTGAGATGGGAAACCTCGCGAGGGCACTTGCTGAAACGACTTACGATCGCCAAGTGGTAATCAACATGTTTCATGGGTTTCTCAACAACCTCTTGGAGTAGAATCGATAGCCAAGATTTAGGATACGGCTTTAGCAAGCCCATCGCAAAACACGCCAGGGCGATTTCGCCTGTGCCTGACAACGATGGCCTCGACGACGAAGGCAAGCACCAGAAGGCCCAGTGGCATATACCGACTCCATAAAGAAAACCTCCCAAGTGCTTGCTCGCGATTTACACTGCTGAGCGTCTTCTGAGCCTTGAAACAAGGTGCCACGACCTCATCACCTCACTCGACCTGCGTATTCCCAGTTGTTACCCCAAAAAACAAGCAATGCTACGCAAATCTCTCTCTACCCCAGCGGCAAGCATACACGGCTGACGCCCCCCCTAACCTGCTTTGTGGTAACGTGTTACGTGGCAAGCTCTGTTTTTGCCAACAAAGTTTGATTTTTTGGTGCCCGGCGCGAACCAATCGGTCGAAATGAGGGTCATGGAGGGTGTTCGCAGCTAGCGGCTGCCGAGGGTGGGCGAAATTTCGCTTGACCGAAGGCAATCGGGCTGAGACACTCAAGGTAGGTTTTAAGGCTCGACTTACATCAGGGCCTTAGTTTTTTATCCACTCGGTTCTCTCTCAAGCAGCGCTAGGCGCAGCGAGGGTCACCATGCGTAATCTTCTTAGCAACATCAGCAGCATCGTCCGCAACGTCATTGTACGCCGTGGTAACAAGCTGATTGTCGGCATCGAAGCATTACGCTCCCTCTGCGCAGATCTATCCGTAGCGCTGTCCTATTACGCGTCTCGACTCTCGATAGAGATGTCTGACGTACTCTGGCATATGCCAATGGATCTGCGCGGCATGAAACCACGCGTCCATGTGGCACGTTGCTTTGTCGCGGTGAAGCAACGCCAGTGGGGACACAACCTAACGTGTCGCCACGACGTCGCCTGAAATTGGGCAACAAGGTCTTAGCAACGCCTTCCATTTTTCGAGCAACGGTTTTTCGGCATCTTTCCTGCGATATTTGCGCTGGAAGTTTTTTGCCGATTCTTGCCACCCATTTTGTTGATCGTGCAGTTGTTTGCACCTTCAGCCATCTTCGAGAGAATCATGACTGCAACTTTATCAATAGCCGAATACTTAGACACCACCAACGAAGACCTCGTCTTGGCTGCCCAACAGGGCGAATCGAAGGCGTTTGGCGAGTTAGCCCGTCGGTTTGAACACATGGTTTATATCGTGTGCTGGCGAAGGTTGCGCGACCATGCCGAAGCGCAAGAGGTGGCCCAAGATGTTCTCATTAAGGCGTTCGAGAAACTCTACCAATTGCAGGAGCCTGCCGCGTTTGCCGGTTGGTTACGGTCGATCGCGGTGCGTCAGTCGATCAACCGAAGCATGAGACGGCCCCCTACGATTGCCGTTGAGCCTCACACGATTGACCGACCCGACTGCCGCCACACGGCGCCGGTCGACTCGTTGCTAGCCAGCGAACGGACGAACCAACTCCACGAAGGGTTAGACCGTTTGGCGTCGCTCGATCGTAGTACCTTGGTGGCGTTCTACTTGAACGGTCGTTCGCTGCTAGAGATGAGCGACGATTTTGAGGCCCCGCTGGGGACGATCAAAAGGCGACTTCACGTTGCTCGTAAGCGATTGGCCAAAGAGCTTGAATGCTTGCAAGCGGTTTGAGTAGTTTTGAGCATATCACTATTGTGTGTTCAGCCGCTCCGACCCAGAGGGTCGGGCTATATAGTCCCACCGTCTCGGTGGAGCGAAACAAATGCTCTAAGCACATCGTGCCATAGGAAAAGCCCGGGGAGTGAAATCCCCGGGCTTTGTGTTTTGGTTGGCGACTTACTCTGACGGTTTGTTGCGGCATGCGCCAAAGGCAATGATGAGCCAGCCAATGATAAACGACAGGCCTCCAAGCGGCGTGATCGCGCCGAGCTTTTTCCACTCCGCCGGAGCAAACGTCATCACATAGAGCGAGCCACTAAACAGGAGGATGCCGAGAAAAAACGCGGCTGAGGCAAGTCGAGAAGTCTTGAGAGAAATTGCACGGGGAGTTAGCGCCATAGCCAACAGGGCAGCCAAGGCGTGCGACATTTGGTACTTCGCCCCGGTTTCAAACCAGCCGACTCTCACTCGCAGCTCGGCGGCATAGCCAAGGGTTTCGAGGCGTCCCGTCAATCCGTGAGCCGCATAGGCACCAAATGCGACCGCAGCCGCTGCGACTAATGCTGCTGTTGTCACTATCGTTCGGCTGCACATCTCAGTTACTCTGGCCCCCACGTCGAAATTTACTCAGATGTTATCCCTAGACGTTCTTCTTCCTCTTCTTGGATGATAATATGTGGAGTCACCATCATCATCAAACTATCGGTCTCTCGACCAATACCAACATTACGGAAGAGTCGATCGAGGTACGGCACCTTGCCGATCAGAGGAACGCCAAACTCGTTACGGCCTTCCCGCAATCGTTTGATGCCACCAAGCAACACCGTCCCACCATCGGGGACGCTAACCGTCGTACTTACCGAGATCAGTTGGAAGGTTGGTAGCTGAACAGTCGTACCACTACGAATCGTTTGGTTCGCACTGGCGTCGCTATCATTGTTCCCGTCGTCGTCGGGGTCGGTTGTCTCGCTCGACGAAATGGTGGTTTCAGAGCCTTCAAAGGTAAACGTCCTGACTTCGCCAATCTGGCTGAAGAACGGAACGATTGTTAAACGGACATAGCGTCGATCGTCTGAAACCACGGCTTGCACGGTCATCGTTGTCCCTTCCGAGAGTACAACAATCACCGGTTGCTGAGCTGCGGCAAACTCGCCGACGACGGGAATCACGCTGATAACAAATGGCACGAACGAGGCATCGACAACAGTCGCTAGTTGTCCGTTGAATAGTGTTACTTTAGGAGCCTGCAGGACATTTGCCCGTCGATCGCCTTGCGAGGCATTGATCAGGAAGAAGGCTTCGATATCGCTCAGAATTGCAAAGCCAAACGAACCGACATCCGCAGGTGTGCCAAACGCGGGGGCTGCTAAAGTCGAGCTTTCGTTGCGGAAAGGTACGTCCAAATCAGCCGTAAAGGTTGGCAATGCGTTCCCCAATCCGGGTATGGGATTCGTTGAAATACCAACCGTGGCACTTGGGCCAGAGTTGGTTAGCGCGTTGGTAGCAGCAGTAATCGCGTTGCCGTTTGCCCCGCGTATATTGAAATCGAAATCAACACCAATCCGCTCGAAGAAGCTATCCGTTAGACGAATAAATCGTACTTCGATCGTGACTTGCAAGTCTTGCAAGCGACGCAATTGTTCGAGCAGGTCGGCGATTTCTTCATGCACTCGTTGCGTTTGGCTAATCACCAGGCTCAAGTTGGTTGGGAACGGCTGGATCTCGCCCTCTCCAGTACCGTTTTCCATCCAACTATCGAACGCGACGGTGGAAACAATCAAGTCAATGAGTGAATCGAAGTCCGCACTAGCTGCTCCACCCAGTCCTCCCGGACCACTTCTCAGCGGTGCCGAAGCGCTTGGCGAACCAGGGGCTCCCATCTGTTGGGCAAGGGCCATGCCGCCATTCGGCAAAATCGTCGTGTCTGGCCGCCCCCCGTTTGCAACAGCGATAGGCCCCGGGACAGGTATGCCCCCGGCTTGACCTTGGTGGGGAATCGCGGCATAGGCATCGTTAATCAGTCCTTGCAAACCCATGTTCGTACTAGGTACGAAATTCGGAATTGGAATCACAAGATCGGCTACGTTGTAACTAACGATATACCTTTCGCCATCACTTAGCTGCTCGCTAGTGATCTTGATCACGTCGTCCTTGATCATAAAGGCGAGGTGAAGTGGCTCTAGGATTAGATTCAAAGCGCTTTCGAGCGAAATTTCCTGCCCCAAGCTCAATGAAATTGGGGCGTCGCTTTCGACCGCCTCTTGCCCCAGGCCACGGGCATCGAGATGGATGTTTACACCCGCCAAGTCCGACAGTCCGTGGATCACCTCGGAAAGCGGCATGTTTTCGTATTTCGGCAAGACTTGCGTACGGAGCTTACGCTCAATCTCTAACTCACGAGCTGTACGGCGGCTTCGCGCCGGACTAGATCCTTCGCGGCCCACTACGTCACTCCATTTTTCTGGGTCGTACCGGATGGGCTGATCCGAATGGAGTAACGCTTCACCTGCATCTTCGCGAATCCCCAGAAACGATCTTGCGACTCCTTCCTCGGTCATTTCTCGTATTTCGTTATTGAGCATCTCACGGCGGATGAACTTAGCATTTGCCCAAACTTGCTGAGCCACCGGCTCTTTGGGAGCCAAGTCGAAGAGCCGCTTGGCGACGACTTCCATATCGGCGTAGCGCTGTTCGTTTCGCAGGGTATTGTACTGGTCGACCAACTCAGCCATCCGTTCGCGGACTTGCTGCTTCACCTCTCGTTGGCGATCGATATCTTCTAACACTTCGCGATTTGCTTCGTCGAGTTCAATTTCTGCCCGATGATCGCTGATGTACTTTTCGGTCTCTGCAATGCTCAGTTGAACACGACGATTGAGTTGGTTTTTCATCCCTTCGTCGAGTTCCGACTTTGCAATCAGTCCAAGCCCTTCATTCAAAACCTCTAACGCGCGTTTGGGGTTGCTGTCGCGGCGCAATCGCGAGGCCTCGGACTGTCGTTTTCCGATTTCGGCTGATAGTTGACGGGCCACAAGCGTCTGGCCTGTCGTGGCGGCATTCAACAACGAGTTGGTTGCTGGTCGTGGCGTTGTTGTGGGTGCATTGCCCGAGAGCATGTGCAGATGTCCTTGCAATTGCTCGACGCTAAGCGGGTCGAGCTGATCGCGTTGCTCGTAGGCAGTACGGAATAACTCCAGAGCCGCACGACGATTTCCTTCGCGCAAGGCCCGTTCGCCATCTTTGATAAGCTGGAAAGCGTCGGCCGGCTGAATCGGTCTTTCAGCAGGCGGAGGCAAAGGCGTCGGTACGATTTCGGGTAGTTGAGCCAAGCGAGGCGATAACTCAAGATCGCTGCTGCCGCTGGCAGCCGGGAGCGCTAAATCTACCGGCACGCCTTCAGACGCCAGGGTCATTTGCTGCATTTCGGTCCGTGCAAGCTGCAAGTCGGCAGCGAGCTTCGAGGGGCGATCTTCGTGATGTGCAAAAGTCGAATCGGCTACGCCTAGTCGACTCGCCTGAGCGGCGAGAGTTTCAGCAAGACGCAAGTCTCCATGGCCCAACGCCAATCGAGCCTCAGCCAATAGCCTTGTGGTTTCTGCTTTCGCAGCCGACAACGAAGTCGGAATTTTGGGAGTCGGTGCTAGCGATGCTGGGCCAGCTCGCAATTGATGGACTAATCGCAATACGTCAGATGGGGTTGTCCCTTGGACTTTAATGTCTGCACTAAGTGCCGCAGCTTCGTTTGCCGTCCGTTCGGCACCTTCGAGGTCTCCCCAATTTGCCAACGCGCTAGCCTGCGAAACGAGAAATTTCGTATAGCCTTGCCGCCAACTGGCGCTTTCGTCCTTGTTGGATGAAAGTAGCTCGAAGTCGTTGATGGATTGGGTGACCCGTTGTGGAGAATCCTCAGCTGGAGAATACTCGACCGATTGGCTCATGGCCTGTGCTAGAAATTGCTTTGCACTGGTTGCGTCGCCTACGGCCAAAGCTTGGCGAGCAGCGAGCAATGCCGCATCGCTCAACTGTCGAGCCGACTGCTGGGGCATTGCTCGGGGTGGCTGAATTTGAGTGGTGGCAGCCTGAGTGGTGTTTGTCGTCCGCGGAGCCATCTGCGAGGAATCGGTAAGTAGAGCAGCGGCAGCGAACGGGTCTTTGACATCTGGAGCGGACTTGGCTAGCAATCTTGAGAGCGGGTTTCCTGCTTTCGATTTTTTCGATCCACCTGTTAATTTGGAAAGCTCCGTTCGGACACGAGCAGGTGTGTCGCCAAAGTGCAGCAATGGGTAGCGGGCCTTCGACGCTTCTGCGCGGCGAACGAGGGCATCTGCCTCATCCAATTTACCGGTAGCCATCGCAGACCGAGCTTGGATAAGCAAGTTATCCACCTCGGCTCGGGTTAACGAGGCAGCGGGCTTTGTATGTCCTGCCCCACCTTCAGCAAAAGCGGTGGCGTAAGGCATAAGAATCGCAAAAGCTGCAATTACAAAGCAACGACCGGTTCGTCTAGTAGACCCACTCAACACAACTCTCCTTTCGAGACATATAACCGAGAATTCGGCGAAGTCTCGCAACATTTAGCCATTCGATAGACTTTTTAACTGCTTTATGAATGAACACTTCCACGGCGGATGGGCAAGCCACCCGAAAAAAATCTATGTTTTACCGACGTAATGACAAGTTCCGTCTCGCCCGGTTCGGACACGAGAGGGGGTTAAATACTTGTCACCCGAAAAGGCGTCAAGTGCAGTAAGAATAAGTCTGCCGAGAAGGGCTGCCGAGGAAATCACGACGAAGGATGCTAGAAGAGAGCAAAGACGATGCTAGCGTTTGCCGCACAGGATACTTTGGCTGCAACAAAAAAGGAAACCGCTAATAGGTAAGAACAAGCGAAAAATAGTTTCAGCAGTTCCAAATTTGAATCGTGGCAAACTTGGGTGGCTGGGGGCAGGCTGTCGGAGTAGGCCTGATTTTTTCCTCAACACATGACCGACAACTGCCCCCAGGGCGTGGCAATGATAGAACGAAACGCACTGGGAGAAGGCTGTCGGAAATGTGAGGTGGACCCCAAGAGCAGGGTTAGAAAAAAAGTTACCTCGGCCTCCCCCGGCCACCACCTCTACCGCCGGGGCCTCCCAAGCCTCCTTCGAGGCCACCCTCCATGCCATTAAAACCGGAGCCTGCTGAAGGGCGTCTGCCCTTCGTGTCTTCAGTGATCGCACGATACGCGGCTACCGGTTCGTAATCGTCGATTTCCGACTGAATAAACATACGCCCAGAGGCATCCATAAGTACCACCCGCGCAGGTGCCGTTAGATCGCGATTTTTGCTACTAAGCCCCTCGCCTCCCAAGAAATCTAACAAGGTAATTCCCGTGCGAAAGAAAAATTCGGGCTTCGTGTCGGCAGAGAATTTATTGGACCAAATGACCGTTGCCTTTTCATGCAAATTCACAACTCGGCCCCGTTTTACTGAATCCAACATCAGAGCAACCTCTGCGGCTGCCTCTCCTTCGTAGGATTTCACCAGCAACTTGGCGACAGGTTCTGCGTTGTAGTTACTCTCTTTCACCGGTTTTCCGCCCACTAGGTAAACTCTCGCTGGTAGCGGCACGCTAACAATCGGGCTTGGCTCGCTCTCTGGCGAAAGGCGATACGATATTTTTTTCGCTTTAAGCCTCGCGGTAACCGTCTTATCCAGGTGCGTTTCTTCGACGCCACGGTTCACATCTGCCAAAACCAATTGAATTTTGTATCGATATCGCTTACCAGGCTCAACCGAACGATCGATATAACGAAACAGCAAATACTGGGTCGTTTCGTCCCAAACGTAGCTATCTAAGCCGCCTGTGGCACCGGGGCCACGACCACCTAGCGCTGACCTACCGCCCCTAGGCGGACCACCACGCATCATCCCAGGCTCTCCATAGCCGCCAAGTCCACCACCCTCACCATAGCCTCCGCCCTCACCATACCCACCAGGCATGGGCCCAGCACCTCTTGGTGCTCGTCGGCGATCTCTTCCCCGCACGCGCTGTCCTCGACGAGGCTGATTCGGTGCAGAGCTACCAAACGGATCGTCCTCGTTGGTAGACTCAATTTCATCTTCAGCGAGAGGGTCGGCTTCAAGGCCTTCGGCGACTTCGTCAACAAGTAGTGGGATCTCGGAATGGGTGATTCGCTTGTCCCAATCGCGTAAGAGTAGCGAAGGCAGCGGGTAGGTAAGAAGCGGATGGGTATACTTTTTGTTGATGAGCGAAGGAGCCCGTGACGCGCTTTTCTCTAGCTCAGCCTGTATTGTTTTGTCTTGGACTGTCGCTAGTTTTTCCCACGGCCCTTCTCCGGCACTGGTCACTTCAGATCGCAGAACGTAATAGCCTCGATAGTCGGGAACATCTTGAGCTTGAACATATCCGCGGGCATTTGCCAAGGCGTTTTGATAACGTAGGTTTTGGTCTTTGATCGGTATCTTTGCGACCACGGTCACCCAGGACTCGGCTTTGGTGTCTTCGTAGCCTTGCAACTGGCTGCCAGTACGAGGGCGTTCGATAATAACTCCCTCTTTACCGGAAACAACATTTCTGCCGGCAGCCGCAGGGGAGTTGCTAAACAGAGGATCATTACGTCGTCGTTCACTTTCCTTGTCACGTAAATCCGCCTCAAGGGCTTCTGCCCGTCTCTTTGCATCAATGGATGCTTGGGTCGACGTTGCCAAGATGCCAGAATCGCCGTACGCCTCTAAATCAATCGCTGCCAGCAACTCGGGGTCTGTGCGCTGTTGAACCGGGTCGAGAACACGGGGATCAAATTTTTGGCCTAAGCGAGGAAAGTGCTCTCGCGAAATGGGCTTCATCGCCTCGCTACTAACCGCACTTGCCAGCAGCTTCTCTTCTTCCGAAGCTTGGTCCCAGCTAAATTTTTGGATGTGTGTGTTCGCGCTGCTAACGAGCGTCTGGATATCTTCTGGGGCGCTATTTTCGTCAAGACGCTCGTGGCCGACGGCAGACCAAATCATCAGTCCGGCACCGGCAACAATCCCTGCCATCCAAAGCTTTTCTCCATGGGCCAGTAACAGTCGCACGGCGACATTGCCATTTTTTAGTTTTGACGACATGGTTTAATCTCCAGTTCCTGGCTACAGAGGCAGCGATCAATGGGTCTGTAGCGTTTCCATAGTTTTATGTTCGAAGTGGTCCTCGGTGAAGATACCCACAGGGGCAATCTACGAGGTTGATTCTCCGCCTGGCGCTGGTTGTTCTTCGGCCGCAGGTAGTACCGACTCATCCGGCGGCTCATAAATTAACACGATCCCTTGGATTTCTACCTCGGAGAGATCGCGCCGGATCTCTCCTTGGCCCGGGCTATTTGATCTCATCGGACTGCGACTCGAGGTACGCCCCGAAAATCCTTGGGTGTTAGACTTCGCACGATTGACAATCACTCGGGTCACCTCAATCGGCAAGGTAGCGTTTGCACACTCAACCAGTACCTCGGGGATCATGCGTTGGTCCATCGTCAACAGCATCCGAATGGGCAATTTTCGATACTCAGCACCAAAATTCTCCGACTCGCCAGGGTAAGGAATGCCTTCTGGGTCGAGATATCGATCTGCCAGTATCTCGGCATCAGCAATACCGCCACCTCTCCCGGACATTCCCCCGCCGTACCCTCCCTCCATTCCACCAGGGCCTCCTCCGCCTTGCATTCCTCTTTCCATTCCCATTCCCATTCCCATTCCCTCTCCCCCCGGCATTCCCCCCGGCATTCCACTCCCGCCAGTTCCCGTACCCGAGGGTATATAGATTGCCTCTTGACGCAAATTGCTTTGGGTTGCGTCTTTGCCGACCTGAAGTTGGATGATCGTACGAATCGCGGTATTGTCGGGCCGAGTTGCGCCGTGATGTTCATTGGTTTTTGCGATAACATTCAATAAGGTTTTATAAACCCAAAGATCTTCCTGCGTTACCCAAATCTTTTTGGCAGAGGGCATACGATTGAACACGAGCCGCATTCTGAGATTATCTTGGTCTAGCCAATCAACCAGGTAATCTTCGACGACCGGATTCTCAAGATCCCCGTTTCCGACGAGAGACGGACTTCTAGGAAGCCCACCGCCAAACTCCCCCGAGCGACGACTGCCGGTAGCATTCTCACTTGCTTTCACGATCTTCCTCAAAACATCGAATTGCTCCTTGATGTAGTTCCGATACTTATCTCGCATGTCTTTATCAATGGTGTCCCGTTTAGCAATGATGTCTCGGAACCTCTTGTTTTCCATGCGTTTGGCAAACTCATCCGGCAACTCAGGCCAGGAGAGTACTTCGGTCTTCTGCTGTTCGTAGAGCTCAGACCAAAGTTTAGCGACGATGGTTTTCTGAGCCTCGACCTGCTCCGCATCGCCATTATTGACATTGTCGTTGGGGTGAAACGGTTCTCGAGCAATCGATCGAACAGCATTGATCTTGCTGTCGATGGTCGATTTCCTTTTAGCAAAACGGTCCTCAAGATCCGCAGTCGCTTGATTCCAACAAACCAAGGCAACGAGAATACCAATCCCGCTCAGTACCCAGAATCGTTGCTGCCACACAACCATCGCTATCGCTCGAACTTGATCCATAACTCACTCTCTCTTTACTCTCTCAATAACTAGCTGATACAAGCCCTTAACGAGTGCTGTTACTTTCATCCGCCACTGCTGTTTCGGCCGGCTGATTTGCTTCGTTTTGACGTTTTAACTCAGCATTTTCTCGACGTTGGGATTTCAGTATGGGTTGCCAACAAAATTCAACAATGAAGTCGTAACGCTCCAGTTCGATTTCAGTAGATTCGGGTAGCTCTTCCTCACCTAAAGGATCTGAAGTTCCCAGTCGACCGCCGGGAGGACGCCTGCTTCCTGCGCCGGGTAGGCCTGCTTCTGGGTCGAGTATTTCTGGCACGAGGTTGCTGCCTTCGACCAACCAGGGATGACTTATTCCCATATCTTCCATGGCAACTTCAATCAGGGTGTCGCCTTCGCCGTCAGGAAGCAGAACCACTCCCTCCTTGAGACTCTTGATCAGCGTATTGTTGACAAATCGCCGCGTCTGATTGCCCCGATTAGAATTGTGGTAATGAAAACCGGTCAACTGGATCACCCAGCCTTTGCCAGAGGGGTCGCCGCCGACACCAGCTTCCGACTGCCCATCCAAAGGATCTCCTCCTCCAACAGCAGCATGGACATCGGTGCCTTCCTCGACACTCGTGCTGTGTTCCTCGTCGTACTTGCTTTTCACCAAGAAAAAATACTCTGCCCCAACATCCTGGTACTCTTGGGCTACCATCGAAACAATATGCAGCTCGTTACGGTCGCTTATATCTTCAGCCGTTTCTTTTCGTTCCTCGGGCAGACGAGGATCTTTCGGCAATGCCGTGCCGATTGCTTTGACGAGTTCAAGCCACTTTAAGCGGCCTTCGACGTTGCTTACCAAGCTCTCGCCGGTGACTTTTAATGCTTCAAACTGCTCGTGAAGCTCGGCGTTCGCGTTTTTGAAACCATCGGAATTTCTTTTTGCCGCTTCCGCTGCACTTTCGGCCTGCTTCATCGCATCGGTCGAAGTTTCACTCCAGGCAGAAACATGCGAGAAGTAGTTAAAGGTCATCCCCACCATCAAGGCGGCAATGCCGGCTACTACCCAAGGTTTTTTCGCACGCACAAGACGTGAGCGGACAATTTCCTCGGGCAGCAAACTGGTATGTAGCTCACCCTTTCCGAGGCCCTGGATACAGAGCCCATAGGCAACGGCAAAGCTGAGGATATTTTCTTTGAAGGGCGCACGTCCCGAAGAACTTCCCGCAGAAAGCCGCTCGAACTGTTCGATCGGTTTGACTTCCTGCTCTAAGTTTTGCGAGAGATAACGCTGCAAACCGGGCAGTTTCATCGCGTTACCCAGAGCGATGGCGCTGCCAAACTTGGCGCTTTTTTCGATGCTCGTAAAATAACCCAACGATCGTTGGATTTCGGCCAACAGATCGCTAAACACAGGACGCATTGCCTGAAAAACAGCTTTCGGATCGTCCGCTTGGGTCGCATTTCGCTTCAAATGCTCGGCCTTAGCAAACGTAAGCTTCAACTCCTTGCTGAGCGACCGAGTAAAGTGGTTGCCGCCGATTGGGATATTTCGTTGCCAAACCCGGTAGCCGTTGGTGACAACAAGATCCGTGGTGTCGGTTCCCAACGAAATGACGATCGTCGACTCGGGGGGGGCTTGGGGGTCGTAGGGTTGAGCTTGCAGATCGTCTAGTCGATCGAAGCAGACGTAGTTGTAAACCGCTAGCGGGGTAAGCTGAATGAGGTCGACCTCAATACCAGCAGCTTCTAAGGGCTCAAGGGCACGAGCGACCTGATCGCGTTTCATCGCAAAGAGGCCCACCTCGGGCTCAAGCGCAAAGCCATCTTCCTCGCTACCGCCAGTAAGCTGTTGATAATCCCAAACCACGTCCTCGAGCGAGAACGGAATTTGCTGACGGGCTTCGTACTTGACGATGTCTGGAATCTTTTTCGACTCGACCGGCGGGAGCTTAATAAAACGGGCCAAGCCACTCTGACCCGCTACCGAAATCGCCACACTTTTGCCGGTCAGGTCGTTTCGAGATAAAAACAGTTCGAGCGCTTCGCGGACAAGCTCCTCGGGCTCTGCTTCTGGTTGCGAAAGTATCTTGGGATACTCGATGTAGTCGAACGACTCGACAACAATGCGATTCTCATCTTTTTCATGGGGGCGGCACTCAAGCGCTTTCAATGCGCATTGGCCTATATCAATCCCCCACACGGCATTGCTTTTTGCCATACCAATAATCCTCTGTTCCACGAGGTCGCGTTGCCACGATCAATGCAGCAACTACAAACCTTCCTACTTCTGATAAGTTCCGGGCCGAGAGCCACAGGAAGTAAATCATGCCCACAAGCAATCTAACCGACTAACGTCGACAGAAGCAGTGCCTCTACTATCAAATTTACCGTCTGAGACGGGCCCAAGTCAAACTTCGCGCATGATTGGGCAACTCACTCGACTAGTCTATTCTAGTCGCAATAAGCCTTTTGTATAGAATTTCAGCGGGCTTCTACCCTGGAATACTCAACTGGTCACCCAACTGTAGCGGTTGCAAATTAGGCTTTTGCCGTGGATAAATAGGGAATTAGCGATCCCTCGATGGCACCTAGCCGCAACTCCGGCTCGGTCCCTGCCTGAAAAACGCGATATTGGTACTCAAAACGGTATGATTGTGACAATTGACGGGCCTGCCGGGGCAGGCAAAAGCAGGGCCGCTCGCGATCTGGCGAAAAAGCTGGGATTTCGTTTTCTAGACACGGGAGCAATGTACCGAGCTATTACCCTCAAGGCCGCTCAGCTACCCATTGACTGGGCTGACACCGAGGCAATGGCACGAATCGCCCAGGAAATGGAGCTAAACCTCACCGGCGACCGCGTTTTCGTTGATGGCGAAGATGTTACCGACGCCATCCGCACCTTCGACATCACGACCCATACCCACCACGCAGCCGACAATCCGGCCGTACGCGATCGGTTGGTTGAACTCCAACGCCAAATTGGCAGTCACCAAGACCTAGTAACCGAGGGACGCGACCAGGCAACCGTGGTATTCCCGAAAGCCGAGTGCAAAATCTATCTCACAGCCTCCGACGAGGTGCGAGCCCGGCGTCGGTACGACGACCTCAGGTCACGAGGCGAGCAGGTAACCTTCGAGGAAGTGCTAGAAAAACAGCTTGAACGCGACACTCGCGACTTTGGGCGAGAATATGGGGGGTTAAGGAAGGCCGAGGACTCGATCGAGGTCAACACCGATGGCATGACCCCCGAAGACGTGGTCCGCGAGTTAGAAAAGCTAGTTCGCTCGTGCCAACGTCAGTAGCCTCGTTTTAGCTTCTGAAAGTCACTGATTCTGTAGTAGCTGCTTCTGTAGTAGCTGCGTGCGGAAGCCGCAGTTTTTTCAGATTCGACCGCGGCTTCCGCCTGCGGCTAGCATGACTTTGCAATCGTCCTGGCCTACCGCAGTTATCAATTGTGTCTGGGCCGTGTATTTGGTAGGATCGCTAGCTTCGCTCTCACGACTTGAAGTTCACGCATTGCCGACGTCGGCAGGTGGGTCGGGAGACTCCCTCTAACCAGGGTCGATTGCAGCAACGGTTGCTGCTTGGACGGCCCGACATGGTCCTTTAGTTATATGGTCAACCGTAACCTAATTCGCGAATTCGACGTTTCAGAGGAAGATTGGGAGGCAGCCATTGGCGAGCTTGCTGGCGACGAGGCAAGCTGGCTCGATACCGAGTATATCGATGTCAACCAAATCGTCGAAGGCAAGATCATCCGAGTCGACAATGAGTTTGTGCTCATCGACGTCGGGTACAAGAGCGAAGGCTCCATCGCACTCAACGAGTGGGAAGACGACGAAAATCAACCTGTAGTCGGCGAGACAGTTCGCGTTTTGGTCGAAGATGTCGAAGATGCTCAAGGTCATCTTGATGATCGGGGCATGATCGTCCTTAGCAAACGCAAGGCTGAGAAGATCGAAAAGTGGATGAAGGTCATGGAGACCGTCCACGAAAACGACATCGTCTCTGGCGAAGTCACACGCAAAATCAAAGGCGGCCTGCTGGTCGATATCGGCGTCAACGTCTTTTTGCCTGCCAGTCAGGTCGACATTCGGCGACCTCACGATATTGGCGAATATATCGGCAAAACCATCGAGTGCATGGTGCTCAAAATCGACGAAGCTCGACGAAACATTGTCGTCAGCCGTCGTAGCCTGATCGAAGCCCAGCGAGCAGACAAGAAGGCCGAGCTTCTCAAAGAGCTTGAAATCAACCAACTACGCTCAGGTGTGGTCAAGAACATCGCCGATTTTGGTGCATTTGTCGACCTAGGCGGCATCGATGGCCTGTTGCATATCACCGACATGAGCTGGGGACGCATCAGCCATCCCTCCGAGATTGTCAAAATCGACGACGAGTTGGAGGTGATGATCCTCCATATCGACTACGAGAAAGAAAAAATCGCCCTGGGCTTGAAGCAGAAGAGTGCCAGCCCGTGGGAAAATGTGGCTAGCAAGTACCCCGTCAATACGACGGTCAAGGGTACGGTCGTCAACGTGATGAGCTACGGTGCCTTTGTCAAACTAGAAGACGGCATCGAAGGCTTGGTGCACATCAGCGAAATGTCTTGGACCAAGCGAATCAGTCACCCGAGTGAATTGGTGCAGATCGACGATGTCATTGATGTCGTGGTACTCCGCATCGACGAGCAGAAGCAAGAAATCTCGCTGGGGATGAAGCAAACCCAGGACAATCCTTGGGAGAAGGTGGCCGACAAGTACCCGACGGGCCAGCTTATCAACGGTCGAGTTCGCAATCTGACCAACTACGGTGCCTTTATCGAAATCGAAGAAGGGATCGACGGATTGCTGCACGTCAGCGACATGTCTTGGACTCGTAAGATCAGCCACCCAAGCGAATTGGTTGAAAAAAGCCAAGAAATCCAGTGCAAAGTGCTCTCGGTCGACCAACAACGTCGCCGCATCGCTCTGGGCCTCAAGCAAATGGACGAAGATCCATGGGCTTCCGACATCCCGACCCGATATCAGCAGGGTCAGTTGGTGAAAGGCAAAGTCACAAAAATCACTAACTTCGGTGTCTTTGTCGGCTTAGAAGATGGCCTGGAAGGTTTGCTGCATATTTCCGAACTTGCAGAACACAAAGTCGAAAACCCACAAGAAGTTGTCAGCGTTGGCGACGAAATCGAAGTGAAGGTTCTTCGAGTTGACTGCGAGGAGCGTAAAATTGGCCTATCTCGCAAACGAGTCGAGTGGGCTGAGGAAGACGAAGCTGCTGCCGAAGCCGCTTTGAACGAAGGACTTGCCCGTAGTGGCGAGGCCAATGTCGAACTCAAGGGTGGTATCGGAGGCGACTCGGGCCCCTTGTTTAAGGCAGCCCCAGCAACGACTGAGCCTGAATCCGAAGCTCCTGCAACCGAACCTGAAACTGCTGAGGCTGAAACTGCCGAAGCGGAAACTGCTGAGGCTGAGGCTGAAACGACTGAAGTTGAAACGGCTGAGGTTGAAGCTGTGGAACCTGAAACGACTGAGGCTGAAACGGTCGAAGCTGAGACTGAAACGTCTGCACCCGAAGCGGAAGAGCTAGAAACGGTTGCGACGGAGGAACAAACCGAAGAAACCGCAAAGTCCTCTCAATCGGACAGCTAAGCTTCTTTCGGCTTCGGCCCGAAAAACTGATGTAGGACGAATAACTATTTTGGGCGTCACGGGTTACTACCCGCGGCGCCCTTTTTTTTGTTACGGCCCGAATGTCATGCACATTCGTCTTACTACATCGCATCTTGCCTGCACTGCAGGCACCGTGAGCCCCCCGCCGATAGTGTTAAAGCAACAAGCAGTTTGCGCAAGCTCCGCGCATTCAACCTGATGCACGCATGGCAGGGATTCGCCATCGATCTGTTGTCGCCCAACGACAAGAGAGAAAACACGTCCTCCCTACCTTTCCCCTGACTGGTAACACTGACGATGGCAACAACGACTACCAAACGCAAATCGAGTTCTGCAGTTCAGACTCCGCTAGAGACTTATCTGCGAGAAATCAATGAAACCGCTCTTCTCAGCGCGCAAGAAGAACGCGAACTGGCGGTACAAATTGGCAACGGAGATTCGGCCGCTCGCGATCGCATGGTGCGAGCAAATCTGCGATTGGTGGTAAATATCGCCCGCGGCTACTCAGGAAAAGGCCTCAGCCTGCAAGATTTGATCGAAGAAGGCAATCTTGGCCTGCTGCGTGCGGTCGAGGGCTTTGATCCCGCGATGGGAACCCGATTCAGCACCTACGCCAGCTATTGGATTAAGCAGTCGATCAAACGGGCGCTGATCAACACAGGCAAAACAATCCGCATTCCGGCTTACATGGTCGAGCTGCTCTCGAAATGGCGTCGCGCGACGGCCCGACTCACCGAAGAGCTAGATCGAAGCCCCACCGCAGAAGAGGTGGCCCGCGTCTTGGGTCTGCCTAAAAAGAAGCTGCCGATCATCAAAAAAGCGATCAAGATCTACAACGCCACGCCGCAAACCGATCAGGCGGATTCAGGCTGGACGTTGGGCGAAATGGTGATGGACGAAGGGCAAATCAGCCCCGACGAGGCACTTGTCGAAAGCGATAGCCTACGGCACGTCATGGAAATGCTCACCACGATGGACGAACGCGAAGCCACGGTGCTACGCATGCGATTCGGACTCAACAACCATGAGCCACGTACGCTCAAGGAAATCGGCGAGCAGCTTGGCCTCACGCGAGAGCGCGTCCGTCAAATCGAGACCGAGGCACTCAACAAGATGGCCGAAAGCATGCAAGACCCCCGCGATCGGCTGAGATAACGCGTCTCGTGGCCATCAAGACGGTGTAAAGTACGAATCGGTCAGGGGCAACTGACCCGAAAATAGCGATAGCCACATTCCTGATTCCTACAGGAGAATGGCAAAGTAGCAGGTCCCGTCATAGCCGCAGGCGGAAGCCGCGGTCGAATCTGAAAAAACCGCAGCTTCTGCCAGCGACTAGCATGAGCTATCGCAGCCAGCACTTGCTTGGCAATCTGGGGCGACCTTACTGGTTCCATCGGTTGTGTTGGAATGACTACCTATCGCAAGTCGATGATCGGTTTGTAGGCAAATTGTTGCCGGTGATAGCATACAACAGCTACGCAACAATTGTGGAATGACAACCGTTCGAGGTGGGGAAACGATGGCTAGACGATCGCCGCGTGAAGTGAGTCGGTACGTTGACATGTGGGCCTTACCCGGCGTTCACCCTACCAATCTGGAATTGCTCCAGCAGCTAAAAACAGCTGATACGCAGCATTTCACCAAGAGTATGGATGTTGTCGGGACGGTCTCTGAATTGGACAACGAGACGCGTCGCTGGGAAAAAACGCACATGATCGGCGTGCGAACCGATGTTTGGCGTCCTGACAAAAAAGAGATGGCTCGGTCGCTGAAATCGATCCAAAGCAAACGGCGTTCGGAACTAAAGCAGCAAATCAAGCGTGGTGGGCGACTCGATACCAAGCAATCGACCTTACTAGACGAGAGCATCGAAAAAGATCTCGTCATGCAAATGGATTCAGGCGACATCGAAAAGCGTCGCCTCGTCCTGAAGCTGTTCAAAACGACCGCCACTCGAGTTCGCTGGTGCGGCACGATCGAAGAGGTAACAACTACGGAAATCCACAACTCGATCGGCTCGAAACGCAAGCTGCTAACCACCGCCGTCATGCTGCCGCGGACCGAGTTTATTACCTACGTGCAAGAAAACCATCGTACGTTCCGTGTCCCGTCGATCTTTACCTTCTGCTATTACGACGACGATCGGATGTGGCACTTGAGCCTCAAGCAACGCTGGTTCTCGCTAGGCGTCGATTTCGATGTCGAGGTAAATAGCAAATCGATCGGGAAATTGGACGGCAAACTCGTCTCGTTCGGAGCAGATAGTCTGATCCAACTCGACGAACACCCGCTGGCAGGGAACACACAATTTGTCGATCTACTCACACTATTCACATCGTCCGTTGGTTTCCATCGCGCGATGCGTCGAAGCTTAAAACGCCGTATCAAAGCAGCCAAGGCGGGTGAATCTTATCGCAACATTATCGAAGACGAAGAGCTACGCCTACGCCACAACGGTCGCGCTGCGGCTTAGTGCAAGGTTGGCAATCTGTGATTGTGGGAGGCGTGTCTCCTGACGCCGAAAGTCACCGTATTCGACACGATCGGCGTCAGAGACGCCTCCCACAGTGACTTTGCAATCGCCCTACTGTTTAATTCACGAAGGCCCCCTTTGTGAATATTTTCCGGTAATGCCTAATCGTCTAGGTCGCTAAAAAGTGACTTGCATTGCCATGGGGTTTGATCCTACGGAATGTCCCGACTGCCCCAGGGGTAGTCAAAAAATTTGCAGGAACAGTTAGCCAGATTTGTCCTGTCTACCTAATCGTTCTTGATTATCACGTCGATTCAAAAGAACAGACCCGCTTGAGTCTGAGTCTTCTTGTGCAAGTTGCCATCCGACGTGACGACATTTCATCGTTCTCTCGACGCAGTTTGCCTGAGGAAATACAGACACGTATTTTGGTAGTTGCTCTAGAACGGAAATTTTTTTGAGAGACAATCCCATGAAACGTGTAAACGTCTTAGCAATCTATTTATGTCTCGCAGGATTTGTTGGTTGCAACCAACACGAAATGGACAACCTGCGAGCCGAGCTTATCCAGGCAAGACGAGCCACCCAGGCGGCTCTCAAGCGCGTGGACCAAATTGACAAAGAAGCTCAGATTGCCGAAAGCAAAGCGACATGGCAACATAGCCAAGCCCGCAAGTTGAGGAACGAAGCTTTAGCACTTGGCAAAACTGTGGCTCAGCGAGTCGTAGCTTCAGAAGCTATCTTAGTAAAAGCGTTGAAAAAACAACAAGAAACGCGTGCAATGATTGCCACGATCGAGCTCGCGGAAGAGCGAGCCGAGAAACTGCTGGAAAGCGTTCGTGATTCTCGACAGCAGGCAGCAACCGATCTTGCCGCCGCTAAGAAGATTCGGCTCGAAGTAGAGATCCGTCACGAGGAGGCGCTGAGCCTTGTGGCAAAATCAGAATCCATAGAACAGAAAAACAAACTGGATCGGACGCAACTTGAACAAGATATCGTTGATGCACGTACACTGATCGACGAAGCTGAAGAGGCACAATTTGCGGCCGCCAATGCCCGTGCCATCTCGGCCGAAGTAAATCGGTTAGTTGCCGAATCTCGCGAGAATCGCAAAGTCGCCGAGAAAGCCTACCAAGAGGCCGAGCGAGTGCGAAGTATTGCAGTCGCCGAGAAAAAAGCCGCTCGTGCCGAGCAACAGGCATCCCTATCGGCAATCCAAGCCGCCGAGGCCGAGAAAGCCGCTGCCCGCGAAGCAGTTGCCGCCACTCTTGCCGCCAAACGCCAAATCGACGACGAACGCCTAGTGATTGAACAAGAACGTGCAGAGATGGTACTAGCAAAAAGAGAAGCCGCCCAAGAACGGCTAACAGCTGAAAAAGCGATTTCGCTTGCTGCCAGTGCCGAAGCTCGTGCCAAACAGGCTCGCATCGCAGCAGCCCGCCAGCAACTTTTCATCGCCGAGCGACTTGCAGTTCTTGATGCGGCCAAAGAAGCGGCGGGAGCCGGCGAACGGATGGCACTGCTTGCCAGATCAACAGCCGTTGCCGAACGCATGGCAGCCGACAACGCACGCACAGCAGCCGAGCAAGCCCAGCGCGAGGCCGTGACCAAGCAAGCTTTCGTCCGCGATATTTTCGAGCAACTGCGTGCCGAACGCTTCGGAACAAGCACCCCAACCGAATCGGTTAAGGAGACTGCCGGGGTCAACAAGGGACAAACTCGTTAGAGTAACTTACCAATTGACATTCCCGAGAGTCACTTGATCCCAAAGTGGATTCGTTAGCGGTGTCGGCCACGACATCCTCCCGCAGAACACTCTTTGCGAACACAAAAAGGTAAGACGCTCTAGGTATTCCATTGCTCGAGGTGCTGTTCGATAAAGTCGATGATCTCTTGCTGCTCTTCCGTTCCGCGGCCTTGCACATGAATCGGCTTGCCGAAGGCGAAACGGACTTTTTTTGTGGGGTCGATTTTCCCGACATCCGGAATCCATTTGCCGATTCCCCAGGCATCTGTCAACAGAGCGACTGGGACAATGGGAACTCCGGCACGTTTGGCCAGTTTGATGCCAATGGTGTTGAACTCCGATGGAATAAACGTCGGCGTGCGCTGTCCTTGAGGAAAAACGACCAGCGAAGTGCCTCTTGCGAGCCGTTCGGTTCCGCCGCTCATCATGGTTTTGAAATCTTGGCGTGCATCAGTCTGGCTGACGGCAATGGGGTCTCTCGATCGCATGATATGCCCAAAAACCGGATAGTTGAGCAAGCTCGACTTGACCACAAATGTTGTATTCCGAAACGGCTGAACAAGCCCAGGCAAGATATTCGTCTCTAGCGTGCTCATGTGATTGCCAACGATGAGGCATGGCGAATCAAGCTTTTCGAGTTGGTCGAGGCCGGTGATTTCGAACTCGATGCCAACCTTTTCGAGCGAATGGAGGACTTCCCAACTGCTGTCCGACCAAGCTTGCCCGTTGTACTGGCCACGTCGGGCTCGCCAGCTAGATCGCAAGACATTTGCCGCAAACCGGCAGTAGAAGAAAATTCCGGGGAATAGGCGTGCAAACCAAGAAACCCGCTGAGGTTCGGTTCGGTAGGTGCCATCGGCAAAGTTGGGGAGCGTCATGGAATCCAGGAGGTCAATATGCTAGCAGGTGCGTAAACGCTTGATTATAGCAAGATTTGTCGCAGTCTAAGGTAGCTTGCCCGGCTCTGAGGGGCAACATATTTGTCTAGGCCGCTATCGGTTATTTAGGTAGGGTCGTATAATTCGGATCAGAATATCCGAAGTGGCGGGTGCTAGCACCCGCAATGCGACCAAGAGAGTGAATCACGAAAAAACCAAAAGAGACGTTTCGATGCAAAACCAGAAGGAGAGTTACAGCCACGACGACTTGATCGAGCATGCAAATGGGAACTTGTTTGGTGAGGGATTCGGTCGCCTCCCGCTACCCCCAATGCTGATGTTCGATCGAATCCCCTCGGTGACCAAAGATGGCGGTGCCTACGGTCGTGGCCAAATCGAAGGGGAGTTCGACATCGATCCCGAGTTGTGGTTCTTCCAATGTCATTTTAAGGACGACCCGGTGATGCCTGGGTGCCTTGGGCTAGATGCGATGTGGCAAATGGTAGGCTTCTTCCTCGGCTGGCTGGGGAATAAGGGCAAGGGTCGGGCGCTCGGCGTGGGCGAAGTAAAATTCCGTGGAATGGTGCTTCCTGATGCCAAGCTGGTTAGTTATCACATTGATATAAGGCGTGTGATCAACCGACGGTTGGTCTATGGGGTTGGCGATGGGGTGGTAAAGGTTGACGGAGAGCCGATTTACGAAGCAAAAGGTATGCGAGTCGGCTTGTTTGAAGGCGGCGACTTCCCGGAATAGACGTTGCAAAAAAACGAAGAAAGGATTTGAGATGCGTCGTGTTGTAGTCACTGGCCTCGGAATTGTTTCGAGCATTGGTAATAGCGCCGAGGAGGTTTGCGCTTCGCTGAAGCAGGGCACCTCGGGAATTGTTGCCGCTCCGATTCAGGCAGAATATGGGTTTCGTTCGCGCGTTGTGGGAAAGATTAACCTTGTTCCTGAAGAGGTGATCGAGCGTAAAGCACGGCGTTTTATGAGCGATGCAGCTGCCTTCAGCTATCTAGCGATGGAAGAAGCCATTCGCGACTCGGGGCTTGAGCAAAGCGAGATTAGCACTGAGCGGACCGGCTTGATTGTTGGCTCAGGTGGCCCCTCGTTGCGCGAAATCGTGCGAGCTGCTGATATTACTCGCGAAAAAATGAACCCTAAGCGAATTGGGGCGACCCAAGTACCGAAGGCAATGTCGAGTACCTGCTCGGCCGTGCTGTCGACAAAATACAAAATTCGCGGCCTGAGCTACTCGATCAGCTCGGCTTGTGCCACTTCGGCGCACTGCATTGGAAACGCGACCGAGCTAATCCAATGGGGCAAGCAGGACGTGATGTTTGCCGGCGGGGGTGAAGAAATCGACTGGACGTTGGGCATCATGTTCGATGCCATGGGAGCCCTCTCGTCGAAATACAATGATGCACCGGTAACCGCTTCTCGTGCTTACGATGAAGACCGAGATGGCTTTGTCATTTCTGGCGGTGGTGGGATGATCGTCTTAGAGGAGTACGAGCATGCCAAGGCGCGTGGTGCCAATATCTATGCCGAAATCGTTGGCTACGGCGCGACCTCGGACGGCGACAACATGGTTGCCCCCTCGGGCGAAGGCGCAGTTCGCTGCATGAAAATGGCCTTAGAGGGAGTCTCGGCGCCGCTCGACTATATTAACCCCCACGCAACTTCGACCCCGGTCGGCGATGCCAAGGAAATCGAGGCGCTGCGAGAAGTTTTCGGTAGCGACTGCGCCCCCATTTCGGCGACCAAGTCGCTCACCGGCCATGCCCTGGGGGCTGCCGGAGCACATGAGGTAATTTATTCGCTGCTCATGATGAAAAACAATTTCATCTGCAAGTCGGCCCATATTCAGACGATTGACCCAGAAATTGCCGACATGCCGATCGTCCGCGAATTACAAGAAAACGTCGAGCTGAATTGCATTCTATCAAACAGCTTCGGCTTTGGCGGCACCAACGCGACGCTAGTGATGCAGCGAGTTTGAGAAACTGCATCTTGCTCAAGGCCATCTCGCTCAAGAAAAAAGAGTCGGGGCGAGAGGATTCGAACCTCCGACCCCCTGGTCCCAAACCAGGTGCGCTAGCCAGGCTGCGCCACGCCCCGAACTTGGCCGCCGGCAAGATTGCCGCCAACCTCCTCAATACTTGAACGATAGATACTAACCGGTAATCGGCTCGATGGCAAACGATGGTGAACAAACGATCACTATCCGACGTCTCTGAGCGATTCGACTCCTCCGGCTAGGATCGCTTGGATCCGCTCGAATTCGTCATTATTTTTGAAATGGACCGTCAAGCGGCCCCGTCCCTTGGCCGTTTGCCGAAGGTCGACCTTGGTGCCAAGCGTCAGCCGAAGCTGGTCTTCTAGCTGCGCCAGATGGTGGCTCGTCCCCGGTTTGGGGGTAGGGCGACTGTTGCCCTCCGTGTCGACTACCGAGAATGGCTCGGAATCTGAGCGGCGAATAAAATCTTGAACTAACTGTTCGGTGGCACGTACTGAAAGCGACTCTTGCTTGATCTGCTTAGCAAACTGGCACTGCTCGTGTTCTTCGCCCAGCGGCAGCAACGCGCGAGCATGGCCTTGGGTGATGCAGCCATCGGCAACCATTTGCTTGACGGCCTCGGGAAGTTCCAGCAGTCGGATGAGATTGGCGACCGTCGAACGGTCGACATTCACACGCTGGGCAAGCTCTTCCTGGGTACACTGATACTCTTGAATATATCGCTGGAAGGAAGCTGCTTTTTCCAACGCGTTGAGATCCTTGCGTTGGACGTTCTCGACAATCGCAAGCTCCGCCATTTGGCGGTCGTCGACTTCGCGAATCTGGACGGGCACCCGTTCGAAGTTAGCGAGTTGGGCCGCCCGATAGCGACGTTCGCCCGCGATGATTTGATACTGGTCGCCATCTTGCCGGACGACGATCGGCTGCAAAAAACCGTGGGTGCGAATGCTGTCGCAAAGGTCAGCAATTTCAGCTTCGTCGAACTTCTTTCGCGGCTGATACGGATTGGCAACCACCGACCCGACGTCGAGCCAAGATTGCCCATGATCGTCTCGGGTGACCGCCGGAGAATCGTCGACTCCGACCAGCCCAAGAGTAGTCGACTCATCCGTCTCGGCCTGAGTTTCGGTTTGCGACTCCGCAGGGCGACCTAGCAAAGCTTCCAATCCACGTCCTAATCGTCTTTCCCTAGACACGTTCTAGCACCTCCTGGCAAAGTTCTACGTAAGCTCGCGAACCCCTCGAACGGGGGGAGTAATCAACCACTGAGCGACCATGGCTCGGTGCTTCCGATACGGCGACGTCTCGCGGAATGACATTCCGAAAGACGATTTCTCCAAAAAAATTGCGGACTTCACGGTCGACCTCAGCCGTGAGTTCCAAAGTGGCATCGTACATGGTGAGCAAGATGCCGCCAAATTTCAATCGGCTTTGTGGGCGGTCGATCACTTGTCGAATTACTTCGATCATTTGGGTAAGCCCTTCCATCGCAAAATACTCGCACTGGATCGGCATCAGCACTTCGCTAGCACTGCCGAGTGCCGTTCGCGTGAGCGGCCCAAGCGAGGGTGGGCAATCGATCAGCACCATGTCGAACGAGCCGAGGCTGCCCGACAGGTGTGTTGCTAGCATCGTGGAATGGGTGTCGGTCGAGTTCGCCAAGGCGTCGACATCTTGGAAGCTTCGCGAGCCGGGCAGCAGCGAGAGGCCCTCGACATAAGTATCTTGGAACGACTCACGAAGCGGACGCTGATCGACCAGCGCATGTCGCTCGGCTGGCGCGTGCCCCAAACCAGTCGTGGCATTGCATTGCGGATCGAGATCGACCAGCAAGGTCCGCAAACCCGATCGCGCAAGGCCACAAGCCAGATTTACCGAGGTGGTGGTTTTGCCAACCCCTCCCTTCTGGTTCGCTACACAAATGACTCGACCCATATTTCGATTGCAGAATTCAGATTGCGGAATGCGGACTTCACCAGCCGTGCTGCCACGCAGCACACGGCGCCCCCAAAAACATTATCGACTGCCGCAGAGCCAGATATCGTTCCACGTGAAACAAACGCCAAGGTCTACGTGTTTCACGTGAAACACGTAAATTGCCCACTCAGCCCATCGGAATATCGCTATGATGGTGCCAGCACTTTTCTGGCCATGGCTCCTGGATCACTGGATGTCTCGATGCAACGAAATAAGCAAAGAGCGTTCCACGTGAAACTACCAACCACCAGCCGAGCTGGTGGCTTGATGAAGCCCCTGGGGGGACAGAGGGAGCATGAAAAAATCACCCCAACGGGGTTGAACAACATAGCCCTGGGTAAGCGAAGCGCCACCCTGGGTAACGTAAAACAAACCAACATCTACCCTGAAAGGGTTGAACAACACGCTCGACCATTGTGATACCCTTTCAGGGTATACCTTTCTTGATGGAACTCCCACCCAGGGTGTCGCGGCTACGCCGCTTACCCTGGGCTACGATGTTGAACCGCTTCGCGGTTACCGTTGCAGGAGCAGCAAAGCCGGTGGTTTACGAAAATGAATGTAAGCCCTCCCTCGGCTTTCCACTTTCCACTTTCCACTTTCCACTTTCCACTTTCCACTTTCCACTTTCCACTTTCCACTTTCCACTTTCCCCTTTCCGCTTTCAAACCCTATTCAAGCGGATTGATCACCAGCCCGCTCAGCAGCTTCGGATAGAAATAGGTGCTCTTGGCGGGCATGCGCTCGGCGGCATTCGAGATGGCTCGGATGTGTTCGAGGGTGGCCGGCATCACAAGGGCTGCCAATTCAAATCGGCCGCCGCTGGCTTCCTGACCGGTGTGGTCGCGACCAACGGAGTCGCCGTGCTTGAGGCCGTCGATTACCTCGTCGATCGAACGGACGTACTTCGGTGCCGGCAGGTTGGCAGCGTCGAGCAGCGTGTCGGCGATCAGCCGGTGCAAGATGCTCACGCCCAAGCCTTGCCAATCCTCGCAGTGATCCTCAGAGACGTCGGCCAGCTTTTGCCGACCTGCCTCGGTCAGTCGCGCCAGAGTCCACTTTTGATCCTCGGCGGTATACAGGGCTAAGGTGCTTTGTTGGTCTTCGGTTTCAATCTCTTCCCATAGTTCGGGGGCTTGGTCGGGGCCTTCGCCAGCCGGCTCGGTGTCAAAGGCATCACCAAGTCGTTGGCACAGTTCCTCAGAGGTCATCGCGGGCAGGTCACGGAACAGCCGATGGGTGGGCAGCACGATCATGCCAGGGTCGCTCATCGAAACGCACATCATCAGTACGAAGTTAGCCGGATGTTGTTCGTCGAGTTGCTCACCTTTTTCGGCAAGCTCGGCTGCCAGTTGATCGCGGTAGTTGCAGGCGGTCTCGTATCGGTGGTGGCCATCGGCGATATAAATGGGCTTGTCGCCCATGGCAGCAATCGCCTGGGTGATGATCGCCACGTCGGTAACGGGCCAAATGCGATGCAGCACGCCGATATGGTCGGTCGCTTCGAGCGGGGTTTGCCCGACGATCGCTTGTTCGAGCAACTCTTGGGCAACGTTCTCGGGGTCGGGGTAGAGGCCAAAAATCTGGCTGAGGTTGGCCTTGCAGTTTTGCCAGAGCTTGAGCCGGTCGGCTTTGGCTCCGCTATGGGTCTCTTCGTGAGGGTGGATGTTGCCTTCGCCAAACGGTTCCAGCCGAGTACGACACATGAACCCACGACGAGAATACTTCTGGCCCGCTTCTTCGAACTCTTGATGGTAGACATAGATCGCCGGGTTGGCCTCGGCGAACAGCACCCCATCTCGCAACCAGTTCTTCAGAAACTTGGCCGCTCGGGTATAGCGGTTGTTGTAGTCGTCGTCGCCCGACTCGTCGCGACCGAGGATCAGCCGCACACAGTTGGCGTCGTTCTGTTCGTAAAGCTGCTTTTGCAAGTCAGCATCGATGACATCGTAGGGCGGAGCGATCACCTCGCTGAGCGAGCCAACGTGTCCAAGGTCGTAGCGGATGCCGCGAAAGGCAGAGATGTGGGGCATGGGGAGGGGGCT
>JAADGV010000108.1 GCA_013152205.1 Planctomycetota bacterium
TAATGGACGCCTCAGAGCAGCAAGTCGAACATGCCAAACAACTTACCGCGCGGAACAAGGAAAAGGGTTAACGGCGTTGAGTGCCACCCGCAATTGCAGGATTGACGGACCACTAGTAATGGTCCACGGTGCCCTTGCCATCGGTCCCTTTGTGGCCAATGACACGTCGGGTGGTTGGGTCGATCAGGTAGGCAGAGCCCGAGAAAGGGCAGGTGGAAATGCCTTGAGGGAAGTAGTTGATATCGGCACCAATGTCTGAAAGATTATCGGCTGGCCACACCCCCTGATCCAGGTAGTATCGTTCGACCGTACTGTTGATGGTGGCTCGGTTGTGAAAGCAAGTCTTGATCTTGGCATTTGTGGAATTCCCTGATAGACGTGGAATAATCAACGCGGACAGGGTGCCGATTATAGCAACGACGGCCAGAAGTTCTAGCAAGGAGAATGCGTCACGTTTTTCAGTAGTGTTATTCATGAGAAGGTTCTCACTTCGCGGTTTCAAGTCTTGCGATCGAGCAACTAGCGCGACCTGATCGAGGGGTAGCCCTATGAGAATGTAGCTTTGTCGTCGTGTCGTTTGGTTCCTTTCTCGCTGAAATGGCTTATCTAGCAGGGTTGTTTGAAACGATTATGAGGTTCCTGCGAATGAGTCGCGTTGAGACGGCTTGAGTTGTGCGTGGGGGGCTTGCTTGCTTGTGTTGCTTTGACTGGGCGCTACCGCAAGCTACGGTTACAGGGCTTCTCTAGCCCTAACTTGGCATGGAAACGCAAATCCCCCTGAAATAATGGTTTGAACAATGACGTTAGTAAACGCCACCATATTGTTGATCGAAGAAGAGTCGACGCTGCTAGAAATTACCGCGTTTCGCCTAGAGTTGCTTGGTTATCAAGTGGTGAAGCAAACCTCGGCCGATGACGCGGCAAGCTGGCTTAGCGAATACGTCCCCGATCTGATTACCGTGGGCCATGTTGCTGAAATGGAGTCGCTAGAGTTTCTGAATCACTTGAGCAACGACGAACGTATCAGCGAAGTACCGATTGTATTTCTCTCGGCAAGTACGGATTTAGAAGAAGTGCAACGGGCCTACAACGCCGGTGCCGACGAGTTTTTGGTAACCCCTTACGATCCTTTGGTCTTAGAAAAGAAGGTTGAGGAACTCTTGCATGCTTCGCGCGTGTGATGATGGCCTTGGCTTCGTTTTGTAATTGATTTGAGCGGAAATATCTGATGGCGCGTCTAGGCGACATTTTGGTTCGACATGGCTGGATCACCGAACGGCAGGTCCTGAGCGCGCTTGCTGCGCAGGGGTCGGAGTCGGGTCTGCTCGGCACGATTCTTGTGCGTCGTAACCTCATTTCGGCAGAGCAACTCGGTGAGGCTCTTTCCGAGCAGTTTGGCGTTCCCTATATGGAGATTGTGCCAGAGAGCATCAATCCGCAAGTGGTTCGGCTACTTCCCGAAGATCTCGCCCGAAGTTGTCAGTCGATTCCTGTTGGCGTTTCTGGTCGCACGATGCAATTGGCAATGGTTGCCCCGGACGATATGAACGTGATCTGCGAAGCGGAACTCATCACAGGCTACCAAATTGAACCGGTAGTCTCGCTTCAAGGCGAAATTGAGGCTGCTCTTGATCGGGGTTTCGACGATCGGGTTGTTGCACGGCAAACGATTGTCGACATGAAGATGGCCGACCTAGAAGCGGCTGAGGAGATGATCGAAGAAGAGCTTAGCGATGAGGCCGCTATCGAAGACGACCAAGCCCCCGTGGTACGTTTGGTGAGAGCCATTCTCATGGGCGCAATCAATGCGGGCACCAGTGATATCCACCTAGAGCCACACCATCCGGAGATGCGTGTGCGATACCGTGTGGATGGACAGTTGCAGATGGTGATGACCATTCCCAAGCATACAGAAGAAGCGGTCGTCGCGCGTATCAAAGTCATGGCCAGCATGGACACGACCGAAAATCGGCGGCCCCAGGACGGTCAATTGAGCATCTCTGAGGCTGGAACAAATGTCAATTTTCGCGTAAGTACGATTCCGACGGTGGGTGGCGAGAAAGTTGTTATGCGACTTCTTGACGAAGGTAGCCGTATCTTTTCGCTCGACCAACTTGGGTTTTGCGACCGCAACATGGCGAAGATTCAGGCCCTCATCGATAAGCCGCACGGCATGATTGTTGTGACTGGGCCGACGGGTTCAGGCAAAAGTACGACGATGTATGCCGTGCTAGGGAAACTCAATTCGGTGAGCCGAAATATCGTTACGGTGGAAGACCCGGTTGAATACAAGATACCAGGGATCAATCAGATTGCGTCTGACAATGAACACGGGCTGGGCTTTGCCAATGCACTGAAGTACATCATGCGGCAAGACCCCGATGTCATCATGCTCGGCGAAATTCGCGACCACGAGACGGCCGCGACGGCAGTTCAGGCGGCATTGACAGGGCACTTGCTGATTAGCACGTTGCATACGAACGATTCGGTCGGCGCGATCGGCCGACTAAGCGACCTGGGCATCGATTCGTTTAAGACGGGTGGCGCGTTGTTAGGGTCGATTGCCCAGCGGTTGCTCCGTTCGATTTGTGCGCACTGCAAAGAGCCTGTCGAAGCGAATCAGCATTTCCTTAACGCCCTGCATTATAATATTGAGATTCCAGAGGATACGATTTTCTACGCAGGGCGTGGGTGTAAGAAATGTCTGGGGACTGGATACCTTGGGCGGATTCCAATTTACGAAGTGTTGACGATTACGCCGACCATGTCGCAAGCGATCGAAAAAGGTTTGCCTACAACCAAACTTCGTGAGCTTGCTATCGAAGAGGGGCTTGTTGAATTGGCCACAGCCGGCATGGAGCAAGTGTTAGCTGGCAAAACGACCATTGAAGAAGTTTTCTATAAAGTTTCTGGCTAGTGCAAGTTATCTAACGGTGTGTTGCCGTGGTTTGCTTGAGGGCAATGAAATGTTAAGTCGCTTGAACAGGTAGCAGTCATCATGGCACGCAGAAAACGATTTTCGACGGCAGGGCCCGCTGGGTCTGCTGCGGCTGTTAGGCAAGGAAAAACTACGGCTTCTGCTGACCTGGGAAACCTATGGGCTGCTCTAACGAAGCCGCGACAAACGACCGAGCGGTTCAAGCCGGAAGAGCTGACGTTTATCTTGAGCACACTCTCAACTTTGGTGCAAAATGGTGTGCCGTTGCCTCGCGCACTAGGAACGCTTGGCAAAGAGAGTGCTATGGCCAAGCACAGCGAAGTTCTTGAAACGCTTCGTCGCAAGGTTGAATCTGGGGTGCCGTTTAGTAGCGCGCTTAGTCAGTTTCCGCATCTATGCGATCGTCTGACCGTCAACCAAATTCGACTCGGCGAGCGATCGGGCACGCTGGGCGACACACTAAAAAAACTGTCGGGTAGTAGGAATAAGACGGCTGAACTCAAGCAACAAGTTGTCAAGAAGTTGGCTTACCCCGGCTTGCTGATTGTTGTTGGTAGTGGGCTGATTACATTTTTGCTGCTTTATGTCGTGCCTGTTTTTGAGCAGACCTACAGCGATGCTGGTGTTCCGCTGCCTTTTATTACTCAGGTGCTGATTGGGGTTGGTGCTCTTGCTCGTCGATTTGGTTTGGTGATTGTAGCAACGGTGGTTATTTCGTTGGTGACGATCAAACAACTCCGCAAGCGTGACGATTTTGCTCTTCGAATGGATCGAGCACTGATTCGTATGCCGATGCTTGGCCCCTGGTTTCGCGACATGGCGGTATTGCAGTTGATGGAAGTGCTGCAAAATCTGATGGAGGCCGGTTATACCCTGGCAGAAGCTTTGCGAGAGACAGCCGACTCGGTGAGTAACCGGGCCGTCAAGCAAGGGGTTCACAATCTTCAGCGGGCAGTGCAACGGGGTGAACGATTTAGTCTCGAACTGGAACGTCACGAAGGGATGTTCCCGCCGATCGTCAACCAACTCGTGATTATTGGTGAAAGCACCGGCCAGTTAACGCGAGCGACTACTGATATTTGTGAGTACTTGAGGAAAGAGATCGAACGAAAAACAAGCCTGATGGTCGGAGCGCTGGAGCCAATTTTGACGATCAGTCTTGCTATGGCGATCGCCGTTGTCTTGCTGGCAATCTATCTGCCAATGTTCGACATGGTAAATACGATCAGCTAGCCGCGACTCTAAAAAGGAACCGCTAATCAGCGCTAATACACGCTAATTTAGGTGATAACAGGCGAAAAACAGAGAGACACGACTGTGAAAAATTGGAATAACCGACTCGCGTTTTCGATGGTTGAACTGCTTGCCGTCGTCGCCATTTTGGGGACTTTGGCAGCGGTTATTGTGCCACGGGTTTACTCGGGCAACGACGCAGCCAAGTCGAGTGCTTGCCATGTGAACCAAGGGGATATTGAAATCCAAGTCGAACTTTGGTTGCATGATACTGGCTCGATGCCCGCCGGTACTTTGGCTGATATCGGAGCTGATGTGAATTACTTTTCCGAGGGTTTGCCAACTTGCCCCGTCGATGCGACTTCGTACACAATCGACACCCAGACAGGCCTTATAACCGGACATAATCACTGAAAAATGCGGCAATTTGAGAGGAAGTTGAATTTTCCACCGCCAGGGTGTTGTTTTTACCCTACATTTTCTTAGCAAAACAAGGGCCTATGTGGTGCCCATACGCTTTGTCGAATTGTCGAACTTTTCGGCAACCTACCGGAGAACCTTTATTATGAAGAATCGCAAACGCAACAAGAAGGGCGGCTTCTCGCTGCTCGAGTTGCTCGCTGTGGTCACGATCTTGGGCATCATTGCTGCGATCATTGTCCCTCGGGTGACAACCTCGAGTGACACGGCCAAGCAACGTGTACGGGACCATCAGAAGGCTACGATCAATGCCGCGGTGGAACGTTGGTATGTTGACAAAGGTAGCTGGCCTGCTGTCAACCTTTCCGACATAGGAGCGGACGTCAACTATTTTCCTGACGGAATTCCCCCCAATCCGGTTGATAACTCGGCATACACTCTGAACGCGACCACGTACCGCGTGAATTAGATAGAAGGGTAAGAGTCCTCATGGACAATCGGCCCGCCAGAATACAACTCATGGCTCGATGCGATACTTCGCGCCGGGCCATGAGTCTTTTGGAACTCACGGCTGTCGTTGCTATTTCGGGGCTTCTGGCCTTGGCTGGAATAACTAGTTATGGCAGTTCAACACTAGCTACGGGCGGGGCCGAGGGTTTTGCACGCAAGCTATCTCTGGCCTTGGTACATGCCCGTCGCAGTACGATTTCTACCGGCGATAATCACTATCTTTTGCTTTCGGTGCCGAGCAGTAATGTCACTGGCTTCACGCTTTACCGCCGGATTGGTAAAGGTGATGTGCAAGTGGATCAGACTTGGGCAGTTCCAAAAGACGTGGTTGTTACTTCTAAAGCGACTACCCTCGAGTTTGATTTCGAGGGATCTGCTTTGGGGGGGTATAGTATTTCGGTTGCAGGGCCCGACCGGAGTTGGAGTGTCTCGGTCGTTGCTCTCACCGGGGCGGTTCGGGTTACTGAGACGACCCCGTAGTGTTGCATGTGCATCGTTCTGGAACGAATCTAGGGGATGTGCAGCCGTTACTTTCTTAATGCCCCAAGATCCGTTGGCCTCTCTATAAGCTACGTTTACAAGGAAAAAGCGAGCCTAGGTAGGGGATTGCTGTGGTGAAGACTATGGAAATAACCAAGCAAAGAAAAAAACAGCAACGAGGATTCTCGCTGTTGGAAATGGTGATGGCTGCGGGGTTGATGACATCGATTCTTGTGCCTTCGCTCAGCGTGATGCGCGATGCGATGGCGAAGAGCCGTGATCTTCATCGTAGAAGTCTTTTGGCTAACTATGCAGTGAGGGTTGTTGAAGACGAGTGTGCCTCGGCATCCGGGAATTGGGTTGTAGAAAAGAAGTCAGGCAGCTTTGTTTCTGAGGGACATGCCAATATTCGATATACATTGAAAAAGACAGATTCAGCACTAGAGGGTGGACTACCAAATCGGCTGATGCACATACAGGTGACGGTGTTCGACGATGCCGATGCCGACACCGTCCTCGATGCGGGTGAGCTTCAAGTGTTCTACCGTACCAAAGTTGCGCGACTCAACGCTTACGAAAATGCAAACTAAACATTCAAACAGCCGAATCGGATTTACTCTGCTGGAACTGGCCGTTGCTAGTGGCATGTTGTCGGTATTGACGGTCTCGTGCATGGTGCTAGTTGGCACTTCGTATGATGCGTGGAACCGTCATGAAGACGATCACGCGGGTCGCCAGGCTGGTCTTGCCGTCTTGCGCCATCTGACGCGGCACGTGCGGCAGTCGAAGAGTGTGATGGCCATTTCCTCGGCAAAAGACACTTCAGGATCACTTTCGGTAACCAATGCGGATGGCCAGATTCTTGTATGGGATCACGATGCGGGAACTAAAGAAGTGCGATTTGGTATGAATACGGCAACCGATGTTTTGGCAACAGGTATTGAAGAATTTTCTTTTGTTGGCATAAAAAATAACGGCTGGGAAACAACTACGGCAGTTGGCGAGATCTATTCGGTGCAATGTACGACAACAATCAGCCTGCCGCATCTCTCGGGCCCCGAGAGCATAACAACGTCTAGCCAAGCGTGGCTACGGGCATGGTAAGTCAAGGTTTTGGTATGGAGCAGAGTAGTGACCTTAGGTAGCAGGAAAAAAACGACTAAACGCAAGAATTCAAGAACGGGGGCAGCGCTGCTTTTTGTCTTGTTCATGATCACTATCGTTACGTTGATGGTGGTGAACGTGTTGGATACGACAACGCTCGAGCTTTCTGCCTTGCGGAACAGTTTGGACTACGAGAGGGCACTTTACCTATGCAATGCAGGGGTGCATGAAGTTGCTGCACAACTCGAGGCTGACAGCACATGGCTGGGCATCATTACGGATGGTGCTTATCCGGCCAACAATACTTATGAAGCCACTGCGGTGAGTGGTGGCAACTATACGGTCGTCGTGACTTCGATAGGCGTGGCGGGCGAAGTCACTCGAACGATTCAAGCAACCATTGAACTATAAAGCTGATTTTGGAGCCAATCATGGCTGATCGACGTATACCAGAAGAACGACGCAATCGAAGCGACCGTCGCCGGTTCAAGAAACGGCGTCAGGTAGACGAACAATTTGCGGTGATCGAAATTGCTACTACCGATTTGCGTGTAGTCATTCTGAATCGTAATTCGGAGGATTCCGCAGATAAGGTGCAAATGGCAGTCGTTCCTTGGCGCAACGATGCCACTTCGCTAAACAGCGAAGCGGGAAAGAAAGAACTAAGTCGTGCTCTTCGCGAATTGTGCCAGGAGTATCACCTGCAAACATCGCAAGTTCGCTTTGTGCTTGGTGGAGCATTGTGTGTCACCAAAGCAATCCGCGGTACGACCGAAGAAGTCCGTAACGAATTGCAACAGATCAAACAACGAAGTCGCCTTTATCTAATGTTGGGGCCAGGTGAGAAAGTTTCGGTCAGTAGCAGTCGATCGATCGACGCTAGGCATGAGTATGCGATAGCTGCAACCTGTAATCAGAAAACATTAGAGACCATCCACTCCGCTGCAAACTTTGCTGGCATCAAGATTGAATCGATCGAACCTGCTTTGGTCTCGATTAGTCGAATTATTGAGCGACTGAAAGAAGCCCCGACCGAGCCGTGTCTCATCATACATCTGGATAAGAACACTTCGGAGCTAGGAATTTGCCACGAGGGACAACTGTTGCTCGACTATCGCCCTGGGGGGCTTACCGACAGTCGCGACCTTGTTGAATTGGTACAAACCCATCTAAGCCGATTGCAACGCCACGTGGGACGGCAGCTTCGTGAGGCTCCGCCAAAGCTGAAGAAAATCTATCTCTGCGGAGAAAAAGAGGCGGTTGACAGTGCTTACCCTGCTTTCGCTGCATGTGAAGAATTTGAGGTTCAAAGAATCGATCCCGCTGGAATTCAGGCTACGTGGGAGTTTGAGAATGATGTGATCGGGTCGGCCAGTGTGCCGGCACTTGGCACCCTGTTGAGCACCTATCTTCCAGAGGAGGAATGCCATACTCCGAATTTTATGGAACACATCCTTGCCAGCACACGTGTGCCGCTCGGGCCTATCTTGATTCGGAGTGCTATCCCGCTGGCGGCGGTGTTACTGGTCGCTTGCGGTTTTTTGCTTGCCAACAATCGAGAACAGGCGGCTGCTAGCGATCTCGAGCAACGAGTTGAGCGTTTGCTACCAGCCCAGGGAAGAGCGAGGGAATTGCGACTCAGGCTGATATCAGCCGATGCAAAGCTCACTCAGCTAAATCGCATGGCTGAAAAAGTGCATTCATTGCCAGCAAATGAAGTGCTCGGCTGGGTAGGCCATTGTATGCCTAGCGATGTTTGGCTTAGCAAGCTAGCAATGGACGGGGGACGCACGATCAAACTAGACGGCGTAAGCTATCTTGAGACTGGAGTTTTCGACTTTGTTCGCTGGTTGGAGCAGTCTCCCCACTTTTCAGATGTTGCACTTCGCAGCACCCGACCCGCGCAATCACCCTCTGGCCCCGCCATCAACTTTGACGTTGAGTTAAAGTTTGCCGATTTGGAAACTCCCGTAAAAGAGGTAGCTCGCAATGAATGAGTCGCTAATACGCAAATTTTGCGAAAGTTCCCACCGTAAACTAATCGTCGTAATCGCTACTATCGCTATTGGGCTCGTGGTGTTGATCCCTTTGGTCGATGAGTATTTTGACATCAAGGAGAGTTGTAGGGCTCTTGCGGACAAATTGGATTGTGCCCATCAAACGGCCAAGACTCTGCCGGACATTGAAGGACAGGTTCTTCGGCTTACTGGTGAGCTGAGAGAGTTGGAGAAACGGGCGGTATCAGAAAAAGGCGTGAGCCAGTATCGCCGCAAGCTAGTTGAGTTAATTCGTAGTGCTGATTGTCGTGTCCGTCGGCTTGAGGTTAGCCAGCCAACGCTGCGGCCTTGGCTAGAAAACGATGACCCGCTTCAGCAAATAGTGCCCAAGGGAATGGCCGTCAAAAAGACGCCCTTCACGCTCGAAAGACGAAGTGTATTGTTGCTAGTCGACGGAACGATGGGGAATGTCCGGAGTCTCCTGGAACAGCTACATAAAGATAAAGCGTTGGCCTACCCGAGCCGATTGGATTTGCGTACCAATGCGGGGCGGGGTGGTTCGGTAACTCTGGAAATGGAAATGTGGCTGTTTGCCTTGGGAAGACAAACAGCGACGTAGAACCAGGCGTTACCGGCATCGCTGGACATAAATAATTGATCTCGTAGAGTCGTGTCAGGGAGGACACATGCTCAAGCTTGGCGTATGTAAACTACTCGACAGGGTACGTCCGTTTTCGGTGTACATGTTGACGGCTTCTGCGCTGATTCTATGCCTTGACTATTCGGCTTTGCTGCTCGCTGCGGAAGGCGTCGAAAGACCCGTCGAAGCGAAGCCTGCTCCCGTCCCAGCAAAGCGAGTGCAGCTACCCGCGATACCGCTCTCTCAAGCATTAGAGACTCGCGGCGACCTGACTCTCCAAGATACGACGATGGAGAAGGCGCTGCTTACCATCGGTGTGAGCTGGAGAGTAAACATCGTTATTGGTAAAGATGTGCAGGGGAAAATCAGCTGTGTTTACAGGGATACCCCGTTGCGCGAAGTTTTGGATGCCATCTTGCTAGCGAATGGTTACAGCTATCGGGCAGTGGGCGAGAGTCTTGTCGTACAAAAGGTGCAGGAAGTAGGCAGTGCCAATCCGCTTTTTCAATCGGCTTTCATTTCGATTACGCATAGCGATCTGGATGAGATTGTCGAAGGGGCCCGTTTGCTCATCAGTACCCAGGGGCAGATTAGTGCTTTGGAATCGGCACGTAGCATCGTCGTTGTCGACTTTGCCGATCGAGTCGCGACCGTCCGAGATTTTGTTGCGAAGATGGATGCGGCTGCGTCGGAGGCTACGGGAGGCATCCCCGCCGAAACTTATAAACGGCTTGAGGTGGCCTACTTTCACACGCAGTACATTCCTGTCGACAATGTTAAAGACCCCTTAGATGCTGTGCTAAGCCAGGTGGGGCGAGTTGCTACGATGCCGGACGAGAATCGGATGATCGTTGTCGATTATGCGTCGAATATCGAAATGGTCAAAAGGGTGCTGGAGAAAATCGATCGACCTCGGCCGCAAGTCCGCATCACGGCGTTGATTTACGACATTAGCCTGCAAGATGTCGAGCAACTGGGATTCAATTGGAACAGCGCTGGCAAAGGTAATACTCTTGACGCCGATGGCAATGCGAATCAGGCAATTTCTCTCGCCACCCAGACGATGGCGCCTATTACTGCGGGGGCCAATGGCGGGGCTTTTGCGATTCAGAGCCTCACAAGGAACTTCGACATTCGAACCGTTGCGCAATTTCTGCAAAATGCTAATGATGCTCGCTTGCTTGCCGACCCGCATGTCACGGTGGAAGAAAACGAAACCGCGGATATGAGCAGCGTCCAGGAAATTCCCTTCCAGCAACTTACTCAGTCGGCGTTGGGCGGACAGATAGGCACAACTGCGTTTAAGAAGGTTGGCATTATGCTGAAGGTGGTTCCGACAGTGGCCGCCGACGGGACGATCAGGTTAACCATTGAGCAAGAGTTCAGTCGCTTGACCGGATTTACCGAGAACGACGACCAGCCAATTATTGATAGCCGTACGGCGAACACCACGGTGCGTGTTGCCAATCGACACACGCTCGTTATTGGCGGTCTTCGGCAGCGAAGCGATACCGGGGAATTCAACGGTATTCCCTTCTTGAAAGATATTCGGTATATCGGCCCGCTGTTCCGTTCGCGGGATACTACTGTTCGCGAGAGTGAACTGATCATCTTTATCATGCCCGAAATCATCGATTACGATCAGGCTTCTCTGGCGCGTGAATATCTGGCCCAAGAAACCATTGGCTGTCGATTACAGCGTATTCCCAAGGCAGAAGGCTGTGGTGGTCCGAATGGCCAAGGGGGTGCGAATTGCGAAGTAACCCCGGGTGGCGAGATAGTAGGCGATCAATTGATGCTATTGCCCGTTGTCGGCGAGAAGGCTGGCGAGCTTGTTTTGCCGCAAGCGACAGAACCCTCGGCCGGTGTGAATACAGTTCCCTTACGACAAGGCTTTGGAGACCGGTATCGGGCCACTGGGGGTACCGACGCGCGGCGTCAACGTCTGATCGAGTCGGCGCCTAAGCCGCAAGAGCCTCGTAACGCCAAGTCCAGCAAATTGAAGCGGATTTTCGGCCTGTAACGATTCTACGCATAGATCGACTCCTCTCTAGGTCGACCTAAATCTCGCTTGGCAAATTGCTTGGCCCGGGATGACGTAGATTTCAGCGGACAAGTTGTTCCCTGTTTATTGAAATCCACTTACTAGGCCCCAAGCAATGTTCAACCGAAATCGAATCGCTTTGGCTATTAGCCTTGGCACTGCGCTTAGTTTAATTGTCGGATGCGGTGCAGGGAATGCTCCTGGGACGGCACCCTCGGATAGCGAAGAATTGTCTTCTGCGCCAGTTGCAGCACAATTAAAAGTCGAAGGCGAACAACCGGCCAAAGAGGTTTCACCTTCGGATCAAGTTGTTCCAGGAAATGAGGACCAGCAAGCCACCGAGAAGCCAGAAACCTTGGCCTATGATCCGCCGTTTCCTGATCGGGTTGATCTGTTTGTGGCTCCAAAACGAAACGGACGCGGGATTGCTGCGACGCCTGAGGGGGTTGAGAGAGCGGTCGAGTTAATCGGTTTTGTGAATGTCGATTCTCAACAGGTGGTGCTTTCAATTGACGGGAAGGTCACTCCGCTGGGGGTGGGCAGCCAAATCGCAGAGATTGAAGTGATTTCGATTCAGCCCCCCGTGGTTGTATTGCAGCGAGGACGTCAGCGTTGGCGGGCAACGCTGGAGAATTAGGCTTTGTCCCAAAACCAACACTAGCCCGACGCGCTAGCGAGGGAAATCGCCGGGTGCCACTGTCTGGCTTGTCCAGCAGTGCGAAGCGGGTACCAGGATTCCACTGCTGGACGAGCCAGACAGTGGCACCCCTCTGTGCAGTCTAACTTTCCCAGGGGCTCTGGGGCTTCGACTCGGGTGTGGGGTGTAGTTCTGCTTCTTCTTCTGCAACTCGCGTCGGCAAAGCTTGCCGTTGGTGTTGTATCTCGCCCCAGGTCGCTCGGATATTTAGTAGCACCACCACCAAAGCGGTGGCGATCAACAGGGTGGCCAATGTTATTGGGTTGGTGGCACCAAAGCCAGACGGGCTTTGGTTGGCCAGTAACGATAACGTCCAAAATGGGTTCGAGATGTGCAGCAGGCTGTACTCAACCCTAAACTGCTGTGGGTGTGCTAGGTAGTCGAGTATTTGAGGCAGCCCAATGGCTGTCAACATGAGAAGCACATGCAGCAACACCCCGGCTGTCAGCGAGACGTAGATGAAACGCCGCGCTAGCCCGATGAGCAACTTTCCTGCACCCAAAAAGATAACAAGGTAGCTCCAGCATACGACGACATAAAACTGCTCTGTAAAGAAACTGGTCGTGGTACCTGAAGATGTTGCCATGGCAAACATGAGGGCCCAGGCCAGGATAGCGACAAAAGAGAAATTCGCGATGCAGAACATGTAGCCGGTGCCTGGGCCAGGGTTCAGCCAGGTAAGAAACACTTCGCCAAGTGTGCTTTTCGGCAAGCTGCGCTGAACTCGTCGAGACAGGTAAGGCCATTCGCTTGTAAGGACTGCTCCCATGGCGTACCAGTAGGCCGCAGATACCGTGAGCGTAAACATCGCCGCATCACCAAAAATGCGCAAGCCCTCGGCCATCAGCATGACCGTTACCCAGCCAAGAAAACATGCTTGCTGAACAAGCATTGTCCATCTCATCGGGCTTGATCGGTTTTCGCTGTTAAACGCAATATGGGCAGCTGCGGCGGAATGGACGAGCGCAAAGGTTGTGGCATAGGCGGTAAGAAATGCCAGATTCACAATCCAAAACCAAGGGTCTCTTATAAACCGATAGCTTTCGAGGATGAACATGGTGGATGAAGCAATCGCCCCAGCAAGGAAATAGGCAAAAATGAGTACCAAAACCACCGAGAGAATTACCTGTGCGTAGCGAGCCCGTGCTGCTGTGCCAGCCAATAAAGCCATCATCGACAGCCCTAGCGAAGTCAGCATAAAGTAGAAAAGCAGCAACGCCACGGTGAGGGTATCGACGCCTCGTAGAAGAAAAGTAAACGCAATACACGGACTGACAGCCGACAGATAGACGAGCATTTGTACGACCGCACTACCGAGCTTGCCAGTAATGATTTGCCGAGTTGACAATGCCGAGATGGATAGCAGCTCGTAGGTGTTGTCTTCTTGCTCGACTGCCAAAGAACGAAACGCCGTGTACGGAACGATCAGCATCAGCGGAAACGCCAGAATGCCAAAGTAAAAAGAAAGCATCGTCGGACCTTCGGCCACATAGTAGACTTCGGGCCCTACAATAGCGACGACGGCAAAGCTTGTTATCCAACATGCGATGAGGACCAAGAAAAACGTCAGCACAAACTGGCGGCTTTTTAGCGCCTGCCGCGTTTCTTTCACCATAATCGGATTGACGCGATCGACAGCAGCTTCTAGCCACTCCAGCCCCCGACGCATGACCGCATCCAGGCGGTCGGTGGTTGCTGGTTCTACTGTTTCCTCGGCGGTGGTTAGATCGGAACTGCTCATTGGATTTTGCCCTCCGTCACATGCAGGAACACATCTTCCAGACTTTTTTGTTTGCTGGCAAATTCCACGACCTGAAATCCTGCTTCGATCACTTCGCGCAGTAGCAAGGCTTGTGCTTCCTGGCCCCCCTCATGGGTAAGCGTGATCAGCCCGACATTGACCGAGACATTGGAAATGTCGTTACGCTTCGCAAACCAATCGACCATCGGTTGCTCGTTGCCCAATAGCCGTAGGCGGACGTGACTTGAGGTTTCTGAAGTCTCGCTAATTTCGTCGACGGTTCCTACTGCCAAAAGGCGGCCGGTTTCGATGATGGCGACCTTGTCGCAGATTTCTGCCAGTTCGGTAAGAATGTGCGAGCTAATCAGCACAGCTTTGCCCATCGTGGCCAACTGAGAGATCATCTCTCGCAGCTCGATGCGTGCCCGAGGGTCTAGCCCCGCCGCCGGTTCGTCGAGGATCAGCACTGCGGGGTCATGAATCATCGTGCGGCCCAGGCAGAGCCGTTGTTTCATGCCCTTCGACAACCCATCGATGGGCTTCTTGGCTAGCTTGTCGAGCATGGTGAACTCCATCACCGAGCCGATGGCCTGCTTTCGCTCATGGCCCCTTAGTCCATAGGCACGGGCAAAAAAGTCGAGATATTCGCGGACGTTGACATTCTGGTAGGTGCCAAAGTAGTCAGGCATAAACCCTAGACGCCGTCGGACTCGGTCGGGGTCGTCGATCACCGAAAAACCGTCGACAAACGCATCGCCTGCGGTTGGCTCGTCGAGCGTGGCGAGGATGCGCATGCTGGTCGTCTTGCCGGCGCCATTAGGGCCGATGTAGCCGAAGACCTCGCCGGAATAAACTTCGAAGCTCATGTCTTGGACGGCGCGCGTGGTGCCGAAATATCGGTGCAACCTTCGCAGCTCGATCAGCGGGTGACGAGGTTTAATCATACGACCAAGCTCCCCGTACAACATGAAAACTGGCGGATTCGGTTGCGTCTTCGAGTCCTAATGAAACTTCGGCGCCCTCAGCGGTGATGGCAATGTAAACCCCATGATCTAAACCGTCGGATAAGGGCGAAATGAGCGAGCCGATGTAATCTTCGAGTAAGCTTTCCGCATTAGGAGAATCCTGGTCGAAGTAGCCATAGCCCCTCGATCGGTTAGTCAACTGAGCCATCTCTAGCCCCGCCGGAAACTCGGGGTCGTTTTCAGTGATGAGTTTGCGTAATTCGAGTATCGCCGCCAACGATTCGCTGGGTTCTAGCGAGCCAGTTTGGCTGGCATCAATGTCGTTGCCCATGTAAAAATTGCCTTCATGGTCCCGGACGATCAACGTCAAAATTTTGGTACCCAGTTGATTGGTGGCGGTAAGATTCTCGTTGGACGATTGGAACGATATTTTTCGAGCCGATGGGCGAGCGCTAATCGTGAGATACTGCGTCGGGGTGCGCGAGGCGAGCCAACCGCGGGTGAGTTTCTGCCCGTCGCCCCACAGAACTTCACGCGATTGTAAGGCATGACGATTACCCGAGCTTGCTGGAAGGATCGGATAGACCAGTGTGTCGTTGGGCATCGTCAGCCCCTTCGAGGGCGCGATGCCCGCGTAGTAAGACAGCCTGGCCCAGCAGACGGCTTCGCCGAGGCGTTGGTCAAGAATCGTTATGCTGCGTGCCCTCACACGTACCCCGAATCCGTCGGCGACAAAACCGTAGGCAAATAAAATCACCGTGGTCACCAAAGCGGCTGCCGGTACGGTCAATAGCATCAAAGGCAGCCGCTGGCGTCGCTTTAATAACCAGTAATTCAATGGCCCAATGGCAAGGATAAACAGCGTAATCAAGAGTTGAAATTCGAGGACCGGTGCGGTTCCGACATCGGGGATCAAGAATTTGCCAAATTCTAAATTTCCTGCGCCTGGGTTGTTGCCATGCCGGTCGACCCAATCGAGTCGGCTGCCCAAGAAGGTTTGATTGATTGTCGCCATCGTGGCGTTCATGTCAGTCGACCCCTTCTTGATGGCGGAATCAGAGAAAGCAACGAGGGTTCCCATGCCGTAGCCACGGGCAACAAACATGTCCTTAGAATCACCAGCCAAGCTGTTTCCGAGGGCGTCTTTGGGCGATGGCGTATCGAGCGGGCTTAGCTTATGAAGCCCTTCAAGGCTAACGATGGCGTCGATGCTATCTGTCTGGCCGTGAGTGAGAGCCAGAGGATACCAACCCCGCTGCGCCATGGTCTTCGGCTCTTGGGCCTCTTGCGATGTTTGTTCCGGCGATGAAAGGAGCAATGCTTTTTCGACGACCTCTAGTTTTTCGTATTTTGCTCCTGTCTCGACGACCCAAAGGTTTCCGCCGGCGCGTACCCATCGCAGCAAGTGGGCGAATCTAGCGGAGGCGGTGACGCTCCATCGCTTAAGATCGTCGGGATAAACAACAACAAGGTCTAGTGTGGAATAGTGTTTCCAATCTTCGGGAAGATTGGTGCTTTGATGCGCAAATGCGGCAATCTCTTGATTTTGTGAAAATGCGTCAAAATGGTCGTGGTGATCTTTTGATACGAAAAACAGAGCCGCATAGCCCGAGCTTTGGTTGTTCGCAAAAAAAGTAAGAGCATTCGAAGTTCCTGAAAGCTCCTTGTCTTTTCGGCCATCAATCCACACTTCACAATTGGCAAAATCCAAATCGAGGTACTGGGGAACCAGCATCGTGACCGTGGCGTCGCTCGTACCTTGCCGCATCTCGAAGTCTTGCTCGACAGCGATCAATTCGTGTTGGTCCCAACTGAAGCCGGCTAAAAAACGTACGGTAATCTGGGTATCGCCCGTTACCGGCTTCGCTGAAGAAACCGTAATTTGCATCGGTCGGTAGCCTCGATTGCCGCCAAACACAGAGCTGGCGGAAATTCGCAAGCCAGATTTTTTTGTGAAGGTTGGATTTCCTTTATTGTCGATGGGCCAAGCAAAGGAAATGACGTCTACGGCATTGGCAGTATTCTGATTCAGCAGCCCGAAACTCATCGAGCTAAAAATAGCCAATAGAAAAAATCGAACAATAATCGTTGCTAGCCCAGGGCAGCCCGGTCGAACGTGTTGGAATTGATCGGGCATGGCAAACCGTTACGAGTTCTCAGGGGTGTCGTCAAGCGTTGGCGGAAACCGTTTGTCGCTGCTGGTTTGCATCCCGCCTTGATTCGTGCGAGCTGGCGACAACGGCGCACCGATGATTTTGCCAAAGTAAGATGCCAACAGATACAAACTGGCATGAACGGCAAACATCCCTAGAATACTAACTACGGTGATGGTAATCACCACCGCCCACTCATGTCCGCGAAGGGCTTCGCCAGCAATCAAAAAAAACACGGCGCAGATGGTGACGCCGATAAGCGTGGTGCGCAGCGAATAGCGAGGGATTAGCATGAGGTCAATTGTGTCAGAAAGTAGTCTCGCTCGGCAAGCACCTAGAAGACTGCATAGTCAGTATGATCAAGCAATTTTTTGACAGGATTTACAAGATTGACAAGACGGGTATAAAAAACCGCTAATGAGCACTGATAAACGCTAAGAGCTGGACTTTTGCATTTCAAGGTCAATTGTCTCGTCAGTTTAGCTGGCGAGTGCTAGATAGGTGCGTTCGCCTAGAGGAAGTGGCCGTTTTGGGAACTGAACGACTGATATTTATTTCTCCCGATGCTTTGACACACTTTTCAGTAAGACGATATACTGCGGTTACAGTAATCCTTTGTGCCGAAACTTCATTCGAGGTAACCCTCCAGAGATGAATCCTTATAGTTCGCTTGCCGACGATTTTTACGTCAATATGAATCTCAGCACTGAGATGGAGCTTCCTAGTACCCGCGAAACCGTGTTGCACTTCTTCGAGCAAATGCAAAAGCAGCACCCCGAGATGCGGAATTTTTATTCTCGCGATAAGCGAGATTTTGTACTCGAAGAAGATAAAGATCAGGGCAACTACCGATGGTGCAACGTCGAACCCAAGCGGGTCTGTTCGGGCTTCGTCAACCCCGAGACGGTCGAAACTGCCATTGAACAGCATCGACACGCCTTAGAAATCGCCCCCTACGCACTCTCGATCAGCGCCCTCGACTGCGAAGCGCTCGACCTACTGTTTGGTTTTGATTTCTCTTATCGAGGCAACCACAACCAACTGATTGCCGAAGCCCTTGGGGTTTGCCCTGCTCTTGATCGCCTTTCCAACTACCCGGGCACAACCATCATCAGCAACGAGCCGAACATCACCTTCGCCCTCGACGAAGATTGTCGCCTGCAATGTCGGCTAAATATTGAATCGCGTACCAACGCCTATCAAATTCGCACCGGCGAATACCAAGAAGAGCAGCTCAGCGTCTACGTCACCGCCCGCCAATACGGCAGCTTGGCCACAGGCCAAACCTACGTCGAAACCCTCGACCGCCTCCACGAAGTCTCCCGAGAAATCATCGACAACTACGTTATCGAAGCCATTCTGGAGCCGCTGGCTAGGACGATTGCGTTGAAGTGAGAGTCTCTCCGAAACCTAGCGCGGCAAGTAATATTTGACAGGATAAACCAGATGAGAGACATCCGGTCGATCACAAAAATTGATTGAAAGAACGCTAGTCTTCGCTAATTAGATTCGCTTAGATTAACGAAGATTTGTATTCCAACTCAAACTGAAAAAAAAGGAGCCAGCGAATATACGCGAAAATGGCTCGTTTATCAGAATAGTTGACTTTCGACTTGCGGAAAGTTTGAGAAGGTGGGTTCATCGATCATCATTGGCGTGATTCGCGGGCCTTATCGTGCCTGCGTTTTCACTTTGAACTACGAGCTAAATAGGGCTCTCGCAGAGACGGCAGAGCTATGAAATTCCAGTTTTCTCCGCTGTCTCTGCGTCTCTGCGAGACAATTCCTTTTCTTTGCGCCTTAGCGCCTTTGCTATCGTATTAGTTCGTAGGTTCAAAAAGTCTTTATCAAAATGCTGTTATGGGGTATGCTGCCAACTGAGGGGGGCGACTCCCTGTCCGTGCGCGGGTGCCCATGCAACCCGCAGCTTGGCAATTTCTTCTTTCTTATTCTCGCTCGAACCTGGAGGTATCTCATGTTTTGCCGTTGGATGGTTATCGGTTTGTTGGGTATTAGCGCTCTTCTGTTCGCTCTCACGTTCGAGACATCGACGGCTGAAGCTCGGCGAGGTTGCCGGGGTCGCCGCGTCTCCAGAAGTCGTGCCTACTACGCCCCGTCGTCGTATTACCGCCCAAGAGTCTCTGTAGGCGTCGGATTCTACGGTGGTTTCGGACCTGGATTCTATGGCGGGGGCGGGCATGGATTTCACGGTGGACATGGTGGACATGGTGGACATGGTGGACACGGGCACTAAGCCAGGTAGGGTCCGCTGTGCGGACCGAATTCATTCGCTCCACCGAGACGGTGGGACTATATAGCCCGACCCTCTGGGTCGGAGTGGCGGAACACACAGCAGTGAAATGCAGGACGATTGTAAAGTCACTGTGGGAGGGTGTTCTCGCCTTGACTTATGGCCGTAGGCGGTTATACTTTTGGTATGAAAACTGCTGTCTCCATTCCGGATGAAGTCTTTGAGGAAGCGGAGCGTCTTGCGAGTCGATTACAGACTTCGCGTAGCCAGCTCTATGCGAAGGCTTTGGCCGAGTTCGTTGCTCGACACGACGACGATCGTATCACGGCGGCGATGGATCAGGTGGTTGAAGAGGTTGGAAACGAAGTCGATGACTTCACTCGCGAGGCTGCCCGTCAAACGTTGCAGCAAGTGGAATGGTAATCGCCCAGGGCGAAGTCTGGTGGGTCGATTTCGGTGAGCCGATTGGTTCGGCTCCCGGTTTCAGACGACCCGTTGTTGTGGTGCAGTCGGATGCGTTGAATCGAAGTCGGATCGGAACGGTCGTTTGCGTTCCCCTGACAAGCAATCTCAAATGGGCCGACGCTCCTGGCAACGTCTTGCTGAAAGGCAAGCAGACCGGGCTGCCCAAGGATTCTGTCGCCAATGTTTCGCTGATCGTTGCTTTAGACAAGAACCAACTCAGCGAGCGCAGTGGTAAGCTATCGAAGCGGAAAATCGAGGCAATTCTCAGCGGAATCGATGTCGTCCTCGGTCGCTAATGGCGGCTACTCACTCGCCGATCAGCCGCTTTACGCTTTGGATGAGTCGATCCATCGGAAACGGCTTGCGGACATAGTCGTCGACGCCCAGCATTTCGGCGTACGACTTATGGCGGGCTCCTTCGTTGGCAGTGATCATGATGATGCGCTGCTTCTTTTCGCCCATCCTCTTCAGACGCTCGAGCACCAAAAAACCGCTCCGCTTGGGCATCATCATATCCAGAATCACCAGATCTGGGGCTTCGCGCTCGATCAAAGCCAAGCCCTGATTGCCATCGCGGGCGACCAGAACTTCGTACCCGTGGGCTTCCAATGCCAGCCGAAGCGACTCGATGATCTCGGCATCGTCGTCGACTAACAGAATCCGTTTGCTACTGTTTTCTTCAGTTTTCGCCATGATTATTGGTGCTACTGCAATAGGTGGGATAGCTGGGTCCGAACGACAACAGCTGGCGGGATTTAGTTATTTTTCTTGCGAGCGACTGCCAAAACTTCACTGCTGAGAGCCTGAAAGAGCCTAAAGCATGGCAAATCGCTAGCCTCACATTAGCGATTTGCCACAGATTTGCAAGCCAATGGATTTTGCACGCCGGTCGGAGACTGGCCCAGGCGGCATTCTCACCCCGCTATTGCCCGGTGACAAACGCCCGCCCGACTTGCTACGCTAACCACACCGAATGACAGTAGTTCCAAGTTTGGCGTTTTGCTCGGCGATTCGAGTGTTTTGGGATCGTGACGTTTGGAGCTATTAGCGATTAGCCTTTCGTCCGATAAAGCGTGACCTACCAAAGCTAACAGCTAATAGCTAACCGCCTGCTTCCACTTGCAAAGACCTGAGTTTTTTCGAGAAAAACAGCGAACTTGGAATTACCGACTTAGGGTATCCCTCTCCATTTTTTCGTTATCAATACGCAGCCATTATGCCCCAAAAAACCACACCCTCGTCGATTACTTTTCCTGAGTTGCCGTACTTACCGCGCGACCCAAAAAAATATCGCCCAAAAATTGGCCTGATTGGTTGTGGAGAGATCACCGACTACCATCTACAAGCCTATCAAGCAGCTGGCTACGACGTTGCTGCCTTCTGCGATCCGAAAATCGAGAATGCAAAAAAACGACGCGATAAATTCTACCCTGAAGCCAAGGTTTTCACCGACCGCAACGACCTACTAAAGCTCGACGACATCGAAGTTGTCGACGTGGCCACACACCCCGAGGTTCGCTCGCCCATTACCGAAGACGCCCTTCGCGCCGGCAAGCATGTCCTCAGCCAAAAACCGTTCGTGTTGGATCTTGACGAGGGCCATCGGCTCGCCGATCTAGCCGACAAGCAGGGCGTTCTGCTCGCAATTAACCAAAATGGCCGCTGGGCACCTCACTTTAGCTACATACGCGAAGCAGTTCGAGCCGGCCTGATTGGCGAAGTTCTCGGCGTCCATTGCGGGGTCCACTGGGACCATAGTTGGACCCGTGGCACCGAATTCGAAAAAGTCTACCACTTGATTCTCTACGACTTCGCCATCCACTGGTTCGATTTTCTATCGACCATCATGCACGACCAGCGTGCCCAGCGGGTCTACGCTTCGGCCACCCAAGCGACGGCACAAGACATGATGCCGCCGTTGGTTGCCCAAGCAGTTGTGGAATATCCCCATGCGCAAGCGTCACTAGTTTTCGACGCCTATGTACCTCAAGGTAGCTGGGACCATGTACTGGTTAGCGGCAGCCGGGGCATCGTCCGTAGCTCAGGCGTTGATTTGGACAATCAACGCGTAGAGATCATTACGAACGAAGGCACGATCGTACCAAAGGTTGAAGGGACTTGGTTCCCCGATGGCTTTCACGGCACGATGGGCGAGCTTCTCTGTGCGATCGAAGAAAAACGCCAACCCACGAATAGCGCGCACAACAACCTGCGCAGCTTAGAACTTTGTTTCGCAGCGCTCGAAAGTTCGCTCAGCCACCAACCGGTCGAGCCTGGCACGGTTCGGAAAATTCCAGAGCCTATTGCGACTGTGCAAGGTTGAGCTACGAAGACACAACGAACAGAAGGCCATCCAGCAAAAGTGGGGGATGTTTTTGGGTGGCACAGACACGGGTCCGGAAAAAGGTTTTTGGCGAGAGACCGGTTGGCGGACCCGTGTCGGTGTTACCCTCGTGAGCGAAGGACTTTAGGCCGTAGCTCACGAAACTTTCAAACCCACCTGCTTCAGTGGGGTGGTAGTTGAGTCCCTCATGGGAACTGCAAAGTCACAAATTCACAAAATAAACCGCAACAATTTGAACCACAGAGGACACGGAGGGCACAGAGAAAATCTATTTTTAAGGTACTCTGTGCTACTCCGCGTCCTCTGTGGTTATTCTTTTTTCCTTAACTTTGGTCGATCGTACCGACTTTGCAGTTGTCCGGTTGAGTCCCTGCCATCGAGTCGTGCTAGCTTTAGCGGCGGCGGGCCATTCTCCAGCATCGCAAGTTCAGGTTGCGAAGAATGCGGCAAGTTGCAGGATTTCGTAAACTTTCCCGCCTTATCTAGTCGATCAAAGTTAACGCAACTGCTGATTGTAGCGGTTATGCGTACGCGCTCTTTTTGCGCCGATGATCGAGGGTTTTCTCCTCTAGCTAAGTCGTCCAGGGTGAAATTGCATGACACGAGCGGTCCTCAAGAACCCGTATTTAGTAATCGTGCTAGCATTAGCCATTCTGGTGTTGGGTATCTACACCTACCCGAAAATCCCCAAAGACCTGCTACCAATCTTTGAAACCTCAGCGGTTCAAATTGTCACTTTCTATCCCGGCATGCCGCCGGAAATTATGGAAAAAGACATCATGAGCCGCATGCAGCGGTGGACAGGTCAGTCGGTCGGCATCGAGCATCAAGAAGCGAAAGCGATGACCGGTGTCTGTATCGTCAAAGACTTTTTCCGCGAGGGGATTTCGCTCGATACGGCGATGGCGCAAACCACCAGCTACGCCATGAGCGACATGTTCTATCTGCCGCCCGGGACGATTCCACCGATGTTGATGCCGATCGACCCGACGGCTTCGTTGCCACTGTGCTTGGTGGTCGTCGATAGCCCGGGAATGGACGAACAGCAGCTCTACGATATTGCTTACTACGAACTACGCAACAAGTTGCAATCGATTCAGGGGGTCATCTCGCCGGCTGTGTTTGGCGGCAAGTTGCGTCGGATCTATGCTTACATGGATCCGCGCAAGCTTGAAGCGTATGGCTTGACGTTGATGGACGTTCAGCACCAGCTTTCGAAATACAATGTGCTGATCCCCGCTGGCAACATGAAGGTGGGCCAGAAAGATTTTCAGCTATTCACCAACGCGGTTCCGGAAACGATCGAAGACCTCAACGATTCGATCGTCAAAACCGTCGATGGCGTGCCGGTAAAGATTAGTGACATCGGTCGCGTCGAGAATTCGTCGCAGATCCAATCGAATATTGTCCGGATCAACGGTGGCCGAAAGGCGTATATCCCGATTTATCGTCAGCCCGGGGCAAACTCGATCGAGATCGTGCAGACGATCCAAAAGAACTTGGCAAACATTCTCGCTCGGCTAAAGAACGAACGCGCCGGCGATGTGGGCATGGACGAGTTGGTGTTGTCGGTTGCGATGGATCAGTCAGGGCCTGTGCAGGAAAGCATCGCAGGCCTGCAATTCGCGGCCGGGCTAGGAGGCTTGCTGGCGGGAGTTGTCGTGTTCGTTTTTCTGCGGAGCATTACTTCGACTTTGATCGTGATGATCGTGATTCCGCTGTCGGTGTTGGCCGCGATCGTCGGAATGTATTTTACTGGGAATACGGTCAACGCGATGACGCTGGGTGGACTGGCGTTGGCAATTGGCATCTTGGTCGACCAATCGATTGTAGTGCTAGAAAACATCATGCGCCATGTGCAGATGGGGAAGAACCCGCCCCAGGCAGCGCTCGATGGTACGCAAGAAGTTGTTGTGCCGATTTTTATCTCGACGGTGACGTTTGCTGTGGTGTTCTTTCCAACCGTGTTTCTTAGCGGCTTGGCATCGTATCTGTTTACGCCCCTAGCGCTGGCGACGATTATCGCGATCGTAGTTTCGTTTGTACTGTCAATTACGTTGGTGCCTGCCTATTGTGCCGCGTTTCTTAAAGTGAATCCAAACGCCGACACACAGGCAGCCGCAGCACATGGCCCGTTGACCAACGCCTTTGGCAAATTGGTCGCCGGCTGTTTAGAAATCCGCTGGCTGATTGCTTTGGGAGCAGCAGGGTTGTTTGCCGGGGCGGCTTATCTCGCCACGCAAATGGGGCAAGAGTTGATCCCGCCGATTGATTCCGGCCAGTTTACGGTCTACGTCCGCATGCCCTCGGGCGCAAACATCGACATGACCGACTATCAGATTCAAAATATCGAGCAAGCGATCATCGAAGAAACGGGAGAACCCGACCCGAGCTTTGCGTTGGGAGTAGAAAAAAACGTTGATTCAGACTTGCAGATTCTCATTTCGAACATTGGCGTGCTAAACGATTGGCCCGCTGCCTACACGCCAAACATTGGACCTGGCGACGCATTTATGCTGGTCCAATTGAAAGGAAAATCGGGGCGACCCGGAGCATTCGACTATGTCGAGCAGTTGCGTGAGAAACTCAATCGAAGATTTCCCGATGTCGAGTTCGCTTTCGATACAGGCGGGATGCTAACGAGTGCCCTCAACATGGGCGAGCCTTCGCCAATTCATTTTCAGGTAAGTGGCGCGAAGCTCGAAGAAATGCGAGAAATTGCCGAGCACGTCGAGGACGCTGCCAATTCGGTGGCCGGGACCGTCGATGTTCGCATTGCTCAGCGACTCGATTACCCGACGATGACGATCACCATGAATCGAGATAAAGCAGCTCGCATGGGGCTTACGCCCGAAGAGGTCATGCAGAATTTGGTGTCTGCAACGAATAGCTCCGTGGGTTTTGACCCCGCTTTTTGGGTCGATAAATCGAAGGGGAATCACTATTTCATCGGCGTGCAGTATCCCGAAGAGCTGCTAACCAACATGGAGACGATTCGCAACATCCCAGTAGGAATGGTCAATGGTGTGCCAATTCGTCTGCGAAACATTGCCACCATCGATCGGGCGGAAGGGCCTGGAGTGATCAACCATCGCAACATTACTCGCGTGATAGATATCTACGCGAATGTGGCGCGGGGGTACGACGCGGGTTCGATCATGACGGCGATTGAATCTCGGCTGTTGGCCGACGGCAATCCGCTTGGTGCCACGCGAGATCACGACGATCGTGGCGAGGTTTACCGCCTGAGCAACTACCCCGGCACGGCGTTGCGTTCACAAGGCGAAGTAAAAGAGATGCGGAAATCGTTTGAGCAATTTACGGCCGGCTTTGCTATCGCTGCCGTGCTGGTCTATTTGGTGATGGTCGCGCAGTTCCGAAGCTTTGTCGACCCCTTTGTGATTCTGCTAACCGTGCCGCTTGGATTTATTGGCGTGGTAGCAGTACTGATGCTAACGGGCTCGAACCTGTCGATCATGTCCGCGATGGGCATCATTATGATGGTCGGTATCGTTGTGGAATACTCAATTGTATTGGTGGATTTCGCCAATCACCGATTGGCGGAGGGGCTAAGCGTTAAAGAGGCAGTTGTCGACGCGGCCAAAGTCCGTGCGAGACCGATCCTAATGACATCGCTCACCACTTGGCTGGCACTCTTGCCAATGGCGATTGGCAGCTTTGGCGGCGAGGCGAATGCGCCGCTCGCACGGGCGATCATTGGTGGGGTGATTGCCGCAACGGTTTTATCGCTTATTGTCGTGCCATGCTTGTATGTCATCTTCAAGCGGCCACCCAAGGAGCAAAAACAATGGGCGACCACATAAACTTGCCTGGAAATCAATGCCGACAGAATTACAGAAAAGATGGAACCGCTAATGAACGCTAATAATCGCTAATCTTAACTCTGTACTTCACATAATTAGCGAGTATTAGTGTTCATTAGCGGTTTCCTTTTCCTGTTTGCAGCCCAAGCCGCGATGGGTTCATCAGTGGCTAATTTTTCTACTAAATTTGGTGATGAACCCTCAAAGGGTATGAAAATGAACCGACAAAAAAATTTCCTGCACCATACTGGCCTGCTGATGGCCATCGTGATGGCATTTGCCAGCGGTTGCCAGAAATCCGCGCCCTCGCCAGAAAAAAACGATGCGGCCATTAAGAAAGAAACGGCCAAGGTGCTGGTCGGGATTGTCCGTGAGAAGAAAATGCAACAGGTCATTGATCTGCCGGCAACGATTGAAAGCGACGAGACCGCGTTGCTGATGGCTCGGGTCGAAGCCTATGTGGACGAGGTGTTGGTTGATATTGGCGACGAGGTGGAAGAGGGGCAGGTTTTAATTCAGCTCGAGGCGCCAGAACTCTTACACCAAGCAGCGGAACAGCGAGCGATGATCCGCCAACTATTGGCTGACGAAAAAGTGTTGCAAGCCGAGGCCGCGGCAGCACGTACGCATCTCGACGTGGTGCGGGCAAAATTAAGACTACGAAATTCGGAGCGCGATCGGATTGCACGTTTGGTCAGCACGGGCGCTATCGAGCGTCAACGCCTAGAAGAAGCCGAGTCCTCAGCACAATCGGTCACAGCAACGTTGGCGAAGTATACAAACGCAGTTCAAGTGGCTGAGGCGAAGCTGATAAAAAGTAAATCTGAAGTGGAGGTCGTCGAGAGCAGACTACAAGCGGCGGAAGCTATGGTGGGATACCTAAGTATCCGAGCGCCGTTTGCTGGCGTTGTCGCTAAACGCAAGGTCGATCCCGGCAATTTGGTTCGTCCCACGAATCAAGGGAGTGGCCCGTTGTTGGTGATCGAAAAGATCGACAAGCTGCAAGCCATCGTACATGCCACAACCGATGTGGCCGGTCAGTTGACCGTTGGTGTCCCCGTGACATTTGTGTCTGACGACTCACCAGATAATCCCATCCGAGCCAAGCTCTCGCGGACTGCCGGCGCGTACGACGAAAAAACCCGCATGATGCGAGCTGAAATTGATATCGACAATTCGCCCGACCCCGAGACAAACCGTAGACCGCTGCGGTCGGGCAGTTACGGTTCGGCGCTAATCGTACTACGCGAGGAGACCTTACCCGTTGTGCCCGAGTCGGCATTGCTGCATCGCAGTGGAGAAACTTTGGTGGTCGTCATCCGCAACGAGACGTGCCAATTGACGCCGGTCGAGATTGCGATCGAAAGCGACGGGTTAGTAGGAATTCGTTCGGGCGTTACCAACGGCGATCAGGTGGTTTTCGAGAAACCAGGAGCCATCCAGCCCGGCCAAACTCTCACCCGAAGCCAAATGGAGTTAGTACCCTAAATCGGCACCCCCCCTGGCCGGACCACCCAGCCACAACCAAATAGGTAGGAATTTCTCGCAAAGGCGCTAAGTCGCAAAGGAAACAAGAAAAAGGATTGTCTCGCAGAGGCGCAGAGACAGCAGAGAAAATCGGAATGTTGTAACTCTGCCGTCTCAGCGTCTCTGCGAGATCCAATTGCCATACGGAGCTGCGTGTGAGGGGCTTCAAAGTATCGATTCGTTTTTTGCGCCTTAGCGCCTTTGCGAGAGTCTAAATTTTCAGGTCCGATCATACAAAACCTTTTCTTGTCACATAAATTTGAATCGTTAGTAACACAAAGTAAACCAATTACCAAATCTCGCAGTCGCGTTTCACAAGTTTGTCCGATCAAGGAAGATCGAAGCATGTTGAGCCAACACGCAATATTACGGCGGTTAACATTAGCCAGCATGATGGTGGGCCTAACGGGTTGCATCTCAACCGGAACCCGAGTGACCGAGCAGAAAGATCCCTTCCTGCCAGCAAATCCCGCGGTTGTCTTGAAGAGTAAAGTAACCACGGAGCATGCACCGTTAGCGCAGCCAACCAAGGCAAAAGGTAGTGCGCAAGCAAACGAGACAAGCAACCAACCGCAAACAAAACTTGTCGCTTTCGAGGAAGTTCCGCATAGTGCAAATGCTGAGGAGCTTGTCACAAGCCCCATACCGATTCTGGCCTCTCCTTCAGAGATGGATATTTCAAGCGGAGTATTCCCGATCGACTTAGCCAACTCGCTGAGCCTCGGAGGGGCCGATAACCTGCAAGTCCGGATTGCCCGAACGCAATTATATCAAGCCCAGGCGAAGCATTTCGAGGCGAAAACCCTATGGTTGCCTTCGATACGAGTTGGGGTCGGCTACAACAAACACGATGGGCGACTGCAAGAGACCGAAGGTGGAGTCCTTGAGATAGGTCGCAATTCTCTGTTTTATGGAGGCGGGTTGGGATTAGGAGATGCGCCGTTGGCTGCCGGGGCAGGGGGGCCACCACGGATGTTCGTGAATCTCTCGATAGCCGATGCCTACTTCAAGCCTTTGGCAGCTAGCCAAGAAGTTGCCGCAAGTGGCGCTGCCGAACGGGTGGCAACAAACGATTCGTTGGCCCAGATTGCCATCGGTTACCATAGCTTGGTCGAAGCGCACGGACTGTTGGCCAATGCAAACGCAGCTCGCGAAATGACCCAGGAAATGGTGGGGCTGGTCGAGAATTTCGAGCGAGAAGGCTTTAGCTCGAAAACTGAAGTCCACCGAGCAAGAACCGCCTTGGCAGATCGACGACGCGAAGTCTCCGACTTTCAACGAGAAACCGTAGTCCGAAGTGCCGAGCTTGCCCGTATCCTCCGATTGCCAGCGCAGGTTCAGCTTGTGCCGGTCGAGGAGTTTGTCTTGCCGGTTGATTTCGTAGACATGTCGATGGAAACCGACGGGATGATCGCCGCCGCATGGCAAAGTCGCCCCGAGATTTCGCAGTTTGCCGCTCGACGCGAGGCGGCTTGTTTTCGTGTTCAAGAGGAAAAGTGGCGACCCTGGATTCCGAGCGTCCAGGTGGGGGCAAGTGCGGGCGGGTTCGGGGGCGGCCCCTCAACGCAGTTTCCCACGGCTGCAGGGCGTAGCGATGTTGATTTGATCGCTGTCTGGGAATTGAAAAACATGGGCTTGGGCAACGTTGCTCTGCAACGGCAGCGCCGGGGGCAACTGCACGAGCGAGTGTTAGATTTAGAAGCGATTCGAGATCGGATTGCTGCGGAGGTCGTGGCCGCTTCGGCCGACGTTGCCAGTTACCGTCAGCAGGTAGGGTTGGCTCGCGAAGCGATCGAGTCGGCCCAGGAAAGCTACCAATTGAACGAGCAGCGAATCCGCGCGAACGAAGGGCTCCCCATCGAGTTGCTGCAATCGATTTCTGCCTTGGCAGATGCACGCGATGCCTATACCGAAGCCGTAGCCAACTACAATCGGGCTCAATATCGCCTGATCCGAGCAATGGGCAACCCCGCCGACGCGCCTACCGAAACCGTGGCGAGCAAATAGCCGGACCGCCACGCGGTCGAAGGAGCCCCAGAGGCAAGTCTGCCTCCAGCTAGCACGCTGCTATCATATCCTGTTCGTCGTTGATTCAAGCAAGCTCACGCCCATAAGATCGATCCAACCCAAAATACTGCGCAAATAATACTAGAACATGGTGAAATCCCCTGGGGATAATAGGTATCTCGCGTTAGACTAAAGCTCTGTCAACTCGTTGCACCTGCAGCGATGACACGGGGCACAGAAAAGCTTGTTTCAAGGAACTTGATGATGCGATTTCTTGCAAAATTGTTGCTGGTAGGGGTGTTCACGCTTACAGCACTGACCGCTGATCTGACGAAGGCGATAACGATTACTCTTGACTATTCGTACGACACGTCCAACTTTTTCGGCGCTGGCAACCCCGATGGCGCAGCAGCAGGAACTCAGGCTCGCAACTCGTTAGAAGCCGCTGCCGGTTTCTTTTCTGAAATACTCACCGACTCGTTTTCTTCGATTCAGACACCGGCAGATTATTATAGCGACGTTTTTAACGGGGTAGTCACATGGCAGTGGCAACTGAGCATCACCAACCCATCCAGTGGCGGAACCACTACGCTCTACGACGAGACCATCGCCAGCGACGAGTACCGAATTTACGTGGGCGCCCGAAGCTTGTCGGGCAACACACTAGGTACCGGAGGACCAGGCGGCTGGGGTTGGTCGAGCAATCCTTCAGGGGAATTTACCCCGGTAGAGATTAACCAAATTGCTGCAATTTCAAGTGCTTTTTCTGATGACGTTTCAATGCGAGGAGAGCCTAGCGGGTTTGCTCGATGGGGCGGAGCGGTAGCGTTTGATAACGATGCCGGTACCAATTGGAATTACGATAATATATCACTACCCTCGGCTGGTGAAAGCGACTTTTACTCGGTCGCGATTCACGAACTCGGCCATGCTCTGGGGCTGGGGGCTTCTAACGATTGGAATAATTTGGTCAGCGACACTTCGTTTGTCGGAGCGGCCGCTAGTAGCGAGTATGGTGGCCCAGTGCCGCTGGATTGTAGCGGTTCCTGCTCGGGGCATTGGGCTGAAGGAACGACAAGCACTATCTTAGGGACTTCGCTATCGCAAGAAGCAGCGATGGACCCGACCGTGAGTTCGGGCAATCGAAAACGATTGACCGCTCTCGACGCTGCGGCCTTAACCGACATTGGTTGGAGTGTAAGTACGCCAACGTATGCCCCGGCAGACTACGACTTCGACGGCGATGTCGACGACGCCGATTTTGCGTCGTTTGAAACTTGGTTTTCAGTGAATGGCAATGCCGACGCCGACGCCGATGGCGACACCGACGGAGCAGATTTTCTCATCTGGCAACAAAACTACACTGGAACGCTATCGCCCGCGACTGCCGCAGTCCCCGAGCCAAACACAGCCGCGCTGATGCTGCTGGGAGTTACTCTTTTTGCAAGCCGACGATTCCGGACCACATAGCCCCGCCGTCTCGGTGGAGCGGAACGCTCAAGTGTTCTTGGTGGCTATGCTTTTATAAGAAATGCTCTAGCCGATTACGGCTGCTCAATTGACAGCCGATAACAAGCTGCCTCTTTGTCGTTACGGACCAACAGGTATTGGCCTGCCAGTGCGGGTGGATTCCAAGTTTTTCCGTTAAGCACAGAAAAGCGAGACAACTCGCGGTGTTCCTCTGGCGTAGGCTCCAGCAGAACCAAATCGCCACTCTCGGCCATCACAAGCAACAGGTCGCCAGCTTGGATTATCTGCCCGTGCCCATAACGGCCCCGCTTCCATTGTCGTTTGCCGCTGGCAAGGTCGAGGCAAACAAAGATGCCATCGTCTAGGCCATAGATATAGCCATCGTGAACGATGATGTTGGCGAACTTCGATTTCAGACGTTTCGAATCCCATACCTGGCTGGCGGACCAGCTTCCTTGCGGATCTTGGCTCACTTGGACAAGCTGGCTGCCGGTGCCGTAGCCGCTAGAGATCAGCACCCGATCATCGGAAAGAACAACCGGCATGACAATGTGTGGATGGCCCCCTCGCCAATCGTATCCCCAAAGAACTTCGCCCGTATTGACGTCGTGCGACTTCACGCCGGGGCCGTTGAAGATCAGCGTTTGAGAAACGCCATCGAGGGTGGCCAAGACCGGGGAACTGTGGCTAGCGCTATCATCACCCGCAGACCAAACCAAGCTGCCAGTTTCGACGTCGTAGGCCAACAGCGAGCGACCGCTATCCCCACCGGCACTGACAATCACTTTCCCCTCAGTTACCAACGGCGAGCAACTAACTCCCCATCCCGGAGCGGAAGTCTCGTTTTCGATAATAATGTTTTTCGACCAAATCGTGGAGCCATCAGCCAGATCGAGGCAGTTCAGGATACCACTTGGTCCAAGAGTAAACACTCGCCCATCGACGATGGTTGGCACCGTGCGAGGCCCTTCGCCGGCAATGACCGATGCGTAATGCGATTCGTCGGCATGAGTCCAAATCAAGTCGCCAGTTAGCAAATGGTAACAGGCAACCAGTTCGCTTTCGCCCCGTTGTTCCATCGTGATGGCGTACTGACCAACGACCGAAAATCCAGACCAAGCCGCCCCGATCGGCTGACGCCACAAAAGCTCGGGTGGCTGGGCCTCCCAGTCGCGCGCTAGCTGTGGCCCCGACAACTTACTGGTTCGGTTGGGGCCAGAAATCTGGGGATAGTCATTCGACGACTCCACCGGCATCGGCAAACCCTGAGGCTCGATCGTCGGCTGTTCGAGGGCCAATAGTTGCGAAGTTGTTTTCGTCCAACGCCATTCGATCACCGGCAACATATCCCCAGTGACGCCGCGGATTTCTAGGGTGGCTGCCAAAGTGCCGACCAAGCCAACAACTCCCCCGCAGAAGAGCAACCGCCGCTTCCAAGGCATGCGGGAAAGCAGCAACACCCAAAGAACCAACAAAATGAGTGTCGCAAGAATCAAGATCGTGGTTTGCAGATTTTGGGTCTGACGATGAACGTCTTGGAATCGCCAAATATAAACCCAAAATCCGGAAGCGAGCGAAACAATAACCACGACCGGCCACCAGCGAATAGCTGGCCGCTGCTGCACTTGCGTTTCTGTCTGCGTATCGGGGGTACTCATCTAGATTCCTCAGTTCCACGTTTCAGGCGAGACGATAGACCTCTACTGAGGTATGCGCCAGGAAAGTGACAGGCCGACCAACGGGAGTGCCGGATTTTGCGAGTGAATGCTAAGGCCATGCAAAGTTCCTGATGCACACATCAATAATCCCGTCGGCCACGATGGTCTGTACCCTAACGCTTCGCCACATACTCACGCAACTCCCCCAACTCACGTTCATACCCGCCCGAGAGAATAGGAAATCGACACCAAGTCTTCGGGTCGAGATTCCCATCATCAAGATGAAACGAAGGGGCGTAGCGTTCGCGCTTCCATTGATTGCGAGACCAGAGCCGAAAGAATCGTTCGACCCAACCGCCAAGCTGTTCGTCACTGAAATCGGTGAACTGGGGACGTACCGCCTCAAAAACCTCGACCGGCAACAGGCGGTCGCGTATCGCCGCACGCTCGATGGCATCGAGTACGCGGTACGGCATCAGGTCGCCTTCATCCGTTTGGCTTTGCTCCTGAGGCCGAAGTTCCGCAGTAGGCTGCTGAGCATTCACTGCCGACAAGGCCGGCACGGGCCCGATACGGGCAGGGCCGATGTTTTCCATCCATCGTAGCCATTCGAGCAAGAACGCTTTGTCGATGCCAGCAATCGGCGAGAGCCCGCCGCAAGTATCGCCATCCATCGTGGCATAGCCGACGGCCGCCTCGCTCCGATTGCTGGTCGCCAACAGCAACGAACCGCTGAGGTTGGCCAACAGCCACGCACCCGGGCCGCGCGCCCGAGCTTGGATGTTTTGCAGAGCAATATCATCCGTTTCCCAAGTCAGACTGCGTTCGACCGCTTGCGAGACCGTGTCGACATAAGCATCGACCATCGCGTCGACATTCCACTCAAAAAACCGGGCACCGAGGGCCTGGGCAACGCCACAAGCCGCATCGCGTGTGACCTTGCTGCTCTGGCGAGTCGATTGATAAACGCAAGTGAGCAACTCGCGTAGAAGGGCCGGCTTATCACGAGCGGTCTGCGCTCCCGAAATATGCGAAATCTTCTCGACGAAATCCCGCTGCCCCACTTCGGCAGTCCCCAATTCAACCATAAGCCAAACCATCGTAGCAACCGTCGCCGAGTCGGCTCCGCCGCTTAGCGAAACCACAAAGCCACCCACCCGACTTTTACGCAAATAGTCGTACAGCGCTAAAGGCACCGCCCGAGCAAATTCTTCTTCTTTCGGTGGTGGCGAAGTATCCCACTTCGGAGGCTTGGCCTGTGCACTGGCTTTGCTGGGAGAGGGAAACGAAAAATCATGCTCAACAGTTGCCCCGCCAGATGGTGGTCGAAGCTTGGCATCATTCGCCCGATCTTGCCGAGTGGCTACGGGGTCGATGTCCGCGGTCGTCAAGATACGGTCGGCGTAAGAAAACCGCGGCCCCACAGCAAGCATTTCACCACGGCTGGCAATCAGCGTGCCGCCATCGTAGATCGCCCGGCCCGATTCGTTGCCCAATAAATTGGTATAAGCGTAGCTCACATGAAATGAGCCAGAACCCTCAATCACAAAGTCTCTGCGGATTTCTTGTTTGGCAAAGGCAAAGTGGCTGGCGCTGGGGTTCAGGATAATGTCGGCACCACGAGCAGCCAAGTTGGCGCCAGGGCGATTTTCCACCCAGGCGTCGCGGCAGATTTCCATGCCAATAATTGTGCCGCCACAATCAAAAAGCAAGTCGCCAACAGGGTAGGGGCGGCCATCGATTTGTACTTCGCGAACATCACCCGCATCCCAAGGATGAAACCAGCGAGGTTCGTAGTGAATGCCATCCCCCGCAAGGTGCTGCTTGCCAACAAAGCCCAGCAGGTGACCATCACACACAAAAGCAGCCACATTGTAGAGCTTTCCATCCACCAGCAGCGGCAAGCCCAAGGCCACGGCCATGCCACGGGTTTCAGGAACGATTTCTCCCAAAAGCTGAATGGCCGTCTGTTGCACACCGGCGGAGAGAAACGCATCTTCGCAACCATAGCCACTGATACACATCTCTGGCAGGCAGAGGATCGAGGCTTCCGCTTCGCGTGCTTCGCCAATGGCTGCCAAGATATTCTCGCGGTTGGAATCCCAAGCGAGCGGCGTCTGATTGAGGCTAGCAGCGGCAAGGCGGATGGTAGGCATGTGTAAAATATAAACGCTGGCACATGGAAACGGGAAGACGGCCTATTCGATCGAGCCGGTTTGCTGTAGCAACAATCTGAGGGCATTCAACGCCTGTTTGGCTGTCCTAGGCCGAACAATCGCAGGATGAGCGATACACGGGAACCGCAGCTTTCGCGTTCGCTCTGACAGAGCCACCGCCACGGCAACTTGTGCGCCGGGGCCATCGAAATCTGGTGGGTAGGCAGCGATTGCAAGCCCGATGTCGGCACCGGTCGATTGCCGGATTGCTTCGGCTAACGCAACAGCCATCGCCGGATCGTGTGGCGGCGCATCCGTTTGCAGCATGCTTCGGTTGACTTCGCCTTTGATAAATTGCGAGGTATTCTCGCACGCCCGTTCTAGCCACTCGGCGACAAGCCCCTCGGTTGCCCAATCAGCGACACCAATTGTCAGGCCATGCAGAGCAAGCAAACCGGCGACCGCATCTTCCAGTTCGTCATCTTCCTCACCAAACACCAAATCGCCAAGCGACTCACGGATCGTAGCAACCGTAGGTTCGATTGCAGTAAAGCAAGCCGGCTCATCCTTGCCTGTGGCAGTGATACGCAACGTGATCGTTGCGTCGCTCACCGTGATACCAACACGAGGTTCGCGCCCCCGGCGGATCAGGTCGGGCAGCATCGCCTCCATCTTGCTTTCGCCTACGCCAAAACACTTGATGCGGCGGTGCCGAATGACAACCGGCTCGGGTTGCAACTGCACAATACGCGGAGCAACCGTCGCCTCCCACATTTCAAACATTTCAGCCGGAACACCAGGAAGAGCAAACAGCGTGCAGAGCTTGCCCCCTTTGCGCTCGACCGACATCTCGATGCCAGGGGCAGTGCCATGAGGGTTTGGAATCGGCCGTGCCCCAGCAGGAAAATCCGCCTGCACCTCGTTCCGAGCAGGCATACTACGGCCATGCCGGGTGAACAGTTGACGTATGTACTCCAGCGATTCGCCGTCACGCACAAGCTGCGTATTGGTGGCTGCTGCGAGGGCCTCGCGGGTGAGGTCGTCGGCAGTAGGGCCTAGCCCACCGGTCACGACAACGATTTCAGCCCGTTCGATCGCCGCACGAAACGCAGCAACATTGTCGTCGAGATCGTCACCAATCGTGGTATGAAACGCGACCGGAACGCCCAACTCCGTCAAACGCTGACTCAGCCATTGGCTATTCGTGTCGAGCCGTTGCCCGGTGGTAAGTTCGTCGCCAATCGCTATTACTTCTGCACGCATACCCCGAAGTTTGGGCCAAGAGAGCCGAAAAGGGAAGGGCTACTTGGCAAGGGCGCCCCCCAAACACACAATCTCCCCCCCCATAGCCCGGCCATCCTGGCCGGAAACAAAAGCAACGCCACGATCCGAACCCACCGCTATTCAACAACCATGCTCCCTACCTACTTGCTTATTAGCGATCATTCGCGAAATTCGCGGGCAAAAAAAGAGGGGGGATAGACGACGTAAGCAAAACTCACCCCGGCCAAATTTTATAGTGGAATCGAAACCCCATTTCCACGATAATACCGGCTACACCCGCTCTAAGCACCGATCATTACCAAATCGTAAATCAACAATCAAACATCAAACATTTCACATCAAAAATGACAAAACTACTCCCTTCCGCACTACGATTTCAGCATTCCAAGCTCAGTTTTGTCCGCCTCAATGGGGCTCCCCAGCGATTCGTGCCAAAACTCACCCGCCGTACACTAGAATTACAGCACTTTGCAACATAGTTTGGTCCACTTTGTGCCATCCCGCCTGCCGAAACCCTACTTGAGGTCGCTATCGATGAACCGAATTCACAACCAGGTGTTACCCATGATTAAGATTGCCGTATTTGCCGTAGTCGTTGCTCTAGCCCAACAAGCAACGGCCGAAAAATTCGAGTCGTTGTTCAACGGTCGCGACCTTACCGGCTGGGATGGCAATCCTGATCTCTGGTCGGTCGAAGATGGGGCAATCACAGGCAAAACCACCGCCGAAGCTCCGCTCAAGTTCAATACTTTTTTGATTTGGAAGGGCGAGCCGCTCGAAGATTTTCAGCTTGAGTTGCAATACCGAATCGTTGACGGGAATAGTGGTATCCAATATCGCAGCCGAGTCATTGACGCCAGTAAATGGGTTGTCGGCGGCTATCAAGCAGATATCGAAGCTGGAAAGAAGTACACCGGCATCCTTTACGAAGAGAAGGGTCGCGGAATCCTAACGCTTCGTGGCGAGCGTGTGGTTATCGCCGCAGACGGCAAAAAAACAAAAACATCGTTTGCCAAAACCGAAGATTTGCAAAAGAAGATCGTCAGCGAAGATTGGAATGATTATCTAATCGAAGCGCGCGGCAACGTCCTAAAACACACCATCAACGGCCAGCTGATGAGTGAAACCGACGACGCCGAGACCGCCAAGCGTTCAGCAGCAGGCGTGTTAGCACTGCAAGTGCATCAAGGCCCGCCAATGATCGTACAATTCCGCGCCATCCGCCTAAAACGCCTCAACGATTGAACGGGCAGCAGTCGTTAGCGGTGGCGGCCACGCCATCCCAAACGGAAAACGCCCCCTATCATTCCTCAAAGTGAAAAGAAAATAACCACGGAGTCACGGAGAACACTGAGAAAACAGTCACTATGTCCAATTTGAAGTAGAGTATGATTCGAGATATTTTTGAATCAAAATGCTCAGTATCCTCTGTGACTCCGTGGTGAAATTTCTTTCTTGTTTTCAGTTTGAGTCAATAACTTTGAGACCAGCCTCAGCATCAGGCTCGGCCAGCAGCAAATAACCACGACACCCCTCCGGCTTTTGGCAACTGCCACGCGCAATATAAAACCGATCGCCGCCAAGCCCCACGATGCCATAGCCACACTCAAAAGTGTACCGACCTTCCATTTCGAAGTCGTCGTTCGTGACAAGTAATTGCTCGCCATAACAAGCGAACCACCATTTCCCGTCGATAGAAGCAGCAGCACCTTGAATGCCTAGGTGCGTATGCCCACTCGCCAGAACGTGCTTTTTAATAAATTTGAAGTCGCGATCGTATTCGTAGAGATAATTTTCATCCACTTCATGTGGCAATCCCCCTATAACAATAAAACGCCCATCGCGCCAAGCCATGCCGCCTGCCCCGTGCTTCACCTGCGGGACGGCGTGCCGCGCAACTTCCTTTAGGTTTTCGACATCGTAAACATAGATCCAGCCGTCCGCTTTGCCTGCCGCGTCGTTGAACCTGCCTAAGTTTACCGCAACATAAACTCGCCCCTCGGCATAACAAAGGTCGCCGTGATGGTAGACGGCAGGAACTTCCTTGAGTAGTTTTCCCTGAGCATCCGTCTTGACCATCCGCGTGGTGAAGCTCCAGTAAATATTTCCTTCATCATCAAGACAAACACCTTGCAGGTGGGCCGGGTAGAGACCTTCGCAATCGACTCGCAGCGGCAGAGCGTCAAGTTTTTCAACCGCAGCTTCTGCCGCAAGTAAGTCGCAAGCGGCAAGAGATATCGCGAGGCCTAACGGCAGGGCAACTAGACAAAGCAGAATTGGGTGGCGTGTCGAAATTGGCATCATAGAACTCGGGGGAGGAATGTTGTGACTACGGAAATCATAAGTATATCATGTCGTATGTAACCAAAGCACGGTAACTGTGGGAACCGTAAAGTAGCCGATCCCGTAATAGCCGCAGGCGGAAGCCGCGGTTTTTTCAGGCTCGCCCGAGGCTTCCGCACACAGCTAGTATGGCTTTGCCATCGTCCTGTCCTTCATACCCAAATAGCATGATATACAGCGACCAATCGGATAGAATGGCACACACTCATCCCCATAGCAAGTTTCTTTCATAGGGATTTTCGCCGATGGCCTCAAAACAATTCGATCGACGTTCGTTGCTCAAAAGGGCAGTCGCAGGTTCGGTAACCCTTTCTTCGGCCAGTGCCATGCAGGCGGCGGCTACACAAACCGGTGTGATCGCCGACGAAAACAAACAGCCCGGCACACTCGATTGGCTACTAACAAACACCAAGATCGATCCCGAGTCGAAGTTCCGTAGCCCTTCGATCGAAGGTTATTGCTCGCACACAAGTCTTCGAGCAGGTGAGAAAATCCAGTTCTTCGTCAGCACCAATCCCGCTTCGTCGTTCACGCTCGACATCTATCGAATGGGATACTACGGCGGCAAGGGCGCCCGGCTGATGAAGCAGTTGGGCTCTATCGAATCGAAGACCATGTCCGATCCCGAGGTCGGCCCCAAGCGATTGCGAAATTGCCAATGGCCGGTTAGCGCCGAGCTAATCATTCCAAAAGATTGGGTAAGCGGCGTTTATCTAGGAAAACTGTCGACCGTCGGAGAAGACTTGCAGAGCTACGTCATCTTTATTGTGCGAGACGACCGCCCTGCCGACATCCTGTTCCAGTGCAGCGACCATACTTGGCAAGCCTACAACCGTTGGCCATCCAATTTCGCCCTGTACGACGATGGCGTGAACAGTTGGTATTGGGGAGGCAACGTACAAGTCAGCTTCAATCGCCCCTACGGCAAGTACTGCCAGATCCTCGACCAGCCTCTCTCGATCGGCACGGGCGATTTCATGTTATGGGAATTCCCCTTTGTCTATTGGCTCGAGTCGTTGGGATACGACGCAACCTATCTCTCGAACGAAGATACCCATCACGATCCCGAAGGGCTGAAACGTGGCAAGGGGTTCTTGAGTGTTGGGCATGATGAATACTGGACCATCGAAATGTTCAGGAATGTCCAGCAAGCGATTGCCGCAGGCGTGAACGTCGGTTTCTTCTCTGGCAATGCCGTTTTTGGAAAGGTGAAGTACGACCCCTCGGTGCGTAGCTTCGAGCGAGTAGGGCTTTTCGGCCCAGAAAGTGGGACCCGAGGATTTGCTGATATCTATACCCTGCCAACCGGTCGTCCCTACGGAAACGAATTGATGGGGGCACACAGTACAGGACCGGTGACGGGTGGCGCAGACTGGATCTGCACCGCACCCGACCACTGGATTTACAACAATACCGGCATGAAACAAGGCGACACCGTCCCTGGAACAATCGGCTGGGAATGGCACGGCGATCCAGCCGACATCGAAGGGTTGGAAGTGGTCGCCACCGGCCTGACTCGTACTAGCCCCGGCAAACCAAACGGCGGACAGTATACCGCGACAGTCTACCCTGGGCCAAAGGGGAACTTTGTGTTTAACGCGGCAACGTGTTGGTGGGCCGACGGTTTAAGCGAGCCGCCAGGTTACGTTCGGCCCTATGTCTACGTAAAACCAGAAGGCCCAGATGCTCGCATTCAGCAAATCACCCGAAATATCTTAGACCGCATGGTCCGTGGTAACGCCTGACCTTGCCCACCGATGTTCAAGCCGCAGGAAAAATTTCGATGCGGTAAATCGCAATGCCATCGATTGTTGGGCGGTCGCACAATGCAATCGGGTAGCTGGTTTGTTACAATGACACGTCCTGCCTCAGAGCTGCCCGCCCTACGGATTTCGGAGTCCATGCCCGATGAGAATTGCTTTATTATTGCTTAGTTGTGTTCTTGCCTCACTTCTTTCTCAAGAGGTGCTTGCCGAGGAGTCGATGCAGTTCGGCTTTGCCCGAATTGATGTCACTCCGACCGAGCCGGTGCGCCTCTCTGGCTATGGCAATCGCGACAAGCCGTTAGAAGGCGTCGACGAACGATTGCATGCACGAGTCATGGCGCTACGTCATGGCGAAGGGAAAATTCACCTTTTAGTGACCGTCGATACGATTGGCATCCCAGCCACGTTATCCAGAGGATTCATCGCAAAGTGGAAGAAAAATATCAGGTCGCCCAAGCGCAATTCGCCTTGTGTGCAACTCATTCGCACACGACACCGCATCTCGATCTGATCAATATGATCAATCTCTACGCGACTCCAATGACCAAAGAAGAGCAGGCCGCCACAAAACGATACGGCGAATGGTTGACGGCTCGTATCGTCGAGGCGTCGGGCAAGGCAATCGAGGATCTCCGCCCTGGCAAGATGTTTACTGCCGAGGGGAAAGCAACTTTTGCTGTGAACCGTCGTGTCATCAAAGATGGAATTGTGGGAATGAGGCCCAATCCCGATGGGCCGGTCGACCACTCCGTTCCTATTCTCAAGATCACCGACGAATCGGGACAGACGGTGCGTGGCTTGGTATTCAACTATGCCTGTCATTGCACAACTTTCAATGGCAATCATAACCGAGTGAATGGCGATTGGGCCGGTTACGCAACAAAATCCTTAGAAGAAACGCATCCCGATGCCGTTGCACTTTGCACCATCGGTTGCGGTGCGGATGCCAATCCAAAACGCAACTCAGGAAACGATTTGGAGGTCGCCCAGGCTCAGGGCAAAGAGCTGGCTGATGAGGTCGATCGCCTGCAATCACAACCGATGAAGGAAATCTCGGCAAAAATTCAAAGTACCTTCGGCTATGCCGGCTTGCCGATCCAGCGACCGACGGCCGACCAACTAAAGGAAAAACTCAAAAACCGTGTACCGCAAGTACGCCGTCACGCTGAGCGGATGCTTGCAACCTTAGCCGAACGAGGAAGGCTGCCCGACTCGTATCCGATGCCGATTCAGGTTTGGCGGTTTGGCGATCAGTTGACCATGGTTTTCCTTGGTGGCGAGGTTTGCGTTGAGTATGCTTTGCGTACCAAACGAGAGATCACCAAAGGGGCCGTTTGGGTTACCGCTTACGCGAATGACGTCTTCGGCTACGTCGCTCCAGAATCGATGCAGACCGAGGGCGGATACGAAGTCGACTTTTCGATGATTTTTTATAATCAGCCTGGGCGATGGGCGAACGGTACCGAAGAGATTATCTTTCGCGAGCTGCACCAATTGTACGATGGTAACGTCTCAGCCAGTCCTCTTTCTCCCGAGGAGGCAATCGGTTCGTTTACCGTACCCGAGGGGTTCTCGGTCGAAGTGGTTGCGGCTGAACCGCTTGTGGTCGACCCGATCAACTTTGCCATCGGAGCGGACGGTCGGCTTTGGGTTGTCGAAATGTCCGATTACCCTCGCGGTGCAAACGACGACGGCAAACCCGGTGGCTGCGTGAAAGTGCTTACCGATGTCGATGGCGATGGGCGATACGACAAAGCCGAGGTGTTTCTCGACGGGCTGACTTACCCAACAGGGGTCTTGCCCTGGCGGGATGGGGCCTTGGTTAGCTGTGTGCCCGATATTTTTCTGGCCCGCGACACCAACGGCGATGGCCAAGCCGACCAGCGAGAGGTGCTCGTCACCGGCTTTTCAGAAGCGAATCCGCAGCACCAGATGAGCGGTTTTACGCGCGGTTTGGATAATTGGATTTATGTGACCTGCGGAGACGATCACGGAACCATTCGCAGCGTACGCACCGGCAAGGAAATAAAAATCGGTGGCCGCGACATCCGCTTAAACCCCGACACGGGTGAACTAGAAGCCGTGAGCGGGCGAAGCCAGTACGGTCGATGCCGCGACGATTGGAACCGTTGGTTCGGCAACACCAACGGCGAACCTTTGCTGCACTACGTGATTGAAGATCACTATCTAGCCCGCAATTCCTTTGTACCTGCGCCGTCGCCACGAGTTGCGATGACCGATCCCCCGGTGGCTCCGCCCGTCTACCCAACTAGTCGCACAATCAACCGTTTCAACGATCTATTCGATGCCAATCGATTCACCTCGGCTTGTGGCCCTTTGATTTTCCGCGATACGTCGCTCGGCCACGACACGCAAGGAGTAGCGTTTATATGCGAACCGGTTCACAATCTGGTGAGTCGCTTAATGCTAAGCCCGAATGGAGTGACGTTCACTGGGAGCCGTCATCCTGACGAGCAAGATTCCGAGTTCTTTAGCTCCAGCGACACATGGTGTCGTCCGGTGCGACTGGCGACTGGGCCTGACGGGGCGCTTTGGATTGCCGACATGTACCGTCAGGTGATCGAGCATCCGGAGTGGATTTCTGAGGGGTGGCAAGCGAAACTCGATCTTTATGCTGGCAACAAGCGAGGGCGTATCTATCGTGTCTTTCGCACCGACAAGCGGCCGACAATGCCCTCCGACATGACGAAGCTTTCGTCCGCAGAGTTGGTAAAAGAACTCGGAGCAGACAACGGCTGGCGTCGAGATATTGCTCAAGAATTGTTAGTACAGCGTAATGATCCGGCCTCGATCTCGCTGCTAAACTCATCCGTCTCTGACGACCCCCGCCCACTCGCCCGCCTACATGCCCTGGCAGTGCTGGATGGCTTGTCGCAGATTACTTCTGGAGTGCTTGAAACGGCAATCAACGATGCCAGCCCACACGTTGTGGCGCGCGCAATACTTCTTACTGAGCCTCTCCTCGCTTCGCATCCAGAGCTTGAAGCGAAGATTCTCCAGCTAGAAGACCATTCCGACCCGAACGTCAGGTTGCAGTTAGCCCTCACCCTCGGAGAGCTAAAAAATCCTCTGGCCGGTCAGGCTCTATTACGTTTGGCTGTGGAAAACCTTGACGACTTTTGGTTGCGTGCCGCGGTCCTAAGCTCCGCCGGCGACTTTGCCGACGAAATGCTGACGACCTTGTTTCAAGATACCGAAACGATCGAAGCCCGTGGGCAACTGTTGCAAGATTTGATTGCGACGTCTTTGGGACAAGACATAACTGGCGGAGCGGCGACCATCGTTCAGTCGATTGCTGCAAGCAACGCGGCTGACCAAATCCAAGATTGGCAATTTACCGCCTTAGCAAGTTGTATTTCCGCCTTGGCGAAACGAAACATAACGTGGAGTACTAGCGCTGACAAGAATTCTAAGCTCGCGGAAGCGGCCCAATCGCTGTTTAATGCTGCCAGGCAAGCAGCCAACGATGAATCAAGCTCACTCAAACGCCGACAGGCTTCGATCTCGCTGCTTGGCAACGAGCCAGAAAAACTCGAAGACGACCTTGCGCTACTCGAATCATTGCTGACCCCTCGGGAGCCTCCCGAGCTACAGCGCTTGGCGGTTCACGTCTTGGCTAGAATCCGTCCCCCGAATCTGGCCGACCGCTTGCTTGCGGATTGGTCTGGTCGCGGCCCGCTCTTGCAGTCAGAAATCGTCGCCGTTTTGCTAACTCGCGGCGAATGGGTGAACTCGTTAATACAGGCGCTCTCAAAGGGCACGATTCAGCCACATGATCTCAACACCTCTTCCCGCTGGCGGTTGTTGGGATCTCCCGATCCGCGTGTCCGCGAGACGGCGCTTGAAATCTTCGGCGAAAACAGTTCCGCAGCTCGCGAAGAAATAATCAACGATTACAAGGTTGCCGAGTTGCTAGTCGGCGACACAGAAAGCGGTGCAAAATTTTTCAAAAAAATCTGTGCCACATGCCATAGTCACGCGGAGATAGGCCAAGATGTTGGACCCAAGTTGGCGGCTCTCCAGGATAAATCAGCGGCGTTCCTGACCACGGCCATTCTCGATCCGAACCGTGCCGTCGACGGTAAATTCTACAGCTATACAGTGGTTACCCAGGACGGAGTGATGCTTGCCGGGATGATTGTCTCGGAAACGGCAAATAGCATCGAGTTGGTCGACCCTCAAGGTAAGAAACACACAATCCTTCGGATCGACATCGAAGAACTGGCAAGCTCTGGCATCTCTTTCATGCCCGAGGGGCTAGAAAAAGAGTTGTCGCCACAAGACCTTGCAGATGTCATGGCATTTTTAAGACACGAACCAACGCCAAAGTAGCTGAAGTCCTTCGCTCTCAGTGTTCTCCGTGGTGAATCCCTCCCCCAGCGCAATAATTGCCTCTCAAATATGAAAGCGACAACTAGATGAGGAACGATACGGTTATGCAGATACGAAATCTTTTTTTACCCGGCACCACTTGGCTAGTCTGGTTGTTACTACTCGCTCCCACAAACACACAGGCCGAGGTGCCTCATGTGGAAATCGGCCAGTTTCCGCAAGAGGTAGCAACCAGCTTTACCTCTACAGACGGTTTGCCCTCGGACGAGGTGGTTTCAATTCAGCTCGACTCGAAGGGAGACGTTTGGGCCGAAACCAAGAAAGGTTGGGCCGTTTTTCAGGATAAGAAGTGGACTCCAGCAAATTCCCCACCAACACGGCGGGAGCAAGGCTCGTCTTCGAGGTTGGCCGGAATCAAGGGCAAAGTAAACCAAGTCGCCAGATCGCCGAAAGGAGAAGTCGTCGTCGCGACCGATCAAGGTTTGCTTATCCAAAAACGTGGCCGTTTTGTTCCCCTTGTTGTCGACGACAATCTTGGCCGACGTTGGGGAACGTCCGACGTACGCGGCGCCGCCTACGACTCGCACGGCCAACTCTGGTTTGCCACGTTGGCCGGGGCCGCCTGTCAAACTTCGGAGGGATGGAAATTCTACACCGGTAGCGAAGGCCTGCCTTACAACGATTTTACCGTAATCGAACCCGGCCCTGAGGGCGTGGTGTGGTTTGGAACTCATTTGGGCGCGGTGAGATTCGATGGCAAAGAATGGGCCTATCGACAGGGGCAGAGATGGCTTCCCTCAGACGATATTCGCGATATTGCGGTCGACCAAGCTGGCAATGCTTGGTTTGCCACCGCGGGGGGAGTCGGCTTGATCAAACGTCGAATGATGACTCTTGCCGAAAAAGCGGAATTCTACGAAGACGAGATGCAACGCTATATCCGACGGACCCCGTATGGATATGTTTCCGAAGTCGGCTTAGCCGTAGCGGGCGACAAGACGTCGAAAATCCTCAAGCACGCTAGCGACAATGATGGCCTGTGGACCAGCATGTATGGTGTAGGCGAATGCTTTGCCTATGCAGCGACGGGCAGCGAGAAAGCCAAAGATCGGGCCAAGCAAGTTTTCGAGGCACTGCGGTTTCTTCAAAAAGTTACCCAAGGCGGCAAGCATAGCCCGCCAAAGGGATATGTGGCTCGTACGATCCGCTCAATCGATTTGCCAGACCCCAACATCGGGCGACTAGAGCGAGACCAAGAAGCCCGTTTCCGGGAGGATCGGTTGTGGAAAGTGTACGAACCCCGTTGGCCCAAAAGTGCCGATGGCAAGTGGTATTGGAAGAGCGATACCAGTTCAGACGAACTCGATGGCCACTACTTTTTCTATCCCGCGTATTACGATTTGGTTGCTGACACCGACGAAGAAAAAGAGCGTGTCCGCGAAGTTGTACGAGATCTGACCGACCATCTGATTGAGCATGGCTATAATTTGGTAGATCACGATGGCACTCCGACTCGTTGGGGTTACTATGGCCCTCATTCGCTAAATCACGATCAGTCTTGGTGGCTAGAACGTGGATTGAAATCGTTGAGCATGCTCTCCTATCTCACGGTAGCAGAACACATAACGGGCGATCCAAAATACGCCGAGCGAATTAACGAACTTATTAACGACCACGCATATCTCACCAATGCGATGATCTACAAAATCCACCGCGGTATTGGTTCGGGAAACCAATCGGACGATGAAATGGCCTTCATGTCGTTTTACAACTTGATGAAGTACACCAAGAACGAGGATTTACGCAACCGCTTGATGCTGTCGTTTTTCAGTGCTTGGGTTATCGAACAGCCGGAGATGAATCCCTTCTTCAACTTTGCCTATGCCGCATTTGGGGAAGGTACAAAATACAGCGACCAATGGGGGACTCACGATCTGTCTCCCTGGGACGGCTGGTTAGAAGATTCAATGGCCACCCTGAAAGGTTTTCCATTGGATCGACTGAACTGGGCATGCAAAAACAGCCACCGTCTAGATCTCGTGCGATTGCCCCGACAACAGAGCGTCGAAGATCTTGTCGACAAGCTAGAAGGGGATGGCGTTGGGCATCGTGTTAACGGAAAAGTCATTCCCGTAGAGAACCGGCATTTTACTCATTGGAACACCAACCCCTGGCGATTCGATTACGGTGGCAATGGCAACCAGTTAGCCAACGGCACCGTCTATCTGCTGCCCTACTACATGGGCCTCTACCATGGATTTATCCAAGAAACCCCATAGAGAACTTGGGCGCTGAGCAGGCTAGAGACCAATGAAAAATCAGAATATACCGCCTTGCAGTAGCTTTCATATTTTAAGATTTACCACGGAGGCACAGAGGGCACGGGGTAAACTGAGAGAAAAAATAGCCGCGGATGAAACAAAGATTAAACACGGATATAGGTGACTACTCCTGAGAGAACTTTACATCCAATAATAAGTTTGGTTATTTTCCTAGCCGAATATCAGTGTTTCATCCGTGTTCAATCAGTGGCTAAAAAATTACGCTTTCCCCGTGTCCTCTGTGCCTCCGTGGTTCCTATCATCCGGCGAATACGAAAGTTATTTTTGAGCAACTCCTACATTTATTATTCGCTGCAAAGCGAGAGAATGCTTCCTATGAAAAACAAACTATCCAAGATGCTTTGCTTTCTTTTGATTCTTAGCGCTGCTTGGCGTAACGCAGACAATTCCCAAGCAGACGAGACGCCCCTAGAACCGACAACGGCACTGATGCTCTCGCCAGGAGACGGAAACCCTCGCAACAGCGAAGGCGATTTCATCCGCCTCAAGCAGGGGCGGATCATGTTTGTTTACACACGATTCACCGGTGGTGGCCACGACCACGCGGCCGCTTCTTTGATGGCGAGGTTTTCTGACGATGATGGGAAATCCTGGTCTGATGAAGACGTTGAGGTGGTGAGCAACGAAGGTGGGTTCAATGTCATGTCGGTTTCGCTATTGCGACTTCAGACCGGGGAGATTGCCTTGTTCTACATACGAAAAAATTCGCATTTCGACTGCCGGCCCATGCTTCGGATTTCAAACGACGAAGGGAAAACTTGGAGCGAGCCAACCCTCTGTATCGCTGACGAAGTGGGGTACTACGTCCTGAACAACGATCGCGTGATCCAGACGAAAAATGGTCGTTTGATTTTGCCGGTGGCGCTGCACAACAAGCCTGGCGACCCAAAGCCGGATTGGAAAGGACACATTATGTGTTACTACTCCGACGACAATGGCAAAACATGGCGACGGAGCAAAACGGTCATGGAGGCCTACGACGAAGATGGCAAGCGACTAGTTGCCCAAGAGCCGGGCTTGGTCGAACTGAAAGATGGCTCGTTGATGATGTTCATCCGTTCCGACGCGGGCAGCCAGCTGCTTTCGTTTTCGCAGGATGGGGGCGACACTTGGTCTGAAATGAAACCATCAAATATCATCTCGCCAGTTTCGCCTGCCTCGATCAAGCGAATTCCGAAAACGGGAGATTTGCTATTGGTTTGGAACAACCATGACAACGTCGACGAGGCCCATCGGGGCAAACGGACGCCATTGAACGTCGCGGTCTCGAAGGACGAGGGCAAGACGTGGGGAAACATCAAAACACTCGCCGACGATCCCAACGGCTGGTATTGCTACACCGCTGTCACCTTCGTCGGCGACCACGTGTTGCTCGGGCACTGTACCGGGGATCAAAGCAAGAGAGCTGGCCTCAACACGTCCAAAATCACACGCTTTAGCCTCGAATGGCTTTATGAATAACCACTAGGCCCCGAATTTCCCCAGGCGACCGGCATTCGCCAATGCCAGGGGCATGAGATACTTGGCCTCGAACTGCCCCAGCCCGCCTTGCAAACATTCCGCTTCGCCAAAGCTCTCGCAACGGTCGGTGCGGCAATGTTCGGCAACCAACAGGGTTGGCACCGTGTGCCAACTGTGATTGGACAACATCGCCGGGGTGCTGTGATCGCCAGTGCAGATGAAAACATCGGGCTTCAGAGCCATGATTCGCGGAATGCAGGTATCGACCTCTTCGGTTTTCTCAACTTTGGCTTCAAAGTTCCCATCTTCGCCGGTGCTGTCGGTGTACTTGAAATGAATGAAGAAGAAATCGTACTTGTCCCAATTTTCTTCTAGCACAGTCATTTGCTCGTCCAAGGTTTGAGCTTCGCCAACGATGTCCATCCCCACGAGGCGGGCCAGCCCCTTGTACATCGGGTAAACGGCAATCGCGGCTGCACGTAGCCCGTAAATTTCTTCGTAGCTGGGCGGGTTTGGCTTTGGCGAGACGCCGCGTAGCGTGCAGCAGTTTGCTGCTGGTTGGTCGGCCAGCAACTCACGAGCTTGTCGGATAAACTCTTCGGCAACCTCGGCCGTTTTTTCGCTATCGGGGTTGGTTGCCCGTGGCTTCAGCGGGGGGACACCCGTCGCTTGAGGATCGGTGTCGGCCATGTTGCCGCCCAACCCTTCGCCACGGAAGACGACAACGAACCGGTGTTCCTTGACCGGCTCAACAAAAATTTCAACACCCGGAATCGAGATCTCGCGGAGCTTAATCGCCAGCGGCGCACTTTTTTCGGACGGAATTCTGCCCGCTCGGCGATCCGTGATATTGCCATCAGCGTCGATCGTGCAGAAGTTGCAGCGGATCGCCACGTCGCCTTCCAGCAATTCAAAACCGATGCCTGTGGCTTCCAAAGCACCACGGCCAATGAGGTACTCCAGCGGATCGTAGCCAAAAAGCCCAAGATGGCCCGGCCCGCTGCCTGGGCTGATCCCCAGTTTGACAGGGATGCTGCTGCCACAGACGCCCAGCTTGGCCAGGGCATCGAGATTGGGCGTTTTGGCTGTTTCCAATTCGGTAAGCCCACCCGGCTGTTGCGGAAGCCCGCCGAGGCCATCGGCAACCAGCATCACAATTTTAGAGTCGTTTTTAACTTGAAGTTGGCGGGTTAGTTGATGCATGTCCATAGGGAGAGGTCGGGGGGGGAGAGGTCAGAGGTCAGGGGGATTAAAACAGTTGCCCCCTTATCGTCTCGATACCGTTGGTCGCTGGCAAGGCCCTAACGCCCAAAGCTTTCGATCGATAGAATCGGGGGTGGACTAGTATTTTTTGTTGCCTGATGCTGAAGCTGGAGAAGCCGCACATGTCGATTGAACTGATCACTTACAACCCCGCTGGGCTTTTGCTTCCTGAACATGGCTTGGCCGAAGATGCCCTCGCCAACTTGGCCCCCAAATTGCAGGCTGCCCGCGACGAAGTGCTTTCCGACGCCAAGCTCTGGGCCGCTGGCGAAGAGGTACCGGCTGAAAAGCAGCCTTTGGATGCCGGGTTTCATGAACTGCCAGATCGACTGCTGGCCGAATATCGCGAACTTGGTCCCGAAAGCGAAATAGCACGAATCCAGGCAACCGCCGACCGCCTTGCGGGGGAGGTTGATCGAGTGGTCGTGCTGGGAATTGGCGGATCGTACATGGGGGCTCGGGCACTTCTCGAAGCCTGTTGTCACCCATATTACAACGAAGTGCCCCGCGCTGAACGTAGTGGACGCCCACGGATGTCCTTCGAGGGCAACAATGTCGACAACGACGCCATGCAAGGCCTGTGCGACCTGCTAGGTCGAGGTCGCGAGGCCACTGAGGTTGCTGATCGTTGGGCGATCGTCGTCATTAGCAAAAGCGGCGGCACGTTAGAGACCGCAGCCGCATTCCGAATCTTGCTTAGGCAATTGCGAGCTTCCTGCGGAGACGATGCGGCGCAACTAGCCAAGCTAGTAATCCCTGTGACAGGAACCAGCGGCAAACTTTTTGATCTGGCTGGTGCGTTGGGTTGCCCAGAGATGTACCATGTGCCCGAAGGCGTCGGAGGCCGGTTTTCGATTCTTTCCGCCGTTGGTCTGCTGCCGGCAGCCATCATGGGGCTAGATATCGTGAAGTTGCTCGAAGGGGCTGCTGCAATGAACGAGCATTTTCGATCTGCCGCCGTCGGCGAGAACGTCGTGCTCGATTACACCGGCGCCTGTCACCTGATCGAAACCCAACGCGGCTGCGACGTTCGTCTGCTCTCGACCTGGGGCAAACGACTCGAGGCGGTAGGGCTTTGGTACGATCAGTTGCTTGCAGAGAGCCTAGGCAAGCATGAACAAGGCGCGTTGCCTCTGACGATCGTGAACACCCGCGACCTTCATTCCCGCGGCCAACAACATCAAGAAGGCAAGCGAGACAAGGTGATTACCAACGTCACCATAGGCGCGTGCCAGCGCGAGCCGCTCGCCATTGGTCGTAGCGAACACAACCACGATCAGCTCAACGAGTTAGCAGACAAAACTTTGCCCGATATTCTCGACGCTGCGACCAGGGGCACCAACCAAGCCTACCAAGAAGACAACCGCCCCACAGCAGATTTGCATTTGCCCCAACTAGACGAGCACGTACTAGGGCAAGTGTTTCAGATGTTCATGCTCGCCACGGTCGTTGAAGGCCGCCTCATTGGCATCAACCCCTACGGCCAACCCGGCGTCGAGGCCTACAAGAAAAACATGAACGCGATATTACGAACTTGAGTAAACGCAGTTCAAAATAACCGATGCAAGCGGAGAATTAGCGATGTCCACAATCATTACTTGGCTAGGTCATTCTTGTTTCTCGATTCGTGCGGGAAAGCACGAGGTGCTTGTCGATCCATTTCTCGACGACTCTCCAACGGCACCACTAAAGGCGGCTGACGTCGCTGCTGACTTTATCCTGTTGACGCACGGACATTTCGATCATGTGGCGGATGCTGTCTCGATTGCTACGCGTACCGGCGCTACGGTGGTTGCAAATTACGAGATTTGCGAGTGGCTTAAAGGCCAAGGCATCGCCGAAGAAAACACGGTCGCTCTTAATTCCGGTGGCGAAGTTCTGCTACCCATTGGCCGAGTGAAGTTGACCACGGCCCTGCATAGTTCCAGTCTACCGGATGGTACTTACGGCGGAGTTGCTGGCGGGTTTATCTTGTCTCTTGAGAACGAAACGCTCTACTTGGCAGGCGACACGGCACTGACTCTCGATCTAAAGCTCATCGGGTTGGTAGGGATCGATCTTGCCGTGATCCCGATTGGCGATCAATTCACCATGGGCCCTGACGATTCGGTGGAGGCGGTGAAACTACTCAATCCGCGACAGGTCATGCCTTGCCACTACAATACCTGGCCGCCCATCAAGCAGGATGCTGCCGCCTGGGCCGATCGCATACGATCGGACACCGCAGCCGAGCCAATTGTTCTGCAACCGGGCGAAGAATTTTCGTTCTAAGGCTACTTTTCATAGAGTGACAGCTCGACTAGGCTTAATTTCCCGCACACATACTCCCTTGTACCATAAGGACTTCGATATGAATTTACTTGCATCTCAACGACGCGTAATGCACCTTTTGCTGCTCCTTGCTACTGGCTGGTTGATTTCAGTTGCGGGTGCCCTCTCGGCTGCTGAACCGCTCACTTGGAAGTTCGAAGTCGGTGGCAAATATCATTACCAGATGGTGCAAGAGATGAAAATGTCGATGGACCTGGGGCCTGCGGGCGAGACGGTCACCTCGTTCACGCAGACGATGGACATGATTTGGGAAGTCGAGGCTATCGACGAAAATGGTACGGCAACAGTCACACAGAAAATCAGCCGTATGCGGATGGATATCACCGCGCCTGGGCAAGACACGGTTCACTACGATACCGAGTCCGACGAAACCCCGCAGGGCTATGCGGCCATGCTCGCCCCCATGTTGAAGGCACTCACGTCGGAAAAGTTTACCACGACCATGTTGCCGAGTGGCGAGGTCACCGAAGTGGAAGTACCTAAATCGCTTATCGAAGCGATGTCTCGTGGCCCTGCTAGTGCCATGATGGGTGGACTCGCCTCGGAAGAGGGTTTTAAGAATATGTTCACTCAAGGGTCATTGACGCTTCCTAAGCCAGAAGACTTGGTCGAAGGGCATAAATGGTCGACTTCGATGGAGATGGCCAATCCGGCGGTAGGGAAAATCGTCATCGACTCTACTTACCGATACGCCGGCCCTCGGGAGATCGAGGGTCAGCAGTTCGAAGTCTTCATTCCCACAATCAACACTAGCTTTGGAGTGGCGGAGGAGCCTGGAGCAGCAACCGTGAAGGTAAATAAACAAGAGACCACCGGCGAAATCCTTTTCAACCGCTCAGCAGGTCGGCTAGAGTCTTCGGCGATCAACCAGCAGATGGACTCAACCATCACTGTCGCTGGCAATACGATGAATCAAAAGATCGACCAGAAAGTAAGCCTAAAATTCGTCGCCCCCAGCGACGTTGCCAAGTAAGCCATCCATAGCCCGGCCTTCTTGGCCGGAGTAACACGCACTAATCAACATCATCAAAGACAAGTGGATCGGAGTCTTTGGCGTTGGTGATACGGATCGACTTTTTTCCCTCTAGCAGGTCGTCGATGACATTGCCCACAAGCTCGGCACGCCAGCCCCGGGCGAGTACGGGGAGCTTGTCTTTGCCATCGCGTCGTGTTTCATCCGAGGCAAATCCCATTCGGTAGGCGACCAAGTCTCGTACGCTGCTGGCCGTACCAACCATGCTGGCGGCAATTTCGGCACGTCGACAAATCGTACCCAGGGCGGGTGCAAGAAACTGGCCGAGCAGGCTGAGTTGCGAAGGAACTTGGCGTCGTCGCAGCTTTGGCTCGTCTTTGATCGGTGCTTCCAAGCCCCGACGAACGCAGTCGGCCAACTCGTCGGCCTTCCGCTTGATGGCGCTACGCTCCATACCACGGATGGCTAGGATTTGATCTCGATTGCTAACTTTACGCTTCGCCAGTTCGACGATCAAATCGTCTCGTAAGACCCGACGTTGAGGCACGTCTCGAGTTTGAGCTTCTTGGTATCGCCAGAGCCATAGCTCGCGGACAATCGCCAGATTTCGAGAGCCAAGTTTGCCAATGCCCGAGACGCGTCGCCAATCCATGCGTGTTTGAGCTGCGATGACCTCGTCTTGCCAGCTTTCCAATTCTTCTTCAAACCAGTGGAGCCGTTCTCGCTCGGTGAGAATCTCTACCAGTCGGTGATAGAGCGGAAGGAGGTAACGAACATCTTCGAGCGCGTAGTTGATTTGAGCCGCTGTCAGGGGCCGTTTCCGCCAATCCGTGCGCTGTTCGCCTTTCGCCGGCTTGTGGCCGACGAATTTCCCGACGACCGATCCGTAGGCAGACGGAAATTCGTTGCTACAGAACCCTGCTGCGAGCTGGACGTCAAACAGACGCTTAGGAACCGAGTCTACCGCGCGAAGCATAAAGTTGAGTTCTTCGCGCCCTGCATGGAGAATAGTGACGTGATCGCCTTCAACCAAAACTTTCCAAAACGGCTGAACGTCTTCTAAGGCAATCGTATCGATAACCGCCAATTCGTCTTTCGTGGCGATTTGAATCAGGCAGAGTACGGGATAGAAGGTGTCTTCGGAAACGAATTCGGTGTCGATACCAATGAGGTCAGCCGTCTTGAGCCTTTCGCAAAGCTCGTTGAGCGACTTCATATCGGTAATAGTAGGTGAACTCACTGGATACCGATCAGTAGGAGGGCTTTGGCGGGATGGTCTTTTGAAGCGTTCAAGTTGCGGGCCCCCATTCTACGAAAGCCCGACGCGATTTGATAGGCAGGCACCATAGCCCGGCCATCCTGGCCGAAATTGACGGAACACAACAGCGATAATCCCAGCTTGGGCCACGCTTTGCTAATGCAGAGGAGCCGAAACGCTTACTTGGGGAGCCGCCGCTTGGCTGGCTGCCTCGTCGTCTGGCGATAGGTAACGCCAGTGGGTTAGCAGCAAGATCGGCAATAAAACCGCACAGCTATAGGCCATGTACCCAAAGAAGCTTGGCATCTTCACGCCCGACTTTTCGGCTATGGCTTTCACCATGAAGTTCGGGCCGTTACCGATGTAGGTCATCGCTCCCATAAACACAGCCCCCAGCGCGATGCCAACCAAGATGGGTTCAGGGACACCGCCCGTGTCTCCACCCAGGGCAGGGTCTTGAGCCGCTTTGAAGAACACCAAATAGGTTGGGGCATTGTCGAGGAATGACGAGAGGCCACCCGTCGCCCAGAAGAAGCCTGCGGGGCTGAGTGACTCAGCCAACACCTTTCCTTTCTCAGCAAGAATCTGCAATGCAGGTTGCATGCAGAGAAAAATGCCGAGAAATAAGGCTGCGACTTCCACAATTGCGTGATAGTTAAAGCTGTTCTTTGCGCGAATAATTTTCGACCCTAAGTACAGAGATAGGCCAACCAAGCTCAACTGAACAGCCTCTCGCAAGAACATCCACGAGTGCCAATCGGTGCCTGGTAGCGGCTTCTTGGGGTCGAGCAGTGCAACCGCCAACACGACGCCCAACAACAGTGGGCCATTCAATGCGAGGCCGCTGATCTTCAATCGGCGAGTTTGTGTAACATCGCGTTTGATGTCTCTAACGGTTTCTCTCGGATAGAAAACGAACTGGTCGATTAGACAATACACGAGCAGTAGCAAGCCGTTAACAAACAGCCAGGGGCTCCAAAGTCCTAAGGTCCAGGTGAACGAGACGCCTTCCAGATAACCAAGGAATAGGGGCGGATCGCCAATGGGCAACAAGCACCCGCCGCAGTTGCAGACAATGAAAATGAAGAACACAACCGTATGTTTGACGTGTTTGCGTTCTTGATTGGTTTCTAACAACGGGCGAATCAGCAGCATTGCCGCACCCGTCGTGCCCACAAAGCTGGCCAGTAGTCCTCCTACGGCCATAAACGAAGCATTCGTCAGTGGGTTTGCTTGCAGGTCGCCTTCAATTCGCACCCCGCCAGCGATCGTGTATAAGCTAAACAGCAGCACAATAAACGGGATAAATTCAGCCAGAAGCGCATTGCCGAGGATTGCTCCGACAAACCCACCCTGAAGAAAACCGTTCGTTGGGGCTACTACATTATGGGCCGGCCAGTGCGCCTCGATCGGGGAATGGTGGAGAAACGCATAGTAGGCCAGCGTGAGGATTCCAAGGCCGGCAGCGACTTTGAATCGGTTCGAATTATGCTCCCACCAATGCTCGGTTGCGCTAAGCAACGGAAACAAGGCGATCGCTCCGAGAAGCAGAATAAAAGGAAGCACCGTCCAATAGGGTGGGCTTGATGGGCTGCCGTGGTCGGCGGCACTCGCCTCGTGAGTTTCCTGCGCGGCATCTCCCGCGTGATGAGCCTGAGCACTTACAACAATTTCGGTAGCCTGTTGCGGGAGCCCCACAACTGCGGTGGCCAGATAGATTCCCACGACCGACGCTATGGCCCAAACGGCCAGATTCCCGCTGCTTTGATGTTCGGTGGGGGTCATACTAGCCATGTCCGTTGCCATGATTTTTTAGTTATCCTCGGCGGTAGCTTTCTGTCGGCCCCCATTTAATGGGAACAAACAATCCGCTGGACCGCACCAGATGTTCCAAGATTACGAAGTGCATGACTATCCGTCTATGCCCGTTTACGCATTCTTCAGGCGACTAGATCATTCTTTCGCTGACTCATGTCTCATCAGCCTGCCAAAGCAAATAATCGATTTACCCATTTGTTGCTGGGAAACGCTACGTTACTGGTTCGATGCTCACTGCCGAAAAAAGCACTCTTCCGGGGCAAAACCTAGCGCTGTCTGTCAGGCATGTCCCGTGAATTCGGCTTGATCGGCACAAAGCTACCGCCTTCATCGAAATGAGCCTAGCAAGTACACTCAAGCATCTTTCAGGTAACTTGCTAGGGAATCCGGCTTCCCCAAACAGAAAATCGTCCTCCCCCATTTGGTACACCACATGACCGAGGTTTGGCTGCATTCCAACAGAAGAGTCTTGCTGCTCGCAATGGTGCCGGCTGCCTTGTTGGGGGGGACTGCTGCTGTGATGTTAGTCCTTGATATGCCAACCGTCACCCGAGTTGTCGCGGGGGTGGTTCTAGCCATGTCGTGTTTGCTATTGGCCGGGCTGGGTCAGCGAGTGCTTCGGCCACGTATCGCCTACCGGGATGGCTTTGTGTGTTTTTACCTCAAGATAGGAAGCCCATTTGAAGTACCAATCAATATCGTTGAGGCCTTTTTTCTCGGCCAGGGGCCAGCACATTTGCCGGGAGCTAACCATGATGCCGCCAAGACTGTGAATCTGGTCGCACGCCTTTCGCAGCGCGAAGCGGACTGGGCCCAAAGAGATGTCAAAGAAGCTCTGGGGAGTTGGGCCGATGGATACGTGACAATACGCGGCACATGGTGCGAGCCTCTCACCACAGAGGTAGTTCATCGCCTCAACCGTTGTCTGTCAGAAGCTTCAAGTGATAAGATGAAGTGAGAGCATGCCATCAGGCGAGTATCCACCATGAGTACAAAATTATTGATCAGCGTACGCAGCCCCGACGAAGTAGAAGCAGCTGTTGCCGGGGGGGCCGATTGGATTGATCTCAAGGAGCCAATGGCAGGGCCTTTGGGCCCGGTGTCTGCTGACGTTGCTAGGCAGGTTATTAACTGTGTCGGGGGCCGTCTGCCCATTTCAGCTGCCTTAGGGGAACTGCGGCAGTGGGACGATTCTTCCTCACGCGAGTTATTAAATTTTTCAGCGATTCATGTGGTAAAGCTAGGGTTGGCTGGGGCTACCCGACTCGGCAATTGGCAGGCAACATGGCGTGCTGCGGCAGAAACGGTTTCAGAATCCGGCCATGAGTTGGTCGCTGTGGCCTATGCAGACTGGCAACGGGCTGAGTCGCCTTCTCCGGCAGAGGTCATTGCCTGTGCAAATGCCGTAAGAAGTCATTATTTCTTAATCGACACGTTCGATAAAAAATCAGGTTCGCTATTCACTCACCTAACCATTTTAGAATTGAACGAAATTCTCTGCTTGGCTAGAGAGGCTTCTCTGACCACGGTTATAGCGGGCAGCCTTGGCTTGGCCGACCTTTCCTCATTGTCATTGGCAAAAGCCGATGTTATTGGCGTACGCGGAAGTGTTTGCGGCGGAGATCGGAATGCCAAAGTCAACCTGCAACGAGTTGCCGATTTCCGTGCGGCACTGCCTTAGCCTGCATGTTCTCACCAGGATTTTCTGCCAAGGCCCCTGAGAGGCAACGCCGCAACCAAAGCGGAGGAAACTGAGCCTTTTTTCGCGGCCTTCTTTTTTCAGTTTGAAAAATGTAGAGCGTATCGCTGTTGTGTGTTTCGGCACTCCGACCCAGAGGGTCGGGCTATCTAGTCCCACCGTCTCGGTGGGCGGAACAATCAACTGATAAAAGCTCTAATTTTGATTGTTTGACAGCACGGCATGTTTTTCTAGGTCGGCTGGCTCGAGCGCTGCCAGATACGGAAGATTGCGGTACATGTCTTCGTAGTCGAGGCCGTAGCCGACGACGAATTCGTCGGGGATGTTGAACGCGGTGAAGTCGGGTATGTAGTCAACCTCGACGCGGCCTTCTTTCTGTAGTAGCACGGCCGAGCGGATCGAGTTTGGGCCGAACTCGTGCATCTTTTCGATCACCCGGGTTAGCGTACGACCGGTGTCAAAGATGTCGTCGACCAGCAGTACGTCGCGGCCGGAGATATCGATCATCAGTTCGGAGTTGATGATTAAGTCGCCCCGCTCGGTGGTTGCGCCGCGATAGCTGCTGGCTTGGATGACTCCGACACGCATCGGCAGTTGGATCAAACGAATCATGTCGGCCATCAGCACGACGCTACCAGTCAGCACGCCGACGATCGTAAGTTGGCGACCTTCGTACGCCTGCTCGATCTGCTTGGCCATTTTGGACACGCCCGCGTGGAGGGCTTCTTTTTCCAGCAAAGTTTTCATTCGCGGTGAATTCCTAGTTGGCTAGTTTTCAAGCGACAAAAAAATCGCTGACCTCTGTCCTCTTCCCCCAACATCATAGCAACAATCCAGCTACGCAGGCGGTCATAAATGCGGCTAAAGTTCCACCCAGCATCGCGCGGAATCCAAGTTTCGCCAAGTCGGAGCGTCGCTCGGGGGCAATGCCACCGATTCCGCCTAGCTGGATGCCGATTGAGCCGAAGTTTGCGAAGCCGCAGAGGGCGTAAGTCATGAGCGTTACGGATCGCGAGTCGAGAGTCCCTCGCTCGACGGCCTCGGTAAGCTGGTAGTAGGCCAGCACTTCGTTGACCACCATTTTTGTGCCCAGCAAACTGCCGGCTTCTTGGCACTGCTGCCAAGGGATGCCCATCAGCCAAGCAAACGGCGCAAACAACATGCCGAACAGTTTGTTGAGCGTCCAGGCAGCTTCTCCCTCGTAGCCGAGGAGCGTGCCCAACCAGCCAAAGCCTAAGTCGATCATTGCCACCAAGGCAACAAAGGCGATTAGCATGGCTGCGACGTTGATTGCCAATTGCATGCCGGTCGACGCCCCCTCGGCAGCGGCTTCGATTACATTTTCGCATTTCGATTCGTCGGCGATTTTTACGTGCCCGATGGTTTGCGAATGTTCGGTCTCTGGCTGCATTACCTTGGCGATGAGCAAGGCTGCTGGGGCAGAGATTACTGAAGCGGTGATCAGATGGCCCGGATCGATACCGACCCGAATGAAAATCGCCAGTACCCCGCCGGCAATCGTGGCAAAGCCGCCGACCATCACGACGTTTAGCTCCGAGAGAGTCATCCTGGCAACATAAGGTCGCACCACAAGCGGTGCCTCGGTTTGCCCGACAAAGATGTTGGCCGCAGCCGACAAGGTTTCGGCGCCTGAGGTGCCTAGCGTCTTTTGCATGATGAAGGCAAAGAAGCTGACGATTCGTTGCATGATGCCGAGGTGATACAAGATTCCCATCAGTGAGGAGAATAAGATAATGGTCGGCAGAACGCCAAACGCGAAGCATCGCCAAAGCGTGTATTGCGGGGGGAGCAGTTCGTCGCCAGGGTGAGGGTAAATGTCAAACATAAATGCAGTGCCGACATCGGTGCAGTTGATCACCGCTTGAAAAAACGCGCCCAAGGTTGCGAACAACATTTGCCCTGGCGAGGTCTTGAGAATCAGCAAGGCAAAAGCGATTTGCAGGCCCAGCCCGCCCAACACAATCCGCCAGGGGAACTGGCGTTTGTGCGAGCTCATGAGCCAAGCGAGGGCGATGAAGACGACAAGCCCGAGCAAGCAGATCATTCGTTCCATAACTGTTCCGCTCGTAACTTAGGCTTCAGTTGTTGATTCACCACGACGGACACAACGTAATTGCGGAAGGATCATTCGGTCTCCAATTGTTTTTTGCTCCGTGTTCTCCGTGCCTCTGTGGTGATTAGTCCTGCAACTACAGGTAAGGTGCCAAAATTACCCTTGGATAAGGCAATGGTCGAGCATTGCTTCGGGGGTGCAGACGTAGCTGATTAGGAAGGGGCCGAACTCGGCGTAGCGTGCGCTGGCTTCGTCGAATCGCATGCGATAGACGATGTCTTTGAGATACTCAGGGTTGGCCGCCCAAAGGGTGACGCCCCATTCCCAGTCGTCGAATCCCAGGCCGACCGAAATGAGTTGGCTGACTTTGCCGGCAAACGCCATCCCGCTGCGAGCATGTTCGCTCATTAGGGCGTTCCGCTCGTCTTTGGTGAGAGTGAACCAGTTTTCGCCGACCTTGCGTTTCTTGTTCATCGGATAGAAGCAAGTGCTTGGCCATTCTGAAAAATCGGGGGTCAACCGTTGACGGTTCATACTTACCAAACGGTTTTCGTAAGACTTTATTTTTGTGGCGTAGGTGGGGCTGTCCTCTTGTTCGCCTTCGGCGATCAATCGCTTGCCAAAGTCTTCGACCGAGGGAACATACTCGCTAATCTCGGTCATCGAGACAAACGAGTAGCCAGGCACGAGGGCAGGGCCCAAGCCACTTGCCATGAGGCGTTGGTGGACGCTATCGACCTTGAGCGGGTTGGGATCCATCAGCATCAGACCAAAATCTGCCTTATGGCCACTGACAACCGAGGTTTGTAGACGCAGGGGGCTGCCTTCGGTGGCAGAATCAAGAGCCTCGATCACGCCGGTTCGGCCAGCGGCAATTTGCTCGGTAGACATTTGTGCGAGCGCGGCACGATTCCAGGAATAGTACAGATGGCTGCAATGCCAACCGCCCTCGGCGGGGGTGAGCGAGACTTCGGCGGGCGCGGCAGTATGGGCGGGACGATTCATAGGATTGGCTTAACAGATGGATCAGGCGGTGGAATAGTGAAAAATCTGTTGGCATCCTAGCAAATCCTCGCTGGTGGTCGTAGGGGCCTAGTAATCCTAATTACAAATGTTCCTCTTCTACTGCCTTTTGGGCGTCATTCCATTTCAATAGGAATGCCTTCTGTACGCTTGGGTCGAGCTGATCGGCAAACTCATTGGGAAGTTTTAATGTTTGTATGAGCCGTTGAACGTCGGTAAGGTCGCCTGATCGATGGGATGCCTGCCCCGAAGCTAGTTTCAATTCGATGATCGGCTTCAGGTCTAAAATGTGAATTCCCTCGGCTTCGACTGCAACTTTCGCGGGGTCGGGGAACACAATTGGCCCAGGCTTGCCGTCGCCGGGGTATCCGCCGGCGACGAGGAAGTCGATTCTTACGCCCGTCACCGTGTCGCGCAGGTTTTTGCTTTTCTCAAACGGCTTGACATATCCGCGGCCCTCTAGCTCCGCGTGAATTTTCGCCAAGCCTTCTGCCGTGACCAGGATATCAACATCCTCGGTAAATCGCCGATAGCCGTGAAAGAACAGGGCCATGCCGCCGGCAATGGCGTAGTCGATGTTGAGTTCTTCCAGCCGCTCGACAATTCGCCGGAGAGTTTTGTGAACGGCGCTCTCGCCCTCGAAGTGCATACTTCCCTCTTGTAGGGCCCAATTGAGATCGTTATTCAGAAGTGTTTCGTAGATACTCATGTTGTTTGGTGACTATTCTACACTCTGATTCAGATGCGCAGGCTAAAAAAAATCTTGGCTTTTGTGTCGCTGCTTAGTTTCCCAAGATTTCCGCTACGGTTGCGTTGAAATCCTCAGCCAGTCGGCCCAGTACTTCGTGCGTTAGCGTGGCGGGGACTCGTTGTCGGGAAGTGCCGGCCTGCTTTTCGTATCGGCAGAGAGAGACCGAGCCGCCGCGACGCAATAAGAGTTCGTAGTAGAATCTGCCCGTGTCGTTCTTTTGAGGCGGACTGCTTCGCATTTGGACCACGCATCCATCGGCATCGGTTTCGATGGGCGAGATTGGCTCTAGTAGGTAGTTTACACGTTGGCACAACGACTGGCTGGCCGATTGGAGTTTCGCGATGTCGACCGACGCCAGTTCGCTTGTTTCCAGTGCAAGCTGTGTAATGGCAACGGCCAAGGGATCGCATTGCTGGATTTGGCATTTTAGTATGCGCGGCCCGTCGGCAACGACGACCTTGCAGTTCGTCTGCCCGAGGTTCGCTTGTAGCTCTTGTAGAAAGTCGTTTCGGAGTTTCATGCTGCGTCCTCCGAGTCGTCGCCGAGGTCAGTTGGCTCGCCACAAATCAAGGAGTGTTCCGAACCGTCAAACGAAGCGATGGCCTTGGAGTCTTCTAAGACGGTTTCGATGTGTACTGGCCGATTCCAAAGTCGGTAAAGATTTTCGAGTGTGTCTTTCGCATTCTCAAGCTGTAGCTCGACGCCGGAGTAGTCGTGCTCGAGGTAAAGCTCGCCGCGGTTTTTGTAATTGCCATCGACCACGGCGATGATCGGTCGGCCTCGATTGGTTAGGCTTTCGAGCAACTGCTGCTTAACCAGTGGGAATTCGCGGCTTTCGATTTCATAGGCGTCGCTTCCAGGGTTGTAGCCGAAACGGAAAAAATTGTGTTCTCGTACAAAATCAAGCGTCAAAAATTCGTCGATAAAGGTTAGGTCGTTGTGAATTCGACGTACCTCGAAGATCTTTTCTCGGCCAAGGCCAGCGCCGGTGTTCCACTTACGTCGTGTTTCGTGGTCGTCGCATTCGTCGTACTCACGCCCAAAAGCGCCTCGATTCCAACGGTCTTCGATGTTGCGGAATAGCTCGATGCCGACCTTGTAGGGATTGAGTTGGGTCGGCGAACTGGCCATGGTGCCACTGTGATGATCGCAGTAGTTGATCACGTCGGCCGAGGTAAGCCCCTGGCGGATCATGATGGTCGAGTGCCAATAGCTGGCCCATCCTTCGTTCATGATCTTGGTTTGGGCCTGAGGGGCAAAGTAATAGGCCTCGTCGCGAATGATTGACAGGACATCCGCCTGCCAAGCGTTGAGCGGGGCGTGCTGCAGTAAAAACAGCATGACATCCCGCTCTGGACTCTCGGGTAATCTTCTCGCAGGCAATTCTTCCTCGCTTGGTTCGTCGTCGGGGTCGATCTGCTTAGGCGGATTGATGAACGGATCGAGGTAGTTTTTGGCTTTGAACCGTTGCGGCTCTTTTTTTTGGCTCTCGTCTTCTGGCGGAGTGAAATCGTAGCGATCTTTGGTTTTCTGCCGTTGGATAAAGGGCGAATGGATATCGATCAGGTCTTCGATGCTAAGGCAGGCGTCGATGAAGTTTTCTACTTCTTCGACGCCAACCTTCTCCATGATACGGCGAATTCGTGTGCCGTGATTTGCCACATCGTCCATCATCTTGCGGTTGGTTTTGGCAAACCACTGGTTGTTTTTGAAAAAATCGCAGTGGCCGTAAACATGAGCCATCACGAGCTTCTGGTCGATGAGTCCATTGCAACGCATCAGGTAGGCATAGCACGGGTCGTTGTTAATGACCATTTCATAGATTTTTTGCAGCCCGTAATTGTACCCTTTGCTGAGTTGTTCGTACTCCATGCCGAACCGCCAGTGAGGGTAGCGCGTGGGAAATCCACCACGCGCGGCAATGGCGTTCAACTGATCGGCATCGATTAACTCAAAAATCGTCGGGAAGAAATCAAGACCGTGGCCGCGGGCGTACTCTTCGATCTCTACCTGAATGGCAGCTAATTCTGGTGTCAAGTTTCCTAATTGATCCAAGGCCATCGTGCTGTTCTCATTCGAGAGAGATGAAAAAATTCAACTTTTGAAGCATTTCAGCTAAGTGAAGCAAAGTCGTTTTGCAGAGGGAAATACAGAGCCTCACGCAGAGACGCGTAGGAAATTAACTATCAAAAAAACTCTGCTGTCTCAGCGTCTCTGCGTGATACCTTTCACTTGTTTGCTTCAAGTGGCGGAGCCGTTACCAATTTCATTATCTCCTATTGGGTGGGCTTGTTTGTGATTTGATCGTATTCTTTGCGCCTTTGCGAGAAAATCCTACCTGTTTGGTTGCGGCGGTGCCGTGCAGGGTTAAGCCGCGTCTTGGACCTCGAATCGTGTTGAGGCGAGGCTGCTTATGACGTCGTAAAATCGAGGCATCTCGGTTGCTAACTGCCGTCGGGCATTTTCGATCGCTTCTGCTGCCGTTCGTGCAAGTACGGTAACTTCGGTATGCCCTAATTTCACGCGATAGGTATTTTTCTTAGGTTCTTGGTTGTCCATCAGTGAGTCCTCATGGGTAAGTCAGGCTTTGTAGGCTACTTTCCCTTGCCTAAAAAAGTTCGGATCGAATCGTAGATGCCTTCCTTGTCTGGTATTTCCGACAGAATAAGTGTGTCGTGTTCCGAATATTGTTTTCGTAGGGCCTCGATAAAATCCCCGCTACCATAGGGGCTTTCGACTTGTCCGTAGCAAAAAAGGTTGGTTGCCGGGAGTAGTTTTTCGCTCAGTAGGTCGAATGCTTGTTGGTTGTCGTCGCCCCAGTTGTCGCCATCCGAAAACTGGAAGCAGTAAATGTTCCAATCGTCGACGGGAAAGGACTCGCTAATCAGTTTAGCGCAGACCTTATAGGCGGAGCTGATGCGTGTGCCGCCGCTTTCGCGTGTATGATAAAACGTGTGTTCGTCAACTTCTTTCGCCATGGCGTCGTGAATGATGTAGCGAGTTTCTAGCCCTTGGTATTGGCTCGCTAGCCAGGTGTCGATCCAAAACGCCTCGGTGCGGACGATTTCTTTTTGGTCGTCGGTCATCGACCCAGAGACGTCCATCACGTAAATCACAACCGCATTCACTTGCGGCTTGGGGACATCGTTCCACGAGCGATATTGCTTGTCGCTTTTTATCGGGACGATATAAGGATCGTCTGGCTGATAGGTGTTGGTTGAAATCTGACGACGCAGCGCATTCAGATAGGTCCGCTTGAAATGCCGTAGCGATTCGGGGCCTGTCTGCCGGATGCTGTTGTACTTCGCCTTTTCGGCGGTAATGTTCGCGGTTCCTTTTGGTTCGATGCGAGGTAGTTCCAACTCGTTGCCCAGCATTTTCGCCAACTCTTCGAGAGTAACTTCCACTTCCATTAAGTGGCCAGAGCCTGGTTCGCTGCCTGCTCCGCCCGAGCCGCCTGGGTCGTCGCCCGGTTTGCCGATGGGTTGGCCCACCTCGCCCTCGCCTTGCCCGACACCGCCAGAACCATTTTTTCCGAATCGAAAACGAGGGATATCCAACTGGGGGACAGGGATGCTGACTGCGTCTTTTCCTCGTCGGCCAATCATTTCGCCATGCGTGATGTACTTGCGCAGATTCTCGCGAATCCGCCCGCGCACAATCTGCTTGAAGCGACGTTGGTCGCGTTCGATATTCAAGAACATAAAATCGCTCCGGAAGAAAAGATTCTCCGCGATGGTTTACCTAAGTGTTGATTCTCTAGTTGCTCTCCTTGGTATCGCCTCGTGCGAAGATGCTGGCTACGTAGTTCAGTACGTCGGTTGCGCTTTCGTCGTTGTAACCGTAGTCTCGGATGAGTCGACCTTTGACGACGTCGATTTTTTGCTGCGTCTCGGCATCAATCACATTGGAAACGAGGCTTGTCAGCTTGATCGAATCTTTCTGGTCTTCGAACAGTTTGAGTTCTAGTGCTTTGTTAAGCCGTTCGTTCGTTTTGTAGTCGAACTTCTTGCCATCGATCGCCAGGGCACCGATGTAGTTCATGATCTCCCGACGGAAATCGTCCTGTCGGCTTTCTGGGATGTCGATTTTTTCTTCGATCGAACGCATCAATCGTTCGTCGGGCTCTTCGTATTGCCCGGTGAATGGGTTCTTTACTTTTTCCTTTTGCGTATAGGCTTTCACGTTGTCGATGTAGTTGCCGCATAGCCTTGATAGAGCATCCTCGTCGGCAGCAATGGCTCGCTGGACTTCGAGCTTGACGATGTTTTCGTATTCTTCTTTGACGACGCAAAGCAGATCTCGGTACTCTTGCTTCAGTTCTTCGTTGTTGATCAAACTGTGGTGTTTCAGTCCCGATTCCAATTCATTGAGTACCATGAAGGGGTTGATCGACTTTGCGTCGGGGTGTGCAACCAAGGCATTGGAAATTTTGTCCTGCACGTATCGCGGAGAGATGCCGATTAGCCCTTCGCTGGTGGTTTGCTCGCGAAGCTCGGCGATGTTCTCTTCGGTAAAACCGGGGAGCGTCTTGCCGTTGTAGAGCTTGAGTTTCTGGAGTCGGCTTAGGCCGGCGTGCTTAGGCTCTTCGAGTCGGGTGAGCAGTGCCCACATCGCTGCCATCTCGATGGTGTGCGGGGCAATGTGTTTTCCGTGGACGGTTTCTGCGTTGTAGTCTTTCTCGTAGATGCGAATTTCGTGTTCGAGTGTCGTCACGTAGGGAATGTCGATCTTTACCGTACGATCGCGCAACGCTTCCATGAATTCATTGTTTTGCAGCCGTCGATACTCAGGCTCGTTCGTATGGCCGATGATGACTTCGTCGATATCGGTTTGGGCGAATTTTTTTGGTTTGATGCAATGCTCTTGGCTTGCACCAAGCAAATCGTAGAGGAAGGCCACGTCGAGTTTGAGTACTTCGACAAATTCGATGATGCCCCGATTAGCGACGTTAAATTCGCCATCGAAGTTAAATGCACGGGGGTCGCTGTCGCTGCCGTAGATGGCGATTTTTCGATAGTTGATATCGCCGGTTAGCTCGGTGGCGTCCTGGTTCTTTTCGTCCTTGGGTTGGAAAGTGCCGATGCCGACGCGATCTTTCTCGCTGAGGATCACTCGCCGTACACGCACGTCCTGGATCACTCGCGTCCAATCGCCGTCGTATTTTTTCAGCCGCTGCTGATACATAAACCGACAGAAGGGATCCAGCTCGCCCCGAATCTTTACGTGGAAATCTCCTTCGTTACGCCCGGCGTTCAGTTGGGCGGCCACTTCTTTCCGAAAACGCTCGGGGATCAGGTGCAACGGTTCTTCGTTCATGGGGCACCAATCCACTTCGTTGGGGTCTTCTTCGTTGACCCAACCCAAGGTGTACAACGCTCCTTCGTCGGTGGCGGAGTAACGCTGTACCCCCTGCTTCAGCAAGCGGGCAATTGTGCTTTTGCTGCTGCCAACAGGACCATGTAGCAGTAGCACTCGTTTTTCGATCCCGTACTCGTGGGCGGCACTCTTCAGCGCATTCACTAGCTTATGGAGTGGCTCTCGGAGTCCAAAGACGGCATCTCGACCATGATTTTCGGGGTCGTCGAAGAAGTGGTAGTGGTGTTCTTTCTCGCGGCCTTTGTTGACGATCTTGACGTCGTAGGAGAGGATCATGTCGTAGATCCGTTGATACGCGGTTCGCGTAACTTTCGGGGTGTCGCGGACAATGTCTAGGTATTCCTCGAATGTTCCGACCCAATTCTTGCGTCGAAACTGTTCGCGATCTTGGCGTTCAGAAACTAGAGAAATGATTGTGCTACCGTTAGTCATGTCCTGTTTCTCCTCCGTCGGGCCGAGGCCGTGCGACGATCTATTGGCCAGCCAATGCTGGATGATGCTTAATGAATGCGTTTTACCTTCTTTTAACGGACTGTTTTTACTATTCGCAGCGGCGCGGTCGCCGCTGCGAACGATTACCACTTAACGATTCCAAATTACTTGCCGAGGTTATGCGCTTTGTTTCGCTCCGTATCCAACGGCTTGCAGCGTGTCCTCGATTTGGGGAGTTGTGGGAGGCATGCCAAGGTTCATTCGGGCAAACCGATTCACAACAACTGAAGGTAGCCCGACTGAAAGATGGTGATGCTGTCCGAGAGAGAGGACGTCGGCACGCGTACTGCGCTGGGCGAACTACTACGCCCCAATTCGCAAGCCGAAATGCACACCTAAGCGAAGATTGGCAAAGAGCACTGAAGTCTATTCCCAGGCACCGCAGCCAGTAGGTTGGGCCTACGGTGTGCCCGAAACGTGTGTGAGCAGAATCTGATGACGGTTCTGCCCGGTCTCACTCGCTTCTGTTTCTAGTATCAACACAATCGGAAAGGCAGGCAACATTGAATTCTGCTGCATAGCGCCCCTTTGTTCCGATCTAGGATGCAGGTTGCTAGCGGCCACAACCTTTTTCCCTATAAAAGCTTAGCTCAAAGTTGGCCTGTGGGGGGCAAGCTCTATTGGCTCGAAAATTGTTGTATTAAAATTTCGTTCCGAGAGTCTTCTGGACAGTTGGCAGTTTCTCTAGGCATCCAAACGGGGGGTAGGCCCGGGCTATTCACAAACTTTCACACAGCGGATTTATTAGCCAGACGCGCTAGCGAGGGATTTCTCGTGTAATTCCCTTGCTAGCGCGTCGGGCTAGTGTGGTATGCCCCTTGCTCAACTTGAAAAAGGTAGATGATCCCCAGGGGAAATGAGAGGGGATGAATGGCGGTTTAGGTGGAATGAGTGTGTTTTTCTGATTATTTCAAGTTTTCCGAAAGTGTTGCCTTTGCGGGCGCCGATACCGTCTGTACGTGTTACTTCTCGGGGGGGCTACCGAGACACGCAATGGCTAGAGAACCGCTGGAGGTAACCTCCAAACGTTCGTGCTACCATGTGTGTCGATGACCAAGGCGGCAGCCAAATCAACGCAGCGAGTGTCACCATGCCATGCTGGCATGTGAACATTCAAGTGGCGAGCGGTTGCTGAGGGTCGGTCGATGAATTGCTACCTAAGATACTCCCGTCTTCTTATCCCAGCCTCTCTTGCAGTGTTTTCACTGGCAGTCTTGGCCTCTTCGGCCCAAGCACACGAGACCGGTACTAAGCATCTACACTTCCAAAAGCCAAGCGAAGCGGAACAGGCCAGCGGGCAGGATGCCAAGCAACCATTTCGCGCACCGAAAACTGCCAAAGCGAAAGCTAAGCCACAGCGCAGTAGAAAAGCTCGAAAGATCGAGCCGGTGAATTTTGAAGAGGTCGTTGAGGCCACGCGCAAGCAAACGGTCAAGCGTACGGTTGTTGAGCAACCAGTTGAGCCAGTTCGTATTGCACGTAAGAAGAAAAGAACAATTCGCCGCGATATCCATGTCGGGCCAGTTAGCCAAGGCGAAATTGTGTATGAGTCTGGCCCAACTCCAGAATTAGAAATCTATAACGAGGGTTGCGCTTGTGAAATCAAGGGCGACGTCTGTGAGCCCGGCTGCGGAATCTGCGAACCAAGTTGCGGTTTTGCTGAACCCGGCTGCGGTATCGTTGAGCCCGGTTGTGGGCTTGGCGAGCCAGGTTGTGGAGTGGCTGATTGCGGCGGCGGCGTTAGCTGCGGCAGTTGCGTTGGTCGGCCGGGGCCTGATTACTGGTGTTTTCCAGTTTGCATACCTCGGTTCAAGGATCTTACCGTCTGGGCAGGTGTTCACGGCTTCCGAGGTCCGCGAGATTTCTCGCCCAACCCGGCTGCTCCCTTTAATAATCGGAGTGACTCCAACTTTGGTTTTCAGGAAGGTATCAACATCAGCGGTCGAGCTCCATTGATTGGCTTGCTGTTTCCACAGTTGAGTTATCAGCTTGGCTATCAGGCTGTCCAAAGTCGCCTTTCGGGAACGGTTGATTCACCGGATGATCGCTCGCAACAATTTGTTACTGCTGGCCTTTTCCGTCGAGTGCAGACAGGCCTTCAATTTGGTGTCGTCTGGGATTACCTACGCGACGATCTCGACGAGGAAGTTGATTTTCAACAGATACGCTCAGAGATTAGTTTGAAGAGCCCCAGAGGACGAGAGATTGGTTTCTTCGCTACCACTAGTACCAATTCTAATACCATCAACGGCATTGCTTATGAAGCAACGGATCAGTTTGCCCTGTTCTTCCGCTGGAATCTCGGCAACGGCCGTGAATGCCGGTTGTGGGGCGGAGCGACCGGGAGTAGTGAAGGCATCTTCGGTGGCGAGTTTTATGCTCCGCTAAACGACCGTTGGTCGCTGCAGTCGAGTTTCAACTACCTAATCACGGACCAGAATGCGGGACTAGCTGGCGTCAGCCAAGAGGGCTGGAATATCGGGATGAATCTGGTTTGGCATCTGGGACGTACGGCCCGTCGTGGCAGTCGCAGCCCGTATCGACCACTGTTCGCGGTGGCTGACAATGGGTGGATGGTTATCGATAACACGACAGCATTCCCCTAAACGTGGGGGCCAATCGGCATAACCGGGACCTCTTAGCACGATATTTTACCTAAACCGAGCAACTTCTCGCGATTTCGGGGCTGTAAGCTGCCGAACTTGGGTGTAAACTAAGCTGTTTTTCGTAGCTCCGCAGGCGATGTCTGTGCTGCGGGCCGAGTTGACAGTTAGTTGCAATCAAAACAGGAGTGACCGAGCGATGCACACAATCGAAACGAATTGGGAGGATGAAGAGAACAATCGCCAGGTGTCTTTTTCGGTGGCGTACTCTCGACAAGACGACGCTATTGAAATTACAGCCGTCACTCCCCGACAAATAACTTTTCTTTGCCCCGATTCCAATGCTCCGGTTCGCACTATCGGTGTTTGGACTGACAAGGGACGCGAGCTTCTTGCTGGCCAACTACACAAGAGCGGCCACCTGTCGACGATCGAAAAACAGATCGAAGCCTCGCTCGCTGTCTAATTTCTAATAAGTCCAACTTCGGCACTCACACAACGAGCGCGATCAGGGATCCCTGGTCGCGCTCGTTGCGATGATGGGCTGTTTGAATTCAACTATCGTTCTCTCAATGCGACAAGATACTTTTCTTTGCTTTCAGCGCAACTCCTGTTGGTAGCTCACTTTTTTTGTTACGCAACTTTTTACGCCCTACGTCCGATCACATCTCGGACCACATTGCCGTGGACGTCGGTCAAGCGGAAACGACGGCCCTGATACTTGAAGGTCAGACGCTCGTGGTCAATCCCCATCAGGTGCAGAAGGGTTGCGTTGAAGTCGTGAACATGAACGCCGTCGCGGACGAGGTTGTAACTGAAGTCGTCGGTCTCGCCACAGGTGACGCCCGGCTTGATCCCGCCGCCGGCCATCCATGTGGTGAAGCAGCGTGGATGATGATCTCGGCCGTGGTTGTCCTTGGTGAGAACTCCCTGCGAGTATGACGTGCGACCGAACTCGCCACCCCAGATGACGGACGAGCGTGTCCTGCAGAAGGCCTCGCTGCTTGAGGTCTTTTACTAAGGCCGCGGATGCCTGATCGGTTTCCATGGCCTGGCTACGAATAGTCGTCCCTGATAAATGCGCTGCCGGCATGGTTTTTCACGTTTTTTGGTGTTTGCCGGATGTGGATCAGGCGAGCGTGGTTCGGTTCGAGGCGTTTCGGGGGGCGATAAGGACGTCACGCACCGTCTTCAACCGCCCGATCACGCCCCAAAAGAGCAAAAAAAAATCCAGCGCAGCAGCTTCCGAAGATTGTATCAGGCGGCGGCCAACAAGGGGTTGATTTGGTCGCCCGTTTTACCCGTCCGATGATTGCGACTCAGC
>JAADGV010000095.1 GCA_013152205.1 Planctomycetota bacterium
CGTTGCCCCCGTCGCTATCCCCGGTTGCCCCGACCAGGGCCGTGTTGCCGCTAATCGCAACGGACCTGCCGAAAGAGTCGCCCGCAGCGGCGTCGGAAGCGGTGAGCTTGGTTTCCAAGTCAAAAACCCCGGCCCGTGCTGGCGTCACCGGCAAGCTGGCCGTTAGGAGTGCCATCGCGAAGCATGCAAAAGGTGTGGTCGTCTTCATGAGGTTGTCCTTGCGTGGGTGGTAGAGCACAACGGCACGAAAAAAACCCACACTGCCAGATTCTCTATCAACGTCCCGTGTTCTTTTACGAACAAGTGGCCGTGCGAAGAAGAATCCTGCAATGTGGGGTTCGCTATTAGCGTTTATCCCTGTAGGGGCGAGAATTAAACCAATTGCGACCAGTCTACCAGCCCCCCCGCATCTAGCGCATCGGGATTTTTCTCATTTTTTGGCGATCGGCCCTCGCCGGGTGCCACTGTCTGGCTTGCCCAGCAGTGCGAAGCGGCTACCAGGGCTCCACTAGGGCTCCACTGCTGGGCAAGCCAGACAGTGCCACCCGACCGCTACTACGAGAAACTCCCCCGGCCAAATTTTCACCGTTGAAATTAGGCCACCACATCTGGGACAATAGCGATTAGCCGTCAGCGATCAGCTTTTTCGTCATTCGGATTTCGTCATTTATATCGCCCAAATGGACAATACCTCCCCCTTCCGCATTCCGCACTCCCTTTTGTCCACCCCAATGAGCCGGTACTGTCCTACGACTGTGTTGCTGAGTTGAATCTCTCCGATTAGCCCATATCCTACCCGATATGGACATTCACCAGCTACTCTACGCCGAAGCGCGCGAAGTCCGCGATACGGCGATCGAAGAGGCCCGCAAGCACTACAAGCGGAAGCTTACCGAGATTGACCGGCTTCTATCCTCTCTTGACGTGGAGAAGCCGCCTCGGCCCCGCTATACCGTACCGCATACCGCTCGGCCTTCTGGCGAGTCGCTTCATGGTATGACCACCATCAAGGCGGCTGAGCATGTTCTACGGGAAGGCCAGTCTCTTACCACGGTTGAGCTGGTCATCGAGATTCAGCGACGGTGGTGCCGGAGTGGCGACGATCCCCGGAAGGTTGCTAAGTGTATTCGGTCGGCTTTTGGGTATCACCGGGAGAGGTTTCAGAAGGATAAGGCGGGGCGGTGGTGTTTGATTGTGAACTGACCGAAAGGCTTTTTTTGCCAATCCCCAGCGGTTTGTTAAGGGAGAGGATGGGGGATGGCTAGCTGCCCTCTTTAAATAGCTCCTTTTGCGCCCTCGGCATAAGAGGAATATCACGGACCACTATTTTGCCATCTGCGAACTTTATAAAGTGCTGGTCGTTCGCGTAGATGGCACTTGCTCCGTGCGCGATTGCCGTAGCTAGTATTTTGTAGTCGGCCTTTAAGCACTGCCTCCCAACTTCGCTTTCTTGCTTCGCCGCATCGAATTCCTGCTTATCGAATAATTCTGCTGCGATTACAGCGGCTTTTGCGTCAAAGGGGGCTATAAAAAAAGCCTTGCCTATAATCTCCTTAACGGACCGTTGCGATACAGGGTCTTGTCCTGTGAGAAATTCAGCAAGCACAATACTTGGGATCATTATTTCGATATGTCTTGCCTTGTGGTCCCGTATCAACTGGACACATCGGTCTATCAGGTCGGGCCTAGTAGGGCACGAGACCTTTCGTATACCCCATACTAAGACATTTGTATCTAGAGCAATCACGCAGTAGCCCCGCCATTACTGCCACGCAGGTCTTGAATATGAGCGTCAACATCAATAGTGTCCCAGAAGCCCCCTGTGGCTTCCTGGAGGAGTTTCATCGCATTTAACGGGTCGCTATCCTCTTCGACGTAATCGCCGATAGATTCCACTTGAAACGCATGCAATCGCCAGTTTTCAGAATTCCAAGTGGACTTTCCGTGCAACTCAACACGTTTAGTGAGAAGTCTGCCAAGCTGACAGGCAAGTGATTCGGTTTTAACTTTAGCTGTTAATTTAGCACCGTCTGGAAGGCGTAAACGCACTGACCAATTGTCATCCTCTGCGCCTACCTTTAAGATCCTCGCAACGATAGAGGTTGCTCCCATGGTCCTTGGCTTATCAAAAAGAGTGTCGTCAGGTGTGACGTATACCCGGTAATCTCTGCCGTTTTTTTCATATTCACTAATCCCAAAAACCCACCCCCTCTTTTTGGTTCGTGCGTGAATATTAGAAATTCTGGTGCGTGCTTGCTCAGGAATTAAAGACGGGTCACGACTTTCGATTGCTACGGCCATTTCAGTAAAGTACTGATGCGTCTCTGGCCCACATACAAAAACACACTCTTCGCTACCTTCCCGGATTTCAGCAAGGCTAATACGAATGTTTTTCTGCTCACAGCCGTTAGCCTCTGCAATTTCCGAGACCGCCTTGTTGAGATTTTCAAGAATGTACGCCAAGTCTCCCAGGGGCATAGTCCTCGGGTTTAACCCTTCGCTTTCGATCTTGAAAAATGCTTCTTTTGTCATACCGAACCTAACTGGCAGTTAGCGTGTCACGTTAATGCCAAAGAGCTTTAGGCAATTCCCTCTTACCTCTCACCAAGGGAGAGCGGCCCGCGTCTTGGCGGCGCAGAAGTATTATATGCTTCCGGAGGGGTCTGTGTACACATGGATGGGATCGTAACCCCCTCTCTCCGCTCACTTGCGGCTGCGCTTAGCAGCCCTCAAGAGTACATCACGTGCCCACGTAGACGTATCCTGACCTGCGGCAGAGTCTAACTCTGCCCGTTGGGTTTCGGTAAGGCGTATACGCAACTCAGCCGTCTTGCGCTCTTCTGGGGGCTTCTCTGGCCTTCCCCGTGTGTGCTTGGCTTTCATGCCTTAAATGTAGCAACAAAAAAAGTTCTGTCAAATGCTTGCGTAGAGTATTTAATGTTGCTACAATAAATACAACAGAAGAAAACCCCGGAAGTGCTGAAACACGACCGGGGCGAACTAAACCAGCTTTCGCTAGAGTAGCCTTAGTAATCTCATTCTAGCAGAGAGCCCAGTCAGGGAAAACTAGAATGATCTCTTTTTGCAAACATGACGAACGAAAAAAGCACGGCAAAGATCGTAGTGGAAACCAGCGTTTTTGCTGCCGTGATTGTGGGACAACCTTTGTAGAGACCGCCCCTAAGCCCCTAGGTAACATGCGAATCAGCATGAGGGACGCCACCATTGTGCTGGGGATGCTACTAGAGGGCATGAGCATCCGGGCCACCGAGCGATTGACCGGCTTGCACCGCGACACAATCTGTGACCTCATTCTTACCGTGGGCGACAACTGCCAGCATTTTCTTGATACTCAGATTCGTGGCGTTGAAGCTAAGGACGTCCAGGTCGATGAGATTTGGAGCTTCGTCGGCTGCAAAGAACGCACCGCAGCCCACAAAGGCTACGACCACGACAGCGGCGATAGCTGGACCGTGGTGGCCATCGAGCGAAATACCAAGCTGGTTATCGCCCACCAAGTAGGTGAGCGAGACACGACCACCGTATGCACGCTACTGCAAAAGCTGGCCGATTTTACTGTTGGCCGGTTCCAACTCTCGACCGATGGCCTAGCCGCCTACAAGCTGAACGTACCGTTCATGCTCCGCGATCGAGTAGACTTCGGCGTAATCATCAAGCAATACCAATCGTCGCAGAAAACCACTCGCTACAGCCCGGCCAAGATAATAGGCACCAAGAAAAAAACGCGGTTCGGCTCGCCCGACGAAAGCCGTATCTCGACATCGCACGTTGAGCGGTTTAACCTGACGATTCGCATGAACAACCGACGATTCACCCGGCTGACCAACGCCCACAGCAAGAGCCTCAAGCACCATAAGGCTATGCAAGCCATCTTCTTTGCATGGTACAATTTCTGCCGGAAGCATGAGACAATCAAGCAGACGCCAGCAATGGCGGGTGGATTGGCCGGGAAAGTTTGGACGATCCGGGAATTACTGGAGAAAGCAGCTAACTGTTAGTATTTTTTTTGCACTGCACATTTTAACTGTCCGGTACGACAGAATTGCTAACCTCTGTGTTTTGCCGCACTGACGACGCAATCCTGTTGTTTTTTTTGAAAAGCCAGTTATTATAGCGCATGTCACAGGAAACACGGGCCCCCTAAAATGCTATCTAAGCTAGGGGGCCTTCTCTTTTATTTTACTTGCCTTTGAATCTACACATGCATACTCTTCTTTAAGTAGGAGTCTGCTTAACATGGAAGCAGGGTGTTTCTTGTGACAAAGACACTCTAAAGCCTCTCTGGCGCGTACTCCTGGAAAACTGTATACGCTGAAAATGCGCTAATTCCTGGGAGATATTACTATGCTTCGAGTTCATTAGTCTCGGCAGGTACTTCTAGCTGCATCCATGACTCCGAGGGGTCTGCTTGCATCCATTGAAGTGTGAAATTTCTGCCCGATTCCAAGCAAGCTTTCTGTATGCGCTCCCTGTTATCAGCATGTACTGGCTTGGATATGAGGTGGGGTTGTTTTAACAGGTGGTCAATATCGGCTAGTTCGTAGCCGAGAACGAAACACTCCTGTTGCGTTAATTGCTGGAGTTCTCCGTGGTCAATATCAAAGGGCTTTAGTAGTCCATATTCGGCCATGGTTCTTTCCTTGTTTTTTTGAAAGGATGTGTGTTATGTCCAAGAAACCTCTTGGTACAACGGCCAACACAGGGCAAAAATGCCCGGAAAGCGGCGTGTGGAAGGTGGTCGGTACGCCGACTACGACCGCACCCATTGCAGAGGGCAACACCATGCCCCCATATAATGGCAAAGCCGTAACCTGGAAATTGATCCAGTACGCGTAAAGCCGCTGTCGTAAAGTTGATTTTCTGAAAAGGGGCTTAGCACCCGTTGGGCGGGTGCTAAGCCCTCGCTGTTTTACTGACACTAATGGGCGGGGAGGTTGTCAAAATACGTGGAAGTCGGCAATACCAAAACCTTAAGTGTCTATCGCAGCTAGCGGATTTATTTTATCAGCAACACAGTCGTAGGACAGTACCAATGAGCCTCCCCCGCATTTCGTGCCAAAACTAACCCCACAAACACTACAATACCAGCACCAACCAACACAATTTTGTCCACTAAGGTCGCCCCACCAATGACACAAAGCCCGTAGGGTGCGTGCAGCGAAGCGTAACGCACCATTCACCTCACGGTGCGTTACGCTATCGCTTCACACACCCTACCTGCTACCTACTTGGTTGTTCACAGTTTCTCGACAAACCAGTCGGCCATGATGGCTACTTCTTCGTGAATCGTGGGCCAGGGATGTCCGCCGCCTTTTTTGATGATTAGTTGGGCAGGCACCCCTTTTTCTTGCAGGGCTTTTTGGAGTTTTTGAGATTGATTCAAGGGGACGCTCATGTCGGCATCACCGTGAATCAAGAGGAAGGGTGGCGCCGATTCGCTCACATGGTACAGCGGAGACACCGCCTTCAGCGCCGAAACAAGCTCTTCGGGGGTCTTGCCCTCAGTATTACCCACGCCGAACGCCATCAATGGAAACAACTTGTTGACAGTCGGGTTGGCTCCCTGGCCATTGGTTGAGTCGCCATACTCGAGGAAATCGGTTGGTGGAAAAAAGACGGCCACCGCCGCTACACGAGTGCTGTCGTCAGCGGTCACTGCGGCCAAGCTCGCGAGATGGCCACCTGCCGAAGCGCCGATCAAGCCGAGTTTGTCTGCTGCTATGCCATACTCCTCAGCATGGGCTTTTACCCATTGGATGCCGGAATGCACGTTCGTTAGCATTTCTTTGCCGCTAAACTTCGTAATCGAACCTGGGCGAACCGCAAACACCACGAAGCCACGTTGGCACATGGTCTCGAACATTTTCGCTCGTTTATGATCGCCAATCTTGCTGCGATCAGAGTGCCAAGCTCCACTGGCCACATCGACGATTGCCAGGCCGTTCTTTTTTTCTTTAGGAACGAATACGTCCAACACCAAACCTACGCCGTCGGTTTCTGCATAGACAAGATTTTTGTGTTGTTCGTAAGACGTGTCGCCATAGGCGGCCGACGCGAAAGAAAAACAAACAAGTAGACAGACCGGCGTAAGGTAGCTTGTAAATCGCATACGAAAAGATCCTCATCACAATGGCGAAGGTGGATTCCCAACGAACACCAATGTAAGGGGGATGGGCATGTGGGTCTACTAGTAGTCCGTCAGGCCCGCAATGAGGGGTTCTGCTTAGAGCCTTTATCACTTGATTCTGCTCCACCGAGACGGTGGGACTATATAGCCCGACCCTCTGGGCGGAACACTCAATAGTGATGTGCTTTAAGCAGCGTCGGAAATGTTGCCGTTGTCGGGAAACCGCAACTGGAATAGCCCAAAAATTTCTTCTCGCGATAAGCCTAGCTTTCCCGTGGTTGCCTCGGGGTCGAATACCGAGTTGAATAACTCTCGCTTTTCTTCCAACACGAGGTTAATGCGGTCTTCGATGGTTCCCGAGGCAAGAAATCGAGTCACGGTTACCGGACCGGCAGCACCGATACGATGCGCGCGGTTGATGGCTTGATCTTCGACCGCGGGGTTCCACCAACGATCAAACAGAAAAACGTAGCCGGCGAATTGCAGATTGAGCCCAACGCTTCCTGCACCGTAGCTCATCAATAGGACGTGATGGTCGGGATTGCTGCGGAAAGATTCGATCACCCCGTCGCGATGTTTCGAAGGGATCTTGCCGTGGTATTCCAGAGGACTAAATCGTTCGAGTCGGCTTTTCAACTTTTCAATCGTGTTGACCCATTGGCTGAAGACGATGGCTTTGCGACCACTTGCGGCACATTCTTCTAGGTCTGCTTCGAGTCGATCCAGCTTTGCACTCGCTCCGGTGACGGGGTCGAAATTGCAAATTTGCTTTAGCCGCAATACCAGTTCAAACACATGTTGAATAGTCAGCTCTTTGTGCAATTCGTTGAGCCGCACCACGCCTTCATTTTCGGCCAAGTCGTACGCTTGCTGTTGTTCGGGCGTAAGTATCACATCGGCATCACGAAACAACTTAGGTGGCAAGTCTTTCAGAACGTGGTCTTTGGTTCTCCGGATGACATAGTCGTCGACAGCTTTGCGTATCGAGGCGGTTTTCATTTGCGGCTGCAAGCAACCAGGCGAGACGAACTGAAAGATGCCTACGAGGTCTTCGGTGCTATTTTCGATGGGCGTGCCTGTCAAAGCCCAACTGCGACGTCGCGGAATCGAGCAAACCACTTGGTTTGTGGTACTCAACCGATTTTTGATTCGCTGCGTCTCGTCGGTAATCATTAGGTCGAATGGCTCTTCCACAGCGAGAGCATGACGTTGATCGCGAATTAGCGATTCGTAATTCGCAAGCAAAACACCCGTCTTGGCGTTCTGCCATAACCACTCGCGGCGCGATTGCTTCCCTTCGATCACCGTGACTGGCAATTCTGGGGCCCACATGGCGATTTCTCGTTGCCAATTCGTTACCAACGGTTTTGGGCAGACCAACAAAGTACGACGCACCTGGCCTTGATGGGCCAACAAACGCATGGCGACGATCGCTTGCATCGTCTTGCCCAGTCCCATTTCGTCGGCTAACACCGCCTCGTTGCGAGGATAGAGAAAAGCAATGCCATCGTACTGATACGGAAATGGTCGAAACGGAAACGATAACGACTCGGACGAGAAAATATTTTCTAGCGGGGGCTGTAATAAATAGAACAGCCGATCTTCCAGCTTCACGACATCGCGTGGCGGGCGAACTCGCGTACATGTCGAAAGACCAAATTCAGCCAAGGGGCTTTTCTTGGCGGTTTGCTGCGAAGTGGTGCTTGGCGATTGGGTTTCTTGCACAGCAGCGGGTGGAGCCGCAGGTGGTTCGTCCCCGCGAAGTGCGGCAGCGCCTTCGGGAAACAAGCAGCCTATCGTCCGCACCTCGGGCGCTTGCAGCGGTACGGTAACTGCAAACGGTTGTTCGATTTGCCAATCGAGGACGCGTGTTGATGGGAGAGCGAAGCCAAGCTTCTCGGCGCTGGTAGAATGTACCTGCGGGCGGCGATGGGAAGTCGACCGCGGCTCAGGCGGCTGCGGAAGATTCATGTTCGTTATCGCTAGGGTTTTCGGTGATACGTTGTGCTTCACGAATCGCTTCGCGAATGCGTTCGAATGGTTCCAGCAGATCGACATACGCAGCCAGCGGGGCAATTGTTGTGCGTAGTTGTTCAGGTTGCCAGTCGCAAGTGGAGGTGCCATGTAGCCGATGGTTGTCTAGCACAAATTCGGGCACTATAGAATCGTTCGTGTCAGAGAGAGACTTCGTGTCAACCGCCGCAAGACATGCGATTGGTTCTTCTCTCAGCAGTGTCAGACTTAGCATTTCCTCTTGATCGGTGAGTATTGCTTGCACTGGTAGCTCGGCCTTTTCTACCAGCGTTTGCCCGATCAACTCGCCTAAAACGTAAGGTCGTAAGCTAGCTCCATACAAAATTTTCTGGGCATCGTTGGGCAAAACGGGCGTATTGCAATGAAATTCCAGGGGCCTGCCCAGCTCGGAAAGCAGCAGATAGCCTCCGAAATATCCATGCTGTTCGTTTTCCAGCACGGTTAGGAAGCCGATGGCAGGTAAGGGGTTAGCCGTGTTTTTTCCCATTTTGGGTATCTCATTCAATCCAGAAGAGCCGGCCCAGCGCCAGTTGTCGTTTGTATCGGTATGGTAGACCAGTACCCCCTCAATCGAGCGCCGTTGGGTGTCAACTTTAGCTCGGCGTTTTACTTAGAAAGCTCGGTTCAACGCTAGAAATTTGCTCAAGTTTTATTAGAATAGAAGGGAGAGGGTGCTGCTGTCTTGCTAGCAGGCAGGGCGGCAGTTTGATAACCAGCTCAGTTGTGCATAAGAATGTAGATGTACAAAAAATATTCAGGGCCCGACTTGTCGGTCCTTGAATTTTGCCTCATTGAGAAAGGAAACGATCGTTCGATGTCCCAAAGTCATCAGCCGACGCCAGCAATGTTTTCTCAGCTAGACGTTACTGCAGGAAGCACTAACGAAGTTTTGAATGGTTCGCAAATCGAGCAGTCTGAATTGCTCCGCGAAGTTTTAGCCGCCCAAGATCGGACGAACGAAATTCTTGAAGAGTTGGTTGGCGTTATGGCCAACTCGCACAAGCAACGTGCCCAAGAACTTCATCAGTGGCGCAATGCGAACCCCCGTCTTGCAAAGTCTTGCCGTAAAGCGGCCGAGTCGCTCAGTGGTGTGCAGCTTGAATACCTAGAGCGCATTACCGAGGAGATTTCCGACAACGCCGAAGACATGGTGGACGGCGAGTTCATGTTGAACGAATTCGTCGACCGCTTCGGACCCCGCCTCGCCCATCTTAACGGGGTCATTCAGGTGCTTGCCCAACTAGGGAGCACTGCTCCAACCGCTTCGTCTCGGTCTTCGGTGGATTGATCGTACACGGAATCCGTGATTGGTAAGAACGATTGTAAAGTCATAGTGTGAGGCGTCTCCCACAATCGCAGATCATTGACTTTGCCCAAATGGGGTCTGTGCTACTAACGGTTCAAAAATTTGCGCAACGAGCAAGATTTTTAGATGATTGAACCTTCAAATTTAGACTCTCGCAAAGGCGCTAAGGCGCAAGAAACGGGGAAAGTAAGTCTTACAAGCCCTCGCTCGCGGCTCCGTAAGGTAATTTCTCGCAGAGACGCTGAGACGGCAGAGCTACGGCATTCTAGTTTTCTCTGCTGTCTCTGCGCCTCTGCGAGACGATCCCTTTTCTTATTTCCTTTGCGTCTTAGCGCCTTTGCGAGAAAATCCTACCTATTTGGTTGCGGCTATGCCCCTCTGCACCTGCTGCCGGCTATGGATATGTGGAAATCGTGAACGACTCGGATCAAAACGCTCTTGAAAAAGACATTGCCGCCCAGCGAGAATTGCTCGACGCCCATACGGTCGAGACGGTGGGTTGGCATTTTCACGATTCCACAGGTTGCCCTTTCTGGCTAGAAAAGAAGTCGGAACTAAAATTCGACCCTCTCAAAGAGATCCGCTCGTTCGACGATCTCAAAAAGTTCGATCCGTTCGAGGACGAATGGTTGCGCGGTGGGCCGGTCAGACGTTGGGTGCCCAAGGGCTTGGCCGACAAACCGATCTACGTTTTCGAAACCGGCGGCACCACAGGCATCCCTAAAAGCCGAATTGCCATCGACGATTTCCGCACCGACTACTCGCTTTTCAGCAATACGCTGCCGGATGAATACTTTCCGCAAGGTGCCAATTGGCTCATGTTAGGCCCTTCTGGGCCTCGTCGGCTGCGATTAGCGGTCGAGCATCTGGCCCAGCATCGGGGCGGGATTTCGTTTTGCATCGACCTCGATCCGCGTTGGGTCGTCAAGCTCATCAAAAAAGGCTGGATGGACCATCTCGAAGAATACAAAAAGCATTGCATTGATCAGGCGATTACCATTCTCAGCGCCGGCCACGATGTCCAATGTATGTTTGGCACACCCAAGCTGATCGAGTCGCTTTGCCTAGAACTCGAAGAGCGTGGCACCAGCTTGGCAGAACAAGGGATCACCGGAATCTTCTCCGGCGGCACCGAGTTTACGCCGCAGTGGACCAAGTTCTGTGTCGAAGAACTTTTCGGCGGCCCGCCTGCCGAGAGTGGCATCTACATGACACCCACCTATGGCAACACACTGATGGGGTTGGCTGCCTCGGGTCCGTGCAATGCAGAAAATAATTACAAAATCACTTACTACGCTCCGCAGCCGCGTGCCGTGATCGAAGTGGTCGACTTCGACGATACCGATCGTATCGTCGGATACGGCGATACGGGTCGAGCGAAGTTAACCACCCTAACCAAAGAGTTTTTCGTCCCCGGTTTCCTCGAACGTGACGAAGGCGAGCGAGAACTACCCTACGAAAAATACCCCTGGGACGGTATGAGCGGAGTACGCCCCTTCCACCGCTTAGCTTCGGCAGCAACCGTCGGAGTTTATTGATAAGAAACGAAACAGGTAGGGATTGTCTCGTGAAGACGTGAAGAACAAGATAGCAATGCCCTGAAAGGGCGGCATAGTACGGCCGCCCGTATGTCGCCCTTTCAGGGCTTGGTCATTTTACTTTTATATGTCCCAGGGCTAACGCCCTGGGCTGTCCTATTTCGCCCTTTCAGGGCTCTAATGCATGTTGCGCGATGGCTAGCCTCTAAATTAAATTCGGTGAAGAACTCAAAGAAAATCTAAAAGATTCGCGCGAAGGCGAGGGTTTCTGACCCATCGTTTAGGACTATCAATGATCGAATTACCTGCTATCCGCTGGGGCGAACCCTACCAGTCGCTTGATGTCGACGAAGTGGTCCATTTCTATACCGGAGAACCTGTCGCTCGTGTCCACACGGTTGGCACCGGTATTATTCGCCGTGATGCCAAAAAGGCCAAACGCGCACGGCAAGCCTTGCTGGCGATGTCGCCTGCCGAGTTGATCGAAAAATGTAAAGCCGCGGGCGAGCTTTTCGAAAGTGGCACCCTCGCGGTTGGTGATTCTCAGCAGTCGCCCGAAGATTTCATCCAGCAACAATCGGCAACCACGGGTATGCCGATCTCGATGTGCCAAGCCAACGTCGTAAAAAATGCGTTTGTCCTGAAAAACATCGACCAAATTCTCGACTGTTTAACACGAGGCCTCAGCCTCGACATCTTAGCTCGCGGCTATGGCGAAGAAGGTCGCGGCGTTACCGTTAGCTACCAAGCCCAATGCGATGCACTCGGAGCGGTGTTGCCCAGCAATTCACCCGGCGTCCACACGCTTTGGCTGCCTGTTATCGCCTTGCAAATGGGCTTAGTGCTCAAGCCCGGCAGCAGCGAGCCGTGGACCCCTTACCGAGTTTTCGCCGCAATGGTCGAAGCGGGGATTCCCCGCGAAGCTTTTTGTTTATACCCGGGCGCCGGAGCCGATATCGGCGGTGCCATTCTCGCCAGTTGCCGGCGTAGCATGATCTTTGGCGGGCCGCAGACCATTGAGCAATACTCAGGCAATCCAAAAGTCCAAGTACACGGGCCAGGGTTCAGCAAGATTCTGTTGGGCGACGATTGCGTCGACGATTGGCAGCAGTATATCGATTTGATGGCCGACAGCGTCTATCGCAACGGCGGCCGTAGTTGTATCAATTGCAGCAGCATCTACGCTTCGCGACATACGCAAGAAATCGCCGAAGCGCTGGCCAAAAAACTTGGCCCCATCGATGTCCTACCACCCGACGACCCCAATGCCGGGCTAGCCGCCTTTACCATCGAAGGCGCAGCCGCCGCCATTTGGGCTGCACTGGAACAAGACATCGACGATCCGCAAACCACGCACATGACCGCCGAATACGGCGACCGGCTCGTCGAAAAACCACCCGTCGCCTACTTGCGCCCCGTGGTGCTACATTGCGACAGCCCCGAAGCGCCCGCGGCGAATAAGGAATACATGTTCCCGGCTGTCAGTGTGGTCCAGTGTCCCCAAGAAAAAATGCTTTCAGCCATCAGCTCCACGCTAGTCGGGACAGCAATTACCAACGACGAGAATTTCCGACGCGATTTAATTGCCAGCCTCGACATCGACCGTTTGAATTTTGGACCGATTCCCACATCGCAGCTCGATTGGCTACAGCCCCATGAAGGCAACCTAATCGAGTTCCTCTATCGCAGCCGAGCTTTGCAAATCGCCCCATAATCTCGGTTCGCATCCTGCCCCGTATTCCTACCTCCTCAAAATGCCCCGCCTCCTATGATGACGGTTCTCGATTATCAATCGTCCACTCGCATTGTCTTCGGCCCTGGCAAGGTTACCGAGCTTGGCAATGCTGCGAGAGAATTGTCGGCCCAACGCGTATTAGTTGCCAGCGACGCAGGAGTCATTGCTGCTGGGCATACCGCCCGCGGCATAGCTGCGCTCGAAGCCGCTGATATCACCGTTCAACTATTCGACGGGGTCAAAGAAAATCCAACGACCGAGCAGGTCGACGCCGGGCTTGCGATCGCTAACGACTTTCGGCCCGATCTGATTGTCGGTTTTGGCGGCGGCAGCGCAATGGACTGTGCAAAAGGGATCAATTTCCTTTACTCCTGCGGCGGGAAAATGCAGGACTACTGGGGCCTCGGCAAAGCGACCGGGCCACTGTTGCCGATGATCGCTGTGCCCACCACAGCCGGCACCGGTAGCGAAACGCAATCGTTCGCTCTCATCTCCGACGCAGAGACCCACCAAAAGATGGCATGCGGCGACCACCGAGCCGCTTTCCGCACAGCGATCCTCGACCCCGAGCTAACCGTCACTCAACCTCCGCGGGTCGCAGCGCTCTCAGGCTTCGATGCGTTGTCGCACACGGTAGAAACTTTTGTGACAAACAAACGCAACGACTCCTCTTGCCAATTCAGTCGCGAAGCTTGGCAGCGTTTGGCGCCGAACTTTCTCCGTGTGCTCGAATGCCCCGACGACATCGCTGCTCGCGGGGAAATGCAATTAGGAGCCTGCCTGGCCGGCTTGGCCATCGAAAACTCCATGCTCGGCGCCGCCCACGCCTTGGCCAATCCGCTGACTGCGGTCTACGACATTGCCCACGGCGAAGCCATCGCTCTGATGTTGCCCCACGTGGTCCGCTTTAATGGTGCCCAATGCGACGGCTGGTATCACGAATTGCTCGAAACAGCGGCGGACGATCCAAACTGTCCCACCGGGGGTGCCGAGGCCCTCGCCGATTTTCTGCAAAACCTCGCCAGCAAGGCGGGCCTCCCTGTTAAACTGAACCAGTGTGGAGTTGAACAGAGCCGCCTGCCGGAACTCGCCGACAGCGCTGCCCAGCAGTGGACGGCTTCGTTCAACCCAGTTCCCGTTTCTCCCGCCGAGTTATTGAAATTATATGAGCTTGCTTGGTGACACTGCGATTTCCAAACGGCAAGCGATCTGCTTGTTCGCGGCATGGGTGATAATGCACTATTGCTCCTCGGCACACGCCCAATGGCCTTTTGTTCGAGGCGATGCCCAGGCCACTGGGGTAGCCCAGTCGACCCTCCCAGATCCTCTCGAAGTTGTTTGGAAACAAACGCTCGACGACAGCGGTTTTGAAGCGACTGCGGTTGTGCTGGACGGCGCCGTCTATCTGGGCGACGTTGATGGCACGTTCTACGCATTCCGCCTCGCTGACGGCGAGATCCTCTGGCAAAAGAAATTTCCCGACAGTGGTTTTCTTGCAGGCGCAGCAATCGTTGACGGTCGCATTTATGTCGGAGACTTCAACGGCGTTGTGCGTGCGTTGAAGGCCGACTCCGGCGACGAGATTTGGTCGTATACCGCAACAGGCGAAGTCTACGCAGCGCCCAATGTTTACGAGAGCCAAGTGTTGGTAACTACCGAAGCCGGCGAACTCATTTCGCTGGATGCAAAAACGGGCGAGCGTCGCTGGCTATTCGAGATCGAAGCCCCCTTGCGATGCTGGCCTGCCGTGGTGGATAACCGAGTGCTACTGGCAGGCTGCGACGAACGGCTTCATGTCGTCGACGTCGCGAATGGCAAAGAAGTCGCGGGCGTCGACATTGATGGTCCGACCGGCTCGACCCCTGCCATATTTGACGGTCATGTTCTCTTCGGCACCGAGTCGGGCACATTTTATTCAGCGTCTACCAATCCCGTGGCAATCCGTTGGAAGTACCAAGACCCGCGACGTCCCCAATCAATCCGAACGGCCGCCGCCGTCGATCGCCGCACCGTGATCTACGGTTCCCAAGGCAAGCAACTATTCGCGTTGAATCCCATCTCGGGCGAACTCCAGTGGAAGTTCGCAATTCGCAGCAACGTCGAAAGCTCGCCGATCATCGCCGGCGATCGAGTAATCCTAGCAACCAAACGCGGCCGCCTATATTCGCTCGACATAGCCACAGGCGAAGAGCAATGGAAATACGAAGCCGGCGGCAGCTTCCTCGCATCGCCCAGCGTAGCAGACGGTCGGTTAATCATCGGCAACAGCGATGGCACCCTTTATTGCTTCGGCAAGAAGTAAGGCCCGTCATGAACGATCACCCCCGCCACCTCAAAAATCTTAAATCAAACATTTCAAAACCTCATGACAACGGAACCAACCAAAACCGAAGTCGGTAGTTACTTCATCAGCAACTACCCGCCCTTTTCTCAGTGGTCGACCGACCAATGCGGCGAGGTGCGTACGGCCTTCGAGTCCCTGCCTGCCGACGTGCCGTTGGGTTTGTATTTGCATCTGCCGTTCTGTCGAAAACGCTGCAAATTTTGCTATTTCAAAGTGTTTACCGACAAGAACTCCCATGATGTCGAGCGATATTTGGCTGCACTCTCAAGCGAAATCGAATTGGTCAGCAAGCTCCCCGTGATGGGCGACCGTCCGTTTCGTTTCGTTTACTTTGGCGGCGGAACTCCTTCGTTTCTGAGCCCAAAACAACTCACCCGTTTGGTCGACCGGCTGCGAGCGAACATCAGTTGGGATAAAGCCGAAGAGGTCACCTTCGAATGTGAACCTGGCACGCTCAGCGAAGTGAAGGTCAACACGTTGCGCGAACTCGGCGTAACACGCATCAGCCTGGGGGTCGAACATTTCGACGATGTCATCCTTCGCGAAAATGGCCGTGCCCATGAATCAGCCGAAATCTACAAAGCGTGGCCCTGGATCCAAGCGGCTGGCTTCTACAATACGAACATCGATCTGATCGCTGGCATGGTTGGCGACATCGACAGCACTTGGCGCGACACGGTTCGGCGAGCTATCGATTTGGCCCCGGATAGCGTAACGATTTACCAGATGGAGTTACCGTTTAATACCGTCTATTCGCAAGACATCCTCGGCAAGCAGATTGAAACTCCGGTTGCCGATTGGCCAACCAAACGCGAATGGGTAGACTTCGCATTCGACGAATTTCAACAGGCCGGGTATGCCGTTTCTAGTGCCTACACGATGGTCAAAGACCCCAATCGTGTGAACTTCAGCTATCGTGACAACCTGTGGCAAGGGAGCGACATGCTAGCCACCGGCATCGCCAGCTTCGGCCACGTCTCGGGCGTTCACTATCAAAACCTTCCCGAATGGGAAGACTATTGCAGTTCGCTAGAAAACGGAAAATTGCCACTCGGACGAGGACTAAAAACCACAGCTCACCAGCGTTTGGTTCGCGAACTTATCTTGCTTATTAAGCAGGGCTATCTCGAAGCCGATTATTTTCAAAAAAAGTTTGGCGTCGATATCCTCGAAGAATGGCGCCTCGTTTGGGACGAGTACCAACGGGCCGGTTATGTCGTTGTCGAAGACAAACGAGTCACGCTCACACGCCAAGGTCTCCTGCGTATCGACGCCCTGCTCCCGCCATTCTTCGAGCCCGAGCATCGCGACGTACGCTACACTTAGAACCTCAAAATGAAAAGAAGAACGGAATTTTTCCACGGAGCCACGGGGGACACAGAGTATTTTAATTTATTGAACGATGAATCAGGTCATTCTCTTGATTGAAATTATTTGCTTCTTTCTCTGTGCCCTTCGTGTCTCTGTGGTTATTATTCTTTGACAATGGCCGATAATATTATCTTCATGATGGGCGAGTATCAGGCGGAGTTTCCGACCGATCGGTGCTATGCGCGCAACCACATGTGGGCACTGCCGCAAGGCGACAACCAATTTCGTTTTGGTTTTGCTTCCTACGCCGTTCGATTATTGCAAGACGTTTACTTCCTCGATTGGGAGGTTCCCGCGGGAGCTTCTTTGGAACTGCGACAAGAAATCGGCCAGATCGAAAGTCAAAAGGCCGAGGCTTCGCTCTACGCTCCTATGGCCGGAACACTGACCCAACTCAACGAAGTCTTGCTAAAAGACCCTTCGGCAATCAACGTCGATAAATACGGAACCGGTTGGCTCTTTGAACTAACGGGCGACGGTACCGAGCTATTAACCCCACCGGCCTACCTCGAACACCTAGAGGCGGTCTGGGAAGTGACTCAACGCACGATCAAAGGGCAGATGAACGAGTAGGCGAGATTTAGCCTGTGGCGGTTAATAATGTGCGGGTATTTGTAGCGAATCCCTCAATAAAATGGCACATGGGATAAATAAAATTGACGCGAAAACAGGACCGCCGGTATACTGGTGCGTATCTAGCGTTGTTTGCATTTGCAGACATGCTCCCGCCCCTTCAACGTCCGCCCGCCTATACGTGCTACTGTGAGATATCGTTAAGTCGATGTTTTGACAGCCTTGCCCTATGCCTGTTTGCACAATCACACCATTGCGGCTAGCAACGATCGCGCTCGCGATATTGTTTGCTGTAGTTGATGCGTATGAGTTACGCGGCGAAGAAGTCGTTGCCGAGGCCAAGGCAGGCGATGCCAAGCAACGTGGCCAAGCGGTCTACGAAAAAAGCTGCGCTTCGTGCCATGGTAAGGAAGGCGAAGGGGTCGAGGAGTTTTACGCCGATCCTCTGGTGGGCGACCTAACCGTTGCCGGTTTAACCGAAGTGATCGCTGAAACGATGCCGGAGGACGACCCGGAAAGTTGTCTTGGCGACGATGCAGCCGCCGTTGCTGCTTATATTCATAAGTCGTTTTACAGCAAAGTGGTGCAGATAACGGCGGAACCTCCGCGTGTTAGGCTGGCTCGATTGACGGGCAATCAACTTCGCCAGAGCTTGGCTGACCTTTATGCTGCTTCTGTAGGCGTGGTTTGGCCGACGCACGATCATGGCATCAAAGGCCTCTACTTCAATGGCCCTTCTAAAAATAATGATCACAAGCGACTTGAGCGTTCCGACCCGGTGATCGATTTTGATTTCGGTCATCGAGGCCCTGGCGAAGGAATCGATCCCAAAGATTTCAGTATCACCTGGCGTGGTGCTATTCGGCCCGACGCTACGGGGAACTACGAGATCGTTGTCGACAGTACGTGTTCGTTTGTCTGTTACTTGGGTAGCTACGAACGTAAATTCATCGACAACCATGTGCAATCAGGCGATAAGACCGAGTTTCGCCGCTCGATTACACTTTCGGCGGGACGCGTTTACCCGATTCGGATCGATTTTGTTCAACGAAAGCGAAAAACCGAACAGCCTCCGGCTAAGATCCGCTTAGCATGGAAACCACCCTACGGGACCGAGCAAGTGATTCCTTCGAGAAACCTTGTCGCGGTTTCGTCCCCCGCCACCTTTGCTTTGCAAACAAAACTGCCCGCAGATGATCGTAGCTACGGGTACGCCCGGGGCATCACCGTCGACAAGCAATGGGACGAATCGACAACCAATGCGGCCTTGGAGTTTGCACAATTTGCAGCCGAGGAATTGTGGCCTGCGTATCAGCGTCGACATCGCAACGATTCGAACGAAAATCGAGGCCGCCTGCGAGCCTTTTTAGTGGAACTTGCAACCACCGCTTTTCGTGGTCCTTTGCAAGACGAAGATCGTAATCTTTATATCGATAAACAAGTTGATGCTACGGAAGACGATGTCGAGGCGATCAAGCGTGCTTTGCTAATATCGCTTAAATCGCCTCGCTTTCTTTATCCGATGCTCGACAGCGATCGTTCGAAATCGCAACGTGTGGCCAATCGGTTGGCACTGACGTTGCACGATTCTTTGCCAACCGACAAGTGGTTGGTGCAAGCTGTCCGTAGCAATCAGCTTGAGGAGGAAACACAAGTACGCGAAGCGGCGCGTCGGCTGGTTTACGACTACCGAACGCGAGGTAAAGTACGCGAGTTAATGTATCAATGGCTCAATTTAGACCAGGCTAGCGAGATGGCCAAGGATGAAGAGAAGTTCGCAGGCTTCGATCAAGAGCTAGTTGGTGATCTGCGGGCATCTTTGGATGCTTTTCTTGATGAAGTGATTTGGGGAGAGTCGGGAGACTATCGGCAACTGTTCCTCGCCGATTGGACTTTTACTAACCAACGGCTGGCAACGTTCTATGGCGAGACATGGAATCCCCTCGACCTGCATGGCCAAGGATTGCGACGCAGTGTTAGCGATTCAGAACGCCGCATTGGGGTTCTTTCGCATCCCTACTTAATGGGCCGGCTTTCGTATCATAATCAAACATCACCAATACACCGTGGCATTTTTTTGATCCGCTATGTGCTGGGCCGCACTTTGCTGCCCCCGCAGGATGCCTTTACGCCGTTGGCTCCCGATTTGCATCCCGACTTGACTACCCGCGAGAGGGTGGAACTTCAGACCAGTCCTAAGAATTGCCAAATTTGCCATGAGAAGATCAATGGCTTGGGATTTACGCTGGAGAATTTTGATGCTGTTGGGCGATATCGCCCCATGGAGCGAGGCCGCGAGGTGAACGCCGCTGGCAGCTACACCACTCGTGAGGGCGAGAAAATCAGCTTCAATGGCCCTGGCCAGTTAGCCGGTTTTTTAGCTACTAGCGAAGACGCCCAGCGTGCTTTTGTTAATCGCACGTTTCAACATTTTGTTAAACAACCGGTCGCAGCCTTTGGGCCAGATGCGCTCGACCAACTGATCGAATCGTTTAAGAACAATAATTACAGTATTCGAGAGTTGCTAATCGAAATCGCTGTCGTGGCAGCGACGGATCTTCAGGAAAAACCAAATGGGCAGGAAAACTCAGATGAGTCACCAGCTAAACAGACGTGAATTTCTGATCAAAACAGGCATCAGCGTAGCGGCTGCCAATTTTGTGACGGGTCTGCCTAGTCTCGGGTTTGCAAACTCGGCGACAGTTGCGCCCAAGAAACGGTTGGTTTTTGTCTTCAGCCCCAATGGTATTATTCCCAAACATTTTTGGCCTGACGAAACGGGTGAGAATTTTCAGCTAAAACGAATTTTGCAACCACTCGCCGATTTCAAAAACCGCATGATGACGTTGCACGGTGTTTGCAACAAAATCAAAGGGGATGGCGATGGCCACATGCGCGGCATGGGCTGTTTGCTTACGGGTATCGAACTCTTCCCAGGGGATATCCAAGGCGGCTCGGACACTCCGGCCGGTTGGTCGCAGGGTATTTCGCTTGATCAGCGATTGAAGAATCACCTCCAGGCAGACCCAGCGACGCAAACGCGTTTTGGATCGCTGGAGTTTGGGGTCATGGTTCCCGATCGCGCTGATACCTGGACACGTATGTCTTATGCGGGGCCGAATCAACCCGTTGCCCCGATCGACGATCCCTATCAGATGTTCGACAAGCTTTATGGCCAAACCAAAAACCGAGAGCTGCTGGCGAGCGTGTTAGACGGGCTCAGCGAAGATTTTCGGAAAGTTGAAAATCTTGTTAGCGAAGAAGATCGGCACCTGCTGCAAGATCACTTAGCAATGGTACGAGAGGTAGAGCAAGAACTAAAAACCGAGCTTGTCCGAAAAGAGCAACCATCGGACGTGGGCCATGCCGTTCCGCAGTTGCCGCCGAATGTTGCAGAGCAAAACGACAATATCCCAACCATCACGAAGATGCAGATGGATATGCTCGTCAATAGTTTTGCCGCAGATTTTGCGCGAATCGCGACGTTTCAGATTACCAATAGCGTTGGGCAGCCCAGGATGCGATGGTTGGGGATCGACGAGGGGCATCACTCGCTTTCGCACGAACCTGACACCAACGAGGAATCTTACGAAAAACTGATTAAGATCAATACGTGGTATTGCGAGCAAGTGGCTTATCTGGCCAAGCGACTTGATGAAACCCCTGAACCCGGCGGCGAGGGATCGATGTTGGACAACACCTCGATCATTTGGACCAACGAGCTTGGCAAGGGCAACTCCCACACCCGAAACAACATCCCCTTTGTCGTGGTCGGCGGGGGCCTAGGTTGGAAGATGGGCCGAGCGATGAAGTTTGAGGATATTCCCCACAACCGGTTGTTGATGAGTATCAGCGAAGCGATGGGATACCCAGAAAAAACATTCGGCAACCCAAACTTCTGCGGCGATGGCCCCCTCGCTGGGCTAAGCTAGAAACGTACGCCCCACCTATTATCAGCGGCGCCCACGCCACTGCGGTTAGCAAACACCCGCGTTACTGGTGGGTGATCTTGGTATAGCGGGCCAACGCTTGGGCATCGAGTTCGTGGTTGCCAGGGGCATATCTTTTGAGATCTGACGACCGGGCAACGATTTGTCGCAAGGCGGCCATGTCGGCCACTTCGCCGCATCCCATCGCTTGCACTAGTACATTGCCAATCGCGGTTGCTTCGATCGGGCCGCAAATCACAGGGCGTCCGACTGCGGCAGCCGTCATCTCGTTGAGCAACGTGTTTTTGATCCCTCCGCCGACGACATGCAAGTCGTCGAACGTCTGACCGAGAACCGACTCCATGCTGCTCAACGTATGGCGATAACAAAAAGCCAGACTTTCGAGACAACAACGGACCAGTTGGCCGGTCGTCTCTGGCTCGGGTTGGTTTGTTTTCTTTGCAAACTCACACAGCTTTGCGATCATATTGCCGGGAGTGGCAAAGTCTGCAAAGTTCGGGTCGACCAACGTGCGGAATGGTTCAGAAGAACCTGCTATCTGAGTTAGCTCGGCAAAGTTTCGACTCTCTCCCTTACGTTTGAGATCGCGCCGAAGCTCTTGCACCAACCACAGCCCCGCAATGTTCTTTAGAAAACGAATCGTTCGATCGACGCCCCGTTCGTTGGTAAACGGCATGGCCCGGGCTTGCTCGGAATACAACGGTTGTTTTAGCTCGGCTCCTAGCAACGACCAAGTGCCACTCGACAGATAGGCCCAGCTTCGCTCGGTGGTGGCGGGCACAGCAGCGACAGCCGAGCCGGTGTCGTGCGAAGCGGGGGCGATTACCTTGATGCCCTTCGATGCGCCCGTTGCTTCGGCCACTTCGCTGCGAAGTTCGCCGATCGGTGTTCCCGGCTCGATCATTGGGCCTAAAATATGAGTTGGCAGGCCGAGTTTTTCTAGTAGCTCGGTATCCCAATCGCCACTTTCGACAGCCAACATGCTGCTTGTCGAGGCGATGGTCCGCTCGGTGGTCATCTCGCCACAAAGCCAGAAGTGCAGCAGATCGGGCAAGAACAGCAATCGCTCGGCTGCGTCGAACAGTTTTGGCTCTAGCTCGTGCCGCAACATCACCTGAAAGATGGTGTTCAGCGGCATGAGCTGAATGCCTGTTCGCTCGTAGAGATACTCGAAACCGCCCAGTTTTTCTAGTACGCGATTGCAAGCTCCCTCGTGTCTCGGGTCGCGATAACAGTGGGGCAATGCTAGTGTCTCGCCACTTTTGCCGACCAACGTCCAATCGACCCCCCAAGTATCAACGCCGACGCTCTTTAAGTCGGCGCCGTTTTCACGGCACCAAGCGGTTGCCTCGCGCAGTCCGGTGAGTATCGCCTGCCAGATGCCGGTCAAATCCCACACGGGCCCCGAGGGCGTAGGGCAAGGTAAATGCTCGAAGCGATGCATCTCTTCAAGCCGAAGCTGTTGAGGATCGCCTTCAAGCACGCCTACAATTGCCCGCCCGGAGCTGGCGCCTAAATCGATTGCCAAATGAGCGCTAGACAAAATTCGAATACCTTTTAGCGTAAGAACGCCTCGTGCAAACCGCCATCGACGTTGATAACCTGCCCTGTTGTTTTACTCGACTTGGTCGAAACAAGAAAGTAGGCCGCTTCGGCTTGGTCGGCTGGGGTAATCGGCTGCTGGGTGAGCGTCCGTTGGGCGTAGAACTTGGCCAGTTTAGTTCGCAACTGGTCGTCAGATTCCGATTCTGAAAACGCAATTTCGTACTTCGAGAGCGAGGCAATCACGCGGTCGCGAGGAAACATGGTCGAGCCTTCGACGACCGTGGCCGGTGCAATCGCGTTGACGCGTACCAAGGGGGCCATTTCGATTGCCAGTTCGCGTACCAAATGGTTGGCTGCTGCTTTCGAAGTATCGTAGGCGACCGAACCTTTTTTAGACACCACGGCATTAACGCTCGTGGTCAACACGATCGATCCTTGTAGATTCTGCTCAGCAAACAATTTGCGGGCTTCGTCCACGATGTTGTAGCTGCCTCGCACGTTGACGTCGAAAGTCAACTTCCAGGCATCGTCGGAGAGCTTGCCATCGCGGCTGGGTGGCATGAAAACGCCAGCCGTCACCACGATGTTATCCAGCCCGCCATACGCGAGAAGCGTTTGACGGAGTGCTTTTCGAATTGAATCCCGGCAAGTCACATCGATGCCCAGCCCCGTGGCAGGACCACAACCAGAAATGCCGGTGCCCGATACACCAACCCCTTGGCCGTAAATGTCGGTAAGTTCTTGGGCTGTGGCCTCGGCCGCTTCGGTATTCAGGTCGGCACAAACCACATGGGCCCCTTCGCTGGCCAAACGTCGAGCGACTTCTTTGCCGATGCCAGAGCCTGATCCAACAACCAGCACAATGTTGCGGGCGAGTTCCTTTTCGGCGGGCATCCGCTTGAGCTTGGCTTCTTCGAGCAGCCAATACTCGATGTCAAACGCCTCCTGCTGCGGGAGAGCAATGTATTCGTCGATTGCCTCGGCACCACGCATCACCTCAACCGCACAGTTGTAGAATTCTGCGGTGACTCGCGATTCGCTCTTGTTCTTTCCCCAAGCGATCATGCCGACGCCGGGTATCAGAATTACGGATGGATTCGGAGCACGCATCGCGGGCGAGTTGCTGTGCTTACATTTTTCGTAGTATGTGGCATAGTCTTCTCGATACTTTGTTAGCCCCACGGCTAGCTTTTCTTTCAGCGTGGCGACATCCTCAGCTTTCGGATCCCAGTCAGCATACAGTGGCTTGATCTTGGTGCGTAGGAAGTGGTCGGGGCAACTGGTGCCAAGTTCAGCCAATCGTTTGGCGTCGTTGGAATTTACAAAACGTAAAATGGTTGGGTCGCTTTGCAGCGTACCGATCAACCTATTCGGTTGCGACACCTGACCTCGGAGCCAAGGCAGTAATTCCACCAGCAGCGAGTCGCGTGTTTCGTCGTCGAGCGTCTCATACTTTTGCCCGCCAAACGTGTTCTCTCCCTTGTCCTTCGACTCGATATACTCAGCCGCGGTTTCGATGAGCGACAACGTAAGTTCATAGCAGTCACGATCATCTTCCGCCCAGTTGATAATCCCGTGCTGCCCCATGATCAAGCCTTGCAGGCTGGGGTCGGCTTCTACCTCGCGCTGCATCATTAGCCCCAGTTCGAATCCTGGTCGTAGCCAGGGTACCCAGCCGATCGAGTCGCCGAAAATTTCTTGCGTCAACTGCTTGCTGTTCTTACTTGCTGCGATTGAGATCGCTGAATTCGGGTGCATGTGGTCGATTTGTTTCGCCGGCAGAAAACCATGCAAAGGTGTATCGATCGAGCTCGCACGCGGATTGAGGTTGTACGTGCAATGCGGAAAGTACCCTACCATACCATCTTCGGCAGGCGTCTTTGGACCATGTTCGGGTTGATCGTCATAGGTCTTTTGCAAAGCTAGTAGCTTGTTCATTTCTAGTGCGGCAAAGTTCTCTTTTTTACTCGTACGCAAATCGCCGCCCGAGCCTTTCACCCACAACACCTCAATCTCTTCACCCGAAAGTGGGTCGATTTCAGTCAACTTCGACGAGGTGTTGCCTCCGCCCGTGTTGGTAATCCGCAGGTCTGACCCTAGGCAATTTGAGCGATACACAAGCCGCTCGACTGGTGAGAGCTTGGCAAACTCTTCATCATTCCAGTAGTTGGTGACGTGTTTGTACTCGGTGGTAGCAATAGGAGCCATGTTTCAAATTCCTGGTATATGTCTGTTTTAGAGGTATTTCCGGTTGATTCCCAACAAAATCCCACATATCATGGTGTTTGTCAAGCCATCGAACGTATTTTTATGTGGATTTTAGGCAAAATGAGCCGATCAACTAGCACTCCCTTGGCCCGCGAACGGCAGTTGCAAATCCTCGTTGAGCTTGAGGAAGAGGGGGCGGTGCGTGTTTCGTCTCTGGCAGAGCAGTTTCAGGTGGCGGAGGAAACCATCCGCCGCGATCTCGATAAACTTAGTGTTAAGGGGCGACTCGCTCGAACCCATGGCGGGGCGATCAGTATTCGCAACGACCGCAGCGATCTCCCTGTGACGGTGCGAAAAACTACGAACGCCGCAGAGAAACGCCATATTGCTGCCAGCGCGGTATTGCATGTCGACCCAGGCGACGTCATCGCACTTGATGCGTCTACTTCAGTTTCAGAATTGGCCTGTCTGTTGCCCGACATGCCATTGACGGTCGTCACCAACGGGTTGGAAATAGTACGTCTGCTAGCCAGACGACCAGCAATCAAAGTCATTTCTACTGGTGGCGAACTCGATGCAAAGTCGATGTGCTTTCTTGGTCCCGTGGCTGAAGCGACGATACGTCAATTTGAAATCAGCAAAGTGTTTCTGTCGTGCAAAGCAATCGACCTTGAACGGGGCTACAGCGAAGCCTCGACGGCTCATGCCTCGATCAAGCGTTTGTTGATCGAGCTAGCAGGCTGCTCCTACATGTTGGCCGACCACAGCAAGTTTGGCGTTCGTTCGATGGCTTACTCTAGCGCTTTGGGCAACATGGATGTTGTGATTACCGATGCGAAAGTCGACACCAACACTTTAGACGTCTTACACGCGGCAGGCGTAGCAACAGAGATTGCCTCGGCTCCTGTTGCCTTTGCGACTTAGCGCCTCGGCTGTGACTTAGCGCCTCGGCAAGGAAATTCTATCTATTTTTGGTTGTGGCATCGCCTTGTTGGGGTCTTTGTTGTGACGGGATAGCCGTTGAAAAAGGATCAAGATGTAGCACGTTATTTTGAACCGTTACACGTCCAGCTCATCTAGTGAATCGATAAGCCTATCCAACTCATCCTTGGGCTGTTCAGGAGTTTCGGTCGCAGGTTGGCGCTTGGGCATGTCCGCTTCTTTGCCCACCACTTCGCGACCCGCTAAGAGTAGCTGTTCGTCCCTTTCTCGGGCAGCTACCTCCTGTGCCTTGTCTGCCCCGGGTGCGCCAGGGTCAGGGGCTCCGAACAATTGCGATAGATCGATCTTCATGCTGCCGGCGGTTTCTGGGCTGCCTGCAATAGTTGGTGTCTTATGCTGTGGAAAGATAATCGCGTTCTCAGGACACACACGACTACAAGCAGGGCACCCCAGGCGACAGTTGTCAGGTTGCTCGACCAAGATGGTTTCTTGCCGATCGATGCCATAGACTCCGAATAAACAAAAATCGATACACTCCAAGCAATTGGTGCAGCGGCTCATGTCGATCACCGGATACCAACGTCGTGAGGGATCTTCGTCGATCACGATCGGCCCTTGCGGTGTTGATTCCGAAGAATCCGAAGAATCGGCGGCTAGATAGCGTTCCATCTGTTCAGGCTTCGGGCTGCCGTTAATCCAACCATTCAACTCCACCATCGGGGTCGCAAGTTCTTGGGATATGCGCCGGACTTCGTCGACATACGCAGAGGCATCTTCATAAGCTCGTAGGTCGAGGCAGTAGATTTTCCGTGCAGGTTGGTTCCGGCGATCGATGACTCGTTGCTTATCGTCTGCAACAGTTTCGAGTTCGTCGTCTTCGTCCTCACCCAACGATTTCAACAGCGTCGCGCCTTCTTGGCCACAAATTTGGTTGCGATCAAGAATCCATCGAGCAGCACGCGGAAACAGCCAACTGCATATCACCAAGTCGCCGGATATGCCGGACAGGCACAACATGCCTGTGCCATCGGGCTTCAAGTCGTAAAGGTTCGGAACCACGGTCACCTCGATTCCGCGCTCGCCCAACAGCCGAGCAACGATCTGCTCTTCCAGTTCCCGTTTCTTCGGGTTCTGGCTACGGCTTTGAGAAACGACAACAGAAAGACGATGGGCCATGATTAAATGTCGTAGGTTCAGTGATAGCTGCAGGCGGAAGCCGCAGTTTTTTCAGATTCAACCGCGGCTCCCGCCAGCGGCTAGCATGACTTTACAGTTCACTAGGCATCATTATACCAAATCTTGCATCATTGCGTGGAACCACCTATAAGGCTGTTTTCGCAGCCAGTTTCCAACCACTGAGAACCAAAACGTCATGGGCGATTCGATTCCAACCTGCATTGAAAACCTTAGCCAGTCTGATGCGGTTCGCCAAGCCGATGCTGCGGAGACGTTGGCCAGCTTAGGAGAGGCGGCCCGGCCTGCTATCGTTGCGTTGGTGCAAACCTGTGGTAGCGACGACGAAGATGTAAGCAATTGGTGTGCTTCGGCATTAGAGGGCGTGGGGCCGCCCACGGTCGAACAAATCGACGACCTAAAATTACTTGCCCGGGCTTCTGACGAAAACGTAGCTTTTTGGGCGGTCACGTTGTTGGGCCGCGCCGGGGCCGCCTCGGCCGTGCCTGTGCTCGTCGAACGACTCGCCGATTCAGCAACGCCGAGCGTGCAGCGTCGAGCCGCTTGGGCACTGGGACGTTTGGGCCATGGTGCAAATTCAGCCCTAGATTCCCTGCGCCAAGCAACTGCCTCTGCCGATCGCCCATTGGCAAGCCAAGCACAAGAGGCGATCACTAAAATCGAGGCTTCTTAACACTACAGTGCAGGGTCAAGTTAACCACGACGACACAACGGACACGACGTGAATCGAGCGTTTAACATTGAAGCCGTACGCCTATCAATTCAAGTGGAAGAGATTTTCACAAGAAACAACACCTACGGCGTTTTGGTAAGCTCCGGATCGAGGAAAAATACCTAAAATCCATCCTTCTTCGTCGTGCTCGTTGTGTCGTCGTGGTTTAATCTTGCGTACTAGTTCGGTTCCCTACTTATCCTCAACTTCGCCATCGCGAATTGCAAACAGCGAAGAGAACGTCCGGAAATAGATCGTGCCATTGGCGATGACCGGCGAGGCAGAAATATCTTCGCCCAATTCGTTTTGCGCTAGAATCTCGAATTCTCGCCCGGCTCGAATTACGTTAATCTTACCACTTCGGCTCGTGAGATAGACCTTTCCGTCTGCGTAAACTGGAGAGGCCCGGTGTCGATCGCGGACGGTTCGCTCGTGATAAATTTCTTCACCCGTCTCTGCATCAAGGCATAGCAAGTTGCCATTCTCACGGCATAGATAAACCAGTCCCTCATGGATCAATGGCGAGGGCACATCGGGCGTCTTGTCGGGAAAGCGCCAAGCAACCGACTTAGTCGATTCGGTGATATCGCCCTGCCCTCCTGGCCTTAGCCCCAGCACCGGGCCTCCTTTGGCCGAAGGAACCACGATGAGGTTTTTGCCAAACGAGGGCGACGAAACTAGCCTTAGGGTCGGGTTGTAGCTGCCCGGCGGGTTCAACCCGCCACTGCGCCACAACTCGTGGCCATCGTCCAAAGCATGCCCTACCACATAGTCGGCACCATGGCTAACCAAACAGGCGTAGTTCTCGTCGCGGTAGAGAGTTGGCGAAGCGTACGAATGCTCACACTCATCATGAGCATCGCTAGGACGAGGCTGTTTCCAGATTTCTTTGCCCGTCGCCGCATCAAGGCACACCACGATTGCCTCTCGCGTTTCCGGATCGCCTTCGCCATGAATCACTTGCAGATAGAGTCGCCCTCGGTCTAGTATCGGCGTCGAAGCCATGCCAAACGCAATTTGCAATTTGCCATAACGGTCTTCCAGATTAAAGCCCCACGCCTTGTTCCCTTCTCGATCGAAACAAGCCAATGCGCCGGTTCCCACCAATGCCCATACGTGTTTGCCATCGGTGCTGGGCGAGGGCGAAGCCATGTTGCCTTCGTCGGAACGGACTGCCCGATCGCCAGAACTCAGGGGTCGCTGCCAAAGTTTTTCACCATCAGTCGAAAGACACCATAGCTCTAAGTCGTCGTCGTTTGCTGTGGTGAGATAAATGCGATCGTCCCACACCACTGGCGTTGCCCCTGCTTTTCCGGGCAGCTCCACCCGCCAGGCGATGTTTTTGCTTTCAGACCATTCGGTCGGAATTCCCGTTTCGCTACTAATTCCATTTAGCTGGGGGCCACGCCACTGGGGCCAATTCTCAGCACGGGTTTCTGGCCCACTGGCGAAAAGCCACAAGATGCTGCCAAGTAGTAACGTCGTCAGGCAAATTGGTCGATATCGCAAGGCATTCTCGCTTTCAAGCACAGCAAACGGTGGGAAAGTCTCTGGATAGAGTGTTTTCGACGCAGCCTTCGCCGTCAAGCCAGTTGGTGACGTACAATTGAGCGGGTTCTGGGGCACTTCGGCTCAACCCTCATTGCCAGTCTCAGAGATTCGCAATTACAATAGAGCGAGAGAAAACGTATTTCCTGGCAACCTCCTCAGCGGACGGCGGCAACTATGCGAATCCGCGCGATTCCGCAAATCTATCACAACATGAACCGTTGGGGCGAGATTCTTTCGATCCTCAGCAAATACGGCTTGGCTGGCTGGCTCAGTCGATTTGAGTTCGGTTTTACCAAATCGCTTTTCAAAAATCGCAAAGGGCAAGTGCTCGCTGACGAAAGCAGCGAAACGCGTATTCGGCTCGCCATCGAAGAACTCGGCCCGGCCTTCATCAAGCTAGGCCAAATCATGAGCACCCGACCCGATGTTGTCGGTGGCGATCTCGCGACGGAACTCGAAAAGCTACAGGCCAACGTCCCTGCTGATTCCTTCGAGGAAATCGAAGAAATCATCAAAGAAGATTTAGGACGTCCAATCGAGGAAATCTTCGATGAGTTTTCTACCGAGCCTGTTGCCTCGGCCTCCATTGGCCAAGTGCATCGTGCCCGACTAAAAACGGGCGAAGAAGTTGCAGTCAAAGTTCAGCATTTTCAAATCCAAAAGACGGTACACGTCGATCTCGACATACTGACCGGCCTTGCCTTGCTAGCCAAACGCTTGCCTGAGCTAAAACCGTATCGCCCCGAGGCCACGGTTGCCGAGTTTCAACGTGTGATGCAACGCGAACTCGATTTCTCTCGCGAACGCCGCCATCTCGAACAATTCGCACTCGCCTTTGCAGACAACGACCAAGTTAAAATCCCAGAAGTCTATCCCGAGATTTCTACCGAACGCGTGCTCGTCATGGAATGGCTTGATGGCGTTCCATTGACTGATATCAAACGCATTGAGTCGGCTGGTTTCGACCTCAGGGCTATTGCGAGTGTTGGTGCCGAGATGTATCTCGAAATGATTTTCCGCCATGGGTTTTATCATGCCGATCCGCACCCAGGGAATCTATTGCTGCTGCCCGGCGGCACCATCGGCTTGCTCGATTTTGGTATGGTTGCCCGAATCGATGAAACGCTTCGCGAAGATATCGAAGATATGTTGCTAGCGATTATCGAACAGGATGCGCAGCGGCTTGTTTCGGTGGTGATACGCGTAGGTTCGGTTCCAACGGGGCTTGATGAGACGGGTTTGTCTCTCGACCTCTCCGATTTCGTTGCTCAGTATGCCTATCAGTCGGTCGAGAATTTCGAGTTGGGTGCCGCGCTGTCCGAGATGTTCGATATCATTCGCCGCTACGAAATCCTACTCCCTTCTTCGATGACCATGTTGCTCAAAGTGCTGGTGATGCTAGAAGGAACGGCCCAAAAGCTAGAGCCTTCCTTCAGCTTGATGGAGGTGATCAAGCCGTACCAAAGCAAGATCGTCGCGCAGCGTTTGTCGCCTGCTCGACAATTTCGCAAGATGCGACGCTTGGCCTACGAGATGCAACAACTGATTGAAGTTGTACCGCGGCGGCTACGCGATATTTTACAACAGGTACAAAGTGGTAGCTTCGACGTTCACTTGGATCACCGTGGGCTGGAACCCTCGGTCAACCGGCTGGTGTTAGGAATGCTTACCAGCTCGCTCTTCATCGGGTCGGTGCTGCTCATTACCAACCAAGTTTGGCCTTTCCATGGAGTCTCGGTCCCTGGAACCCTGGGGGGAGCTTTGAGTGCCGCATTGGGCCTGCGGCTTCTGCGAGCGATTAGCAAATCGGGTCATCTAGACCGGCGACCGTGATTCCTTAGAACGTCACTGAGCCGCAGCGGCGGTCGCTTGTGGTTCTTCCACTGGCTTGACGAAGCTATCGAGGGCCTGCTCCAGACGCTCGTTCAGGGCGTCCAGCTCGGTGATCAGCTGCTCGTGACGCTGCTCAAGACGCTGAATAACCGCATTGGGGGCTAGTTCACTCATCGACGGTAGGCTCGGGGGACATCTGGCAATCTATCCAAACTGGGCAACACCTGTCCCATCGGCCAATTTTTGGCCCAAGATCGAGCCTTGAATCCCAGCAAAGGCTTCGGTCGAAATACCAAACAGCCGATCGTAGCGGCTGTAGCGATCGCAGCAGCGAAAGGCCGAGGAGAATCGCTAGCCGTGAGTGGAAGCTGCGGTTGAGCCTGAAAAAACCGTGGCTTCCGCTCACGGCTAGTACAGAACTTTTGACGTTCGTGGGGTGGACGGCTTGCACAGCCGATGTTATCTTATGTGCTTCTCAGGCAATGGGTTACGTAGACCTGTTGGGTCGAGTCGGGTGCTTTTTTGGGAGTTAGAAGTTGGTCAAGTTAACACTTCGGGACAGAGAGACAGCCCAAGAAGCAGTTCGCCGTTTCCGCAAGCTCGTCGAGCGTAGCGGCATCAAGAAAGAAATCCGCATCCGCGAGTTCTACGAAAAGCCGAGCGAGACCAAGCGTCGTGCCCGTCTACGAGCTGCCCGCCGTTCGCGCCGCGATCGCTTGCTGGGCCGATAGCGATATTCAAGAGCAAAGCCACAGGGTTGCAACCCTGTGGCTTTGCCTTTTTTTACGTTCAAATCGTTGGCTGAATTCGCTTCAGAACGCGAATTCCGAGCGAACAAAGAAGCCATCGAAGCCTAGAATGTTCGAGTCGTCGAACGATATTGGGCCAGCACCTTCGAGTACATCAAAGGTGTCTCGCATTCCCAGGTCGAACCAAGCCGAGAGCAGATAACCTGCGGAAACTGTCAGGCGATCGGTCACATAGAACGTACCCCCTGCCTCGATGTCTAGAACCGGTATTAGCTGAGTGCTGCTAAACTGAGTGAGATTTAGAATGCTTGGAGCGGTACCGCCAACGCCACTGGTGTGTTCAATGCTCACTTCGCCAAGCAAAATCGACATGTCGCCTCGGGCAAATATGGCAAAGCGTTGCTGGCGACCGAGGTAACGTGTTCCTTCTAAACCAACGCGTGCTCCACCTCCATCAAAGTCCATGGTTGTCGACCCATAGTCGTTTGTGCTCTGAAGCTCAGCCCGCCGGTCCCAGTTGACTTCGGCAAAACGAATCCCCGCAGACCACCTGAGATCCCAAGCTGGGCACCAGCCACAACCGGTGTCGCAGCCGGTGTCACAAGCACTGGCACAGGAATCGCACCCGCCGCAGGCAGGCGATCCGAGTGGAATCGTTTTGGCAAAACCTAGGTCATAGATATTGGCACCGACGTTTGAGTTGACAGAAATACGATCTCCAGTGGAAGTCGCAACCAGATCGAAAGGGTTCAGAATTTGTGTTGTTTGTCCGCCGGGGGCAGCCGGTACGGCGGGTGGGCTAAGTGCGGACGCACTGCTATCGAAGCGAGTAAAAGCAAAGCGGATTTCCCCGCCACATTCGTTGAAGCGATAGCCACCAAAGATCCGGTAGCTCGACTGGTAACCGTAGTCGAGTTCTTGGAATACGTTGGTTATGGGCGGTAGCAGGGTGTTGCCGGCCGGAGGAGCGGTGCCTGTCCTCACGACATAGGCAGTTGACTCGCTAAAGGTTGCACGGACATTTAGATAATCGGCAGCAACAAAAAACTGGCCAGGCCGACCAAGGATACCGCTCCGTCCGCCAGAGTATTCTCCAATGTAACTTCCGTCTTCGCAACTATTACATTCACCTAAATCGGTGCCGTAACTGTCGTCAAAACTATTGTCGAAGCTATTGTAAGATGCCAGTGAAGCCCCTGCCATTTCGGCTGCATTGTTAGCAGCACGGTAGTTGCGTTGTCGTTGGGCTTGGGCAGACGTCGTGCAGACTAGGCTTACACATGCAATGAGCGCAGTCGCCCATCTCAGTCGAATTTTCATCAAGATTCCCCCCTCAAGGAATTATCAAGCATCGGCGATTGTGCAAGCAACGTGCTTGCACTACGGATAAGGTCTACGCGCGGTCAAAGAATGGGCGGAGACCGTGATAAGCCAGATGCTCGTTAGAGGTCAAATTCGGCAGCCGCACGACCAATACTTTCGCTAAATCCGGCAAAAACCTAAGAATAGGCACAAAAGGAATGAGTTGCCTGAGCGGAATACTTTATCAGCGATTGATTCCCAGCGAGGTTCTGCCCGCAAACAGGTAGGGATTTCTCGCAAAGGCGATAAGCCGCAAAGGAAAGCCAAGAAAAGGGAATTTTCTCGCAGAGACGCAGAGAAGATCAGAATGCCAAAGGCCGCGTTAAGTTTTCGGGGGGGGCTGGGGTCAGGTTGTCTCCTAAATACATGAACTCCGAGTGAAACGTTGCTGGCAACCTGACCCCAGCCACCCAAAGATTTACCCATTAACGTGTATTAGCGCTGATTAGCGGTTTCCTTTTTTTGGTTGCAGCCAAGGGCCTCGCTAAGTTCTCGGTGTTCTCTGTGGCTAGCATCCCTATCAGTTCGATTTTAATTCTCCTGTGCCTTGGCCCCCTGGGCCTAGAAAAAAACGCTGCTGAACTAAGTAAGCTCAGCAGCGTTAAGAAGTTTGTCAATTCTGAATTGCTGGATACCAGGACGATTTTGCAATCCTCCTGACCCTGGTACCTGCTTCACACTGCTGGACAAGCCAGACAGTGGCCCCCGTCGAACCGGTGTGGTTACTAAATTCAGCGAGCGATTCGTCGGCGCCGCAAAGCGAAGATTCCCAAACCGCTACTTAACAACAAGAGGCTAGTCGGCTCAGGAATTGCACCGGTCTGCAAAAACGATCCGACCGAATCACGGAAATGAATACCGCCAGGATTGGTGCCGTTCATAAGTTGAGCTACCAGGTCATTGTTAAAAGTATTGATGTTTGCGCCGAGAGTTGTCGTCGCCGGTGCTACATCACCCGTTAAAGGATCCTCATAGACAACCGTAACCTGCGTATTTTCGTCAAAAAAGTTCTCTAGCAGCATTCCCGCGGAGGAGTAGACATTGAATGTGGTCGCGCGTCCCGGTCTGATTCCACCATTTCCAAAGGACAAAGCCAAACGTTTGCCGCCATCGAGGATGCTAGCGCTATTCGAAACCTGGTCAGGGTCGACCTGCTGGAAGTTGTATGTATTCATGTCAAACAATTTATATTCGCCGCTGGCAAAGCTTTCGACGATATATTCACCGTTGGCAAACGGCATAAACTGGTTTGAAGGGTTCGCTAAGGAGATTTCCATGCTCACAATATTGGCATTTGAGCTAAGGTCGTTCGATAAGAGCAGACCGGGATACTCTCTTTCCATAAGAACGTTAGTATAGGGTCTCCACATCGCAGCAAGCATCAAGTTGTCCAGCAACGCGACATCGAGTGAGTCTTGCAAACCGGTAGCCCCGTCCGCAATTGCTGCCTCTAGATTCTTAATATTTGCTTTGCCATCCAGGACGATGAGGTTTTGATCGATACGTATCTCAAACCCCCCCGTAATATTTGTGGCCGCTGCATTCGAGCTTAGACAAAGGGGAAGAATGAAGGTTGCTATAATAAGCAGGGCTAGACGGTGCTGACGTTGAAGTAAATTTTTCATCGTTGATTCTCCGTGTTTTTTCGCAGACCCATCTCACACCATCCTTGGCTTTTCGTGCGCGACACGAACGCCAGCGTCGAGATGGGCGGCAATCGCGAGACTGCCGCTAGCGATTTGCGAAAATTGACAACTCTCCAGGTGGTGAACTGGGAGCAGACTTCTAGAGAGAAAAGACCATTCGTCCTGTGCGATTCAGAATCGTTTCGCCCTGCTCTTCGCAACACCTGGGTGTTGCAGCTAGAACGATTCAAAAAATCGAATCACAGATTGCTTGGTCTCCTTCGATCGGCTGACCGTTGAGAAAGGATGCTGTGCGCAGCATCTCTTCGATGTTTTTTCCGATGCTTGCGCACCGGTAGCACATCGAATTGACCGTCTGTCCGTACAAGAGAGAGAGAAACCACCAAGCGTCAAACGGCTACGCACTCTGCGTAACGCTGACGAGCAGCTTATCTAACTACTGGCAGGAGACATTTTTGGCGTGACGCCCGTCTTGGGCGCAGCAAGCTCGGCATTTGCCAAACCACCGGGAAGAAACCGACCGAAACAATGAACACCCACAAAAACTTAGCTGGGGGCCAAAGGTCAGTTCGAAAGATGGAATTGTGAACCCGAGCGACCAAAGTCGCCTGCTAGGACAACGACGGAGTCAATTCGACTCGTCGCCGATCGAAGTCTCATGAGGTCCACAACCTTATCGTTTTGAAAGAAATAAGTAAAATACTACGAATGCGCAGGGTTTGCCTGCTACAGCCGATTCTAGTAGCCAAAAACGAGGCTGTCAAACAAAAAACCTGGGAAATTCAAAAAAAATGACGCGGCGGGGTCCCCTCTCGCTCCCAGCGTGACCCGCCGCGTCTTGGCTCAGCGCCTCTCCCCAAAGGTGCCAAGTCACCGCAACACTAGGTTCGATTGCCTGTCTGTCAAACACTTAGTTTGTCGCTTATCCCCGCCGGCAAAGAATACGCCGCTTCTAGGGGCATTTATCTAGTCGTTTAGCCGATTGTGTTGCCAAAAATCAACAGGCAACGCCAAAGAAAAGAGTCGTCCAAGCAACATTTGGCCAAGAATATCTCTGGCGACCACAGCAGGGGCTTGGTGTGGCCACGCTACGACACGTTTTTCCAGTCTAAGCCGATGTCGAGCGATCGGACTGAATGGGTTAGAGCGCCCACGCTGATTCGTTCAACGCCTGTGCCTGCGATTTCCCGCAATGTTTCGAAACAGACTCCCCCAGAGGCTTCGAGTTCCACATTCGGTGCCAAGGAATCTCGCATTTTTACTGCCTCTCGCAATTTCGCAGCCGGCATATTATCCAGCAACACAATATCCGGCCCCGCTGGCAGCACCGTTGACAACTGGTCCAGGGTGTCCACTTCTACCTCGACTAGCAGTTGGTCGATTTCCGCGGCCCCGCGATATTCCTTCAAAAAATTGCGAGCATCCTTAACCGCCGCCGCAACGTCGCTCGAAGCAGCCGCCCGTTGGGCCAGATGGTTGTCTTTGATCAAGATTGCATCGAACAACCCAGTGCGGTGGTTGCACGCCCCTCCGCAGCGGGCAGCGTATTTTTCCAATCGCCGCCATCCCGGGGTTGTTTTTCTTGTGTCATAAACTCTTGCCCCGGTCCCCTCGACTTCATCCACAAAACGTCGGGCCATCGTGGCGATTCCCATCAATCGGGCCAGCAGATTCAGCAGGGGCCTCTCGCAAGTCAGCAAATCTCGCACATTGCCGCTCAGCGTGGCCAGCCGTGCCCCGGCCTGTATCTGGTCGCCATCCGAGACGGCCAGGTCAACGACAATCTTTGCTCGCATCTCATTCACAAGCGTGTCGATGGCCCTCAATCCCGCCACCACCCCGGCCTCTCGGGCCACAATTTCAGCTGCCCCCTGCCGGTCGTCGGGCACCAGTGCCACAGTGGTCCAGTCTTGCTGGCCCCCTAGGTCTTCCTGCACGGCTAGCCGAATCAGCGCTCGGCAATCTTGCTCGACGTCGTTATTCCAATCAATTTGCTGAAAATCTTGCACTGCGTTTTCTTTCCGCTGACTTTGGTATACTCAGAGGTTCGCCCTTGCGGGCTTTATATCGACTACCATGAATATCCCCTTGCCCATGTGCAAAACGCAACCCACCAACGAAAATTCATCGCCGCCGCCCAAATCGCGGCGACCGTTGATCAGCCCAGGCCACCAAAACACGCTGTTGGTGTCGACCACCTGCTTACTGGTGCTGATGTGCTGCTACTGGTGGTATCGAGGAGGGCACCGAGGCGAGCTGATCGAGATCGATCGTGCCCCGCCGCTCCGAGCGAAATTCCAAGTCAACATTAACAAAGCCGACTGGCCCGAGCTTATCCAGCTACCCGGTTTGGGCGAGATCCTTGCCAAACGGCTTATGGCAGAACGCAACAGCAATGGCCCTTTCCGCGATTTAGACGAACTGGTAAGAGTCCACGGCATCGGAGAACGAACACTCGAAAAACTCCGCCCCTATCTGCTCCCAATTCCCAAAGACACCGATTGGGCAGCAACCGAAGATAATCGAACAGACTCAATCCCTTGAGTTTGGCTTTTAGTACGCCCGCGCTAAGTTCATTGAACCACGACGACACGACGGGCACGACGCAAAATACGAAGAAGGTTTTATCGCAGAGGACACAGAGCCACACCGAGGGAAAAGTTAAAGAGACTGTTTTTTATAAACAAGTTTCTCTGTGATCCTCTGCGTCCTCAGTGGTGATTTTAAGTAGAAGTTTTTTACTACTAAGCGAATGCAGTTAAATTCCTATCTGCCGATCGCTAACGCTTGATATTCAAAAGGTGAGTGATTTCTTGCAATTTCAATTACATAGCCCGTTTGAGCCTGCTGGCGATCAACCTGCCGCCATAAAATCTTTGGTCGCTGGCCTACGCGAGAAACGTGACGAGCAAGTCTTGATGGGCGTCACCGGCTCGGGCAAGACGTTTACTATGGCTAACGTCATTCAGCAGGTGCAGCGACCCACGTTGGTGCTATCGCACAACAAAACGCTGGCTGCCCAACTGTATTCCGAGTTCCGAGAGTTCTTTCCGCACAACGCCGTTAGCTACTTTGTCAGCTACTACGACTACTACCAGCCCGAAGCATACATCCCTCAACGAGATATCTACATCGAAAAAGATGCCTCGATTAACGAAGGGATCGACCGCATGCGACTCGCAACCACCAGTGCGCTGGTGAGTCGTCGCGATGTTATCGTCGTTGCCAGTGTCTCGTGCATCTATGGCTTAGGTTCGCCCGAAGATTACAAAGAAATGATGGTCGGACTGCGCGTTGGCCAGAATTTGGATCGCGACGACGTGCTTAGCCGCTTGGTCGATATTCAATACGAACGCAACGACACCGATCCCGCCCGAGGCAAGTTTCGTGTGCGCGGCGACTGCGTCGAAATTTGGCCCTCCTACGAAGAATTCTCGTTTCGTGTTGAATTCTGGGGCGACGAGATCGAAAAACTATCGATCATCGATCCCACCTCGGGCGAAGCGATTAGTTCGCTTGAAGAAGTTTTTGTTTATCCTGCCAAGCACTTTGTTTTGCCCGAAGAACGCATCGAGCGGGCGGTGGACGAAATCCGCAAGGAACTCTCGGGGCGTTTGGAGCAGTTTCGAAGCGATGGTCGTATGTTAGAAGCCCAACGCATCAACGCCCGTACTCGCTTCGACCTCGAAATGATGATGGAAGTCGGCTATTGCCCTGGCATCGAAAACTACAGCCGTATTCTCGCCGGTCGTTCGGCAGGCGACCCTCCTTCGACGCTACTCGACTTCTTTCCCAAAGATTATTTGTTGTTTATCGACGAATCTCACGCTACGGTTTCACAAATCGGGGCGATGTATGCCGGCGACCGGAGCCGTAAGGAAACACTCGTCGAGCATGGTTTTCGTTTGCCTAGCGCATTGGATAACCGTCCGCTCAAGTTCGACGAATTCCAAGAGCGTACCAACCAGATTGTCTACGTCTCGGCCACACCGGCTAAGTTCGAGCTGGAGCGAACTGGTGGCGAAATCGTCGAGCAGGTCATTCGCCCCACCGGCTTGCTCGATCCCAAAATCGAAGTCGTGCCGGCTCGGGGGCAAGTGCCCCACCTGCTCGAACAAATCCGCGAGCGTACCGCCAGTGGTGAGCGTGTCTTAGTGACCACGCTCACCAAACGCATGGCCGAAGATCTTGCCAGCTTCTACTGCGAACAAGGCGTTCAATGCAAGTGGCTGCATAGCGAGCTTGATGCGTTCGAGCGAGTTGAACTCCTGCGAGACCTACGGCTAGGCAAATTCGAAGTCCTTGTCGGTATCAACCTATTGCGCGAAGGCCTCGACTTGCCAGAGGTTTCGCTGGTAGCGATTCTCGATGCTGACAAAGAGGGTTTTTTGCGCAGCGAAACTTCGCTGATGCAAACCATCGGTCGAGCGGCTCGTAATGTGAATTCCAAGGTAATCCTCTACGGCGACAAAGTTACCAAGTCCATGCAACGTGCAATCGACGAGACCATACGCCGACGCAAGTTGCAACAAGAGTACAACGAGAAGCACAACATCACGCCCGAAACTATTCGCAAGGCGATTCATCGTGGCATCGAGGCCGAAGCCGCTGCCCACGCCCAAGCCAACGCCGCAGTTGGCCGCACCGACGAGACGCAATACATCACCGAAGAGTACATTGCCGAGCTAGAAACCGAAATGCACGCCGCAGCCGAAGCTCTTGAGTTTGAACGGGCCGCCGCAATTCGCGATCGTATCGAACAAATGCACGACTCGGTGGGGCAACCCGTCGACTCGATTAAAGAGAGTTCTTCTGGCAAGAAGGGCCGCCGCAAACACACGAAGAAAAAAAATACGGGCCGAGTCCCTCACCCCAAGAAAAGTGTTTAGTCCTTCAACTCTAAAGCCAGGCATAAAAAAAGCCCCGTTGGTCTTGCGACCCACAGGGCTTGTGTAGCTTGTCAAAAAATCAGGCAGAGCTATTTGCCTTCTTCTGCGGCATGCTCTTCTTCTGAGTGTCCGTCGCCTTCTTCGTGTTCGCCTTCTTCGTGATCTGCATGTTCGCCTTCACTTGTCGCCGAACCGGCATCTCCGTCACCGGCTGCCGGAGCGCTGCTGCCACCGTCGCCACAGCCAATCAAGGCAACACAAATACACGATACCCAAAACAGTGACATCACTTTTTTCATCTTACTAATCTCCCACGTGTGAGGTGTACGTTCCAAAATTGCATGGCTACTTTTGCCACACCTAACCTGCCAACTTAGCTATGCTTGGCTCAACTTGCAATGACTCTAGTTGAGATGCACCTTAGATAGCTTTCTTGGCCCCAAACCGGCAAAGTCAACCCAAATTGACTCATCCCCACCATAGCCACCGATTGCAGCAACTCTCGCGAGATCAGGCTCAACGAGTTGCCAGATGGTTGCCGAAGTTTCAGCTTAGAGGGCCAGCTGTTTTGCCCCGATTTCCCGCCTGGCTTTAATATTTCGAGAATCCCTCCATGAGCCGATTTTCCCGCCGATCTGTCCTGATACTGTTGTCGTCTTGCACCCTAAACTGTTTGATGGCTTGCCAGCAGGTCTCTGCCCAGCAAGGGCAACAAAAAGCAGTCGCTGAGAAGCCTAGCGACCAAGATTGGTACTATGGCGAAACAGCGAAACAGCCCGAGAAAAAGTCGATCGGACGCCTCAAGTCAGAAAAACGCGCCGAGCAGCGGATGGCTCGGCTCGAAGCCATGCGATGGTACGGCTTCTCGGCAGCACGCCCCACAGCAGCGGCGATGCCATTTACTTCGATGTATAGCCCCACCTGGACCCGTGCAGGCGGTCGTCCCTTTGCGTGGTACACAGGCCAGCGACCAATCGCTACTCCACGCTACTATCCCTACCGGTAAAGCAGCCAGTAGTCGGTCTTAGGGTTGAGCCAAACGCGCTAGCGTCGGGTTTCTCAGAAAACCACCTCCGAAGAATTGCAAAGTCGGAAGTTCCGTTGTGGCCGCAGGCGGAAGCCGCGGTTTTTTCAGATTAGTACTACAGTTGCGCTTGCCGATTTCTCGCTGGTTTAGTATCTTTGCCCTGTCATTTATGGAGGGCAAGGATGCTCGAATCTACATTT
>JAADGV010000128.1 GCA_013152205.1 Planctomycetota bacterium
GCCTTGGCTGCCGCGTAACGCCGCCAAACTTGCCACCCGTCCGACGAAAATAAACCAACCACGACCCATAGTGGGTTTTTCAGGGACGACTAAATAGTCGACGTATCAAGTCGGACGGATTTCGGCTGCCTTTCTCTGAGTGAGTGCCAAAACGGTCGGTGACAAATCGTTTCAACGCCCGAATCGAGACTGCCTCGTCCACATCCTTACGTCGGCAAGCCGCTTCGCATGGCGCTCCGCAAACGCGCCCGCAGATCGACGCCAGCGGATTTGGTCCACGCGCAATCAAATACGCATCTTCCAACCGTCCATCGGCTATCGCACGCACATACCCGCGCATCCGTGTGAACCGGACAGGCCTCCTGACACTTGATTTGCCGTTGCCAGTACCCCGCCGACGGAACTTCGACGTCGTATCGCTGCATACGTGGTCCCGTGTTAAAACATCAAGAAACGCAGCGCAGGCTTCCCTGCAACACCCAAGCCATACGCTCGATCTCGATACCAAAGCAAAACGTAAACGTGATCTGTCGCTGTTCTTACCTCTTCCGGCTTAACGAAAAATCTTGCTCTGCTGCTTCGCCAGCTACCACTTTTACCTTCTCCGACTTGGGCCGCAATTTTTTGGACTTCGAGTACCAAGTCTTTAGCGTGTAGTCGCCTGGAGGGACATTCTTGATTTCATATTCGCCGTCCTTATTATCCACAACGGTAAAGAAGGGGTTTTGCAGCACGATAATATGGCCTTCCATTTCAGGATGCACGTTGCAAAGCAACACAACCGATCCTAATTTTTTCAAACTTGTACTTCTTGGCACCACCTTTTCCCCACGTACCCAGGTTCCGAGCAGAGTACGATTTGTTTTTTGGCCAAAACACGTTATGCAAAATGGGATCGTTGTTAAGAAACCGTACGGTCGTACCCTTCACAATCGGCAGAATGTGGGGGATGAACACGAGCTTTGCCTGGTCCATTTCTGCCAGTTCTTCCGGAGGAGGCCAATCGCCGGCAACCTCTTCCAGGTACACCAACACATTTTCAGGACTCTTGACCCCACTTACTGAAATAGTTCCCTTGATCGTGCCGGTCGCTCCCTGATCATCCCCGAATGCTCTACTACCGGATGCAACCGGCAGGAGCAACAGAAAAAAAGAGCGGTACTTGCAATAATTCCGTGTTTCATGTGATTCCCCCTTCAATAGATGTGTCTTGTTTTCTATGCGTCACAGCCTACTCATAACTCGACCTCAACTCAATACACCAACGCGAAGCAAACTTGCTCATCGCAGGAGCCAAAGCAATTCGCGTGCCAACGCCCAGGCTTACAACCATGTGTCAATCATGCCCCAGGCACCAGTAGGCATTTGAACTTTTATGCTGATCACCTTGTTGCAATCTGAACGTTTAGATGCGACTCGACACAGGTTTCTTCTCCTGCATTTGGCAAAAGCGAAGTTTTCTTGTCGTCCAAGAGGTTCGAGCATTCGTTGACAGCTATTGCCGGACTTCACAAGCACGCCCCGTCTTTTGGTTCCATGCCGTTTTTCCACCTTTGGGGCGATTGTCTCGATCGAGTGGACCATTGACCTGACGTTAGGACCACGCCTAACTTTCGTCGCGACAGCGCCCCACCAATGCGCCCAAACACAAGTCCCCAGCGTATGGCGGCGTAGAAATCTTGCCCCGCCGCTGTCCGAAAGTCCTGGGCTATCGCACGTGCAGCCAATTTCTTTTGCATCTTGGAAACTGCGAAGCCCAAGATTGACGGATAAAGTGTTGGTTCCTTACCATTTTAACTGTCACATAATGTTCAGGTGACAGATCCATTACCCTTTCATGCCGATTTATTAAGTTTGTGTGATGCAAGCTCGTGGCTGGAAAGGCCATGATGATTTTCTAATCCAATGATTTTTAGCTCAAACCCTTCCTGTTTGAAATCGTCTTGGATTTCGAGCAGTTTTTCCATCACGCTGTGATCTACCAGTTTGGTTTGCGCTAAATCGAGGACAATATTTTTCTTTTCTTTCAGCCCGAGATCGACCAACTGCTTGCGGAAGAGTATCCAATTGCTGAATATTGCAGAATGTCGTGCGGTTACCAGCACGGTGTCCTCTCCTTTATTTTCGACATCGAGGTACGGCTTGAAAATGGAACGTAAAGGGACTCCGTTGATCAAATGAATCAGCAATTTGACACCGATGCCAATGAAGATGCCGATCAGTAAGTCGGTCGCTAATACGGCAACGAGCGTGACGACAAAGATCAATAACTGCTCCTTACCGATTTTAAGTACGTGCAAAAATTCGGTCGGGTGCGCAAGTCGAAAGCCTGTGAAAACGAGCATTGCCGCAAGAGCTGCCAACGGAATCAAATGCAAAATGGTTGGAATCATTGCGACACATAACAAGAGAAAAATGCCATGCCACATGTCGGCAAAGCGAGTTCGAGCTCCATTATCGATATTTGCTTTACTACGGACAATCTCGGAGATCATCGGAAGCCCGCCTATAAATGAGCAAACTAAGTTTCCGGCTCCCACGGCGATCATGTCTCGGTTGAGATTGGTTTTTCGTTTCCACGGGTCGAGTAGATCCACGGCTTTGGCGCTAAGTAACGATTCGAGACTGCCAATCACGAAGAACATGAAGATCCACTTCCAGGCGACAGGTTGCTTGAGCGCCGAAAAATCGGGATAGGTTATATAGTCGAACATTCCAAACATGCGATCGGGCATTGCAACCAGATATTCTTCACCTACCTCGTGCTTTTCACCATGAAATGAATAGAAGTGTGTGTGCTGGAGGTCGAAGTACATTCCCATCGGCACAGCCACTAGTAATACGACTAGAGGGGCAGGAATGACATTGAGGACGGCATGCAGCCTTTTAAGCCACGGCCAGAGGAACATTATCGCCAGACTAATCCCGCCCACTAGGGCGATCTCGGGGTTCATTTCGCTAAAATAGTGCGGAATTTCTTCGATCATCTCTAAAGGTTCGCCTCTTGCCCCGCGCACCCCTAACGCGATAGGCAGCTGCTTGACTATGATAATGACGCCAATGGCGGCTAACATGCCATGAACGGCTGCTAAAGGGAAAAACTCTGCAAGGATTCCGGCACGTAAGAAGCCAAAGATAATTTGTAGGATTGCTGCAACGACACCCACAGCGAGAGCCATTTTGTATGCGGTCATGTCTGCTTCGCTAAAGCCGCCAATCGGTCCGTCTCCGCCAAAAGCCTCGACCGTACCGATTGCGATTACGATCAAGCCAGCTGCCGGTCCCTTGATTGTTAGCTCGGAGTCGCTGATGAATGTTGCCAGGATGGCGCCAACAATAGCTGTAAAGACGCCTGCAATGGCGGGGTAGCCACACGCCAAGGCGATTCCTAGGCAGAGTGGCAATGCGATAAGAAAGACAAGAAAGCCAGAGAGAAGATCTTGCTTAAAGTACTTGGCAAATCCGGCTGAATTTCCACGAGGGATTTCATCACCAGTATTTGCTGAGAGTAGGCTGTTTTCTTCAGACATGATTCTATTTCCCTAAGAAATGGGATGGAGAGGTTAAGTGTTCTGTGGACTCTGATATCAAGGCATGGTCGTTACGTGAAGGATTCGACGACTCTTCCCGGCGTGAGATAATTTCGGTGGCGGCGTGATAACGTGAAGTAACGCCTGGCTGTGGATGTAATCCACCGCCTAAAATGAGGGCGGTCAGCAACAGGACGACAACTTTTTCTGGCCAACGTGCTTCGAGGGAGATAAGCGTTGTATGTTGCGTGCCGGTGAACAAACGAAAATAGGCATGTAAAATCGCAATACCATTGAGTGCCGCAGCAAACACAACCAACATTCCTACATAGGGACTAATTCCTATCGCACCATCGACTAAGAGCTCGACGCCAACAAATCCAACCGTGCCTGGAAACCCGATGCTGGCAAGGCCGGTTAGCAAGAAGAAAGCAGCCAAGCTGGGCATGTGTTCGTACAGTCCTTGGTAATCGGCAAGCGAGATACGCCCAGTGCGTGCTTCCACGGCGCGCATGGTCAAACCAAGGCCAGCGAGTGACATGCCAACTGATAGCCATACACAGAGCCCCCCTGTCAGGCTCACCGGTGTGGCGACTTCCAGGCCGACTAGCACAAGCGACGAATTGCTGAGAAATAGGTAGCAGAAAAAACGTCTTGCTTCGCGCTGTATCAGTGACATGCCAGCCGCGTAAACGGCGGTAAACAATGAAAAGAGGGCAATGCCATGCAAGGCCCAATCGGGTGCGATGGGCAGCACAAGCCGCACTGCGGCGTAAGCTCCGGCCATTGGCGTAACAAACAGCAGTGCCGTTCCAAAAGTAGCATTCTCAAACAGGTCGGTCATCCAGCAATGTAGTGGCGCCACGCCGCTGCGAATGAGAACCGCAGCCATCAGCATACCGATGGCCAGATACGAATGCTCAGACTTGGGGCCTTCGGCATCAATCATTGCCCAGCCTGCAGAAAGAAGCCCCAGGAAAAGCAGCATGTGGAGAGTAAAAGCACGTGTTGACCGACTGCGAGCGCGCAGCTCAAGGAAAGGCGGTAGCGTCTGTGCCGCCAGGAGCCCTATGACCCCCCAAGGCTGCCGGCAAGTTAGCATCGCCATCAACATACTGAGAGACACTAACGTGGAAACAAAAGGGAAACGTCGGATCTTTGTACGTGGCGTAGCCAGTGTAATCAAGAAAAAGAGCAGTGCGGCCAGTGGCAGCAGAGGGGCACTTAGCTCGTCGATCACTATGGCGTCGTCCCCTAGCCATTGCGAAACGGCATCCCAATGGTCATGTGCATCAAAGGTATGCAAGGTGCCAAAATCTTCCCAGGCACAGAAAGCAAACAAGAGAGTGATGCCTGTGAAGGTCAGCGCTCGTTTCCAGGCCACTTCCGGATCGCGCTTCCGCCAAACGAGTAGCGCACCGACGAGTGGTGTGACAATGCACAGTTCCAACCAAGGCAAATGTAATTCAAGCATAGTTTCTGTTTTTTCGGTGACGGTTCCTACTCTGATATCTACAGTCGTAGTTCCTCGACGATTTCAGAATGCGATTTGACTTCGTCCGAGGCACGAGATTGGCCACCCGATAGCCAGTCGGTCCAACTGCGTTCGCGGGCGTCGCACCACTGAAATATCCTTCGAAACGGGTGGACTACGCACTCATCCAATAAACTATCGAGATATCCTCGTTCTAGTGCGAAACGATAGAACCAGTCTCGCAGGGGCGCGGGAACCAGCCGACCTAGAAAGCTAGTTTCTGTTTCTAAATGGCCACCAATCGCATTTTCTAGCGTGTGGTAGTCATGCAGTAACGTCGGAGCCCGCAGCAGTTGGAGCGTTCGTAACGAGGCATGTCCGATGATGTGGATGAGAGCAATATATCGAAAGCCGAGACCGATTTCGGCGACAATGATGCCAACCTGGGTGAGCGAGGCAAACGCCAATGCACATTTGATGTCGGTTTGCACCCGTGCCGTGATCGAGGCATAGGCCGCTGTGATTAAACCAATCGCTACGACGGTCGCCGACAGGGCAAAGGAGAGTTCTAAGATTGGGCTAATCCGCAGCAGCAGGAATGCGCCTAAATGTACAGATAATGCCCCGTAGAAGATTGCGCTCGATGGTGTTGGTCCTTCCATCGCGCGGGGGAGCCAGCCCGAGAATGGCACAAGAGCCGATTTCCCTGCCGCGGCTGTGAGCAACAGCAAGCCGACAAGCAATGCTTGATGACTTGTTAGGACGGCTTGCCCAGCAGGCCAATGTCCGCTGCCCATCAAACTGCTAAAGTCTCCAGCCCCCGTCAGGTGGTGCATCGCAACAGCTGCAACCAAAAACGCCGCATCTGCAAGTCGATAGACACTCCAAACACGAATCCCATTGCGTACAGGAGTAGGCCGCTCGTGAAAAAACGCAACCAACAGGGCTGATGAGAGGCCCACCAATTCCCAGCCTAGAAATAAAACCTCGATCGTCCCGGCCAAAGATGTGATGATCATTCCCAGTGTGAAGAAGGAATACGAAACATAGAATCGGCCGTACCCCGGTTCCCTGTGCAAGTAACGGCTGGTGAAAGCGCCGACCACTCCACAAAGCAGAAACGACAAGATTACAAACGGTACCGAAAGTCGATCGAAGACAAATTTCAGATGGAAATGAAAATGCTGCTGGGGAATTACTACCCAGTTCCCAAGTTCGATCGGCACAAACCGCGTGTCGGCGATAAGCATGATCGCGAGTATCGCAATCGACGCGAGTAATCCGATCACAGTCGAGGCGTAGGTATAGCGGTTCATGGTCTGTTCGGTGAGACGTCGCCCAAGAAGTGGCGGAATGCCAAGCACGGCGACCAAAGCAGCCGGCGAAGTGACCACCGCCACACCAAGAACAAAAAACATTGTCTCCGTACTCATGATTTCCCTACCTGCTTTGAAATGCTGGGACTCACTTGAGCGAATCCCAGATGATTTCGCCAACCCCGGTACCAATCGGCTGAGCAACCACATTCAGGCAGTTCTGCAATGGTTGGTTGATAGAGGCTAAACTTTCCGTTTTGGTAAAGATGTATTTCAGCGGAATCGGAGTCAAGTGTTGCCAACTGAACCCAATGTCCATGAATAAGCTTTGCAATCCCTTCGTCAGCCTCCATGATTTTGAGTATTGCCTCGGGAGTGGTCTCAATAACGAACAGCAGACGCAAGGGTTCGTGGATTTCAATCATCTGATGGTAGAGTCCCGGCCGTAGGTCACTTGCCGCCCCATCCATCACTCCCAGCAACGAAGTGATGTTGTGAGGAAGCTTGTTTCCAGCCCCCCAGCCTGCAGAATCTACACAACTAAAGTAGTACTCTAAGTTGATTCCAGCACAAACTGGAACTGCGGCCTGTAACACTCGGGTGAGTATCGTCAGATTTTCATCGTCTTGTTTTGGGTCGTACGACTGAAGAAAGGCTCTACGGTCAAGAAACAAGTTTCGGCTCCACTCGCGTCGTCCCACAAAACAGAGAGCGTTGGTTGCGTGGTTGTATTCAGGGCGAGCTTGTGATAGATCATTCGCACGACCTTCCACATGACGAAGAGCTTCGTCTAGGCTAAAATCCAGAGCCGCCGACTGAAAACGACGGCAGCGTTCGTGCGCGTTTCTTGCACGAGACACATCAATTACCTTTTGGACTTTTGCAAAATCCTCTTTGTGTGTTGTTGGCAATAGTTCCAGGTCGAAATATTCAACACTATCATCACACGTATTGTGATAGGCTCCCACAAAAACCGTGTCTTTCGGTATTTGCAAGCCATGGTCACTTACCAACTTGCGCACTCGTGGGTCATTGGCCATTTGTGCAAACGCCCTCGCGTTCGGCCCACCTCTTGCCCCTGCACACGCCCCGCAATTGTACGCAGATTCGTGCGGGTTATTCAAACTTGAAGAACCATGCCCGCATACAATAAACAGTCGGGAAAAAATGTTTTTTATACCGATGTCTCGCAGCACCCGCTCAACAGCTTCAGCCATCTCTGGCACACTATACCCAATATGACCTGGCTCTTGCCCTGGCAGTGCTTCGCTACGCTCAAGCTGAAGCTTAGTAAGTACAGGAGGAAGAAAAAGATTGCCAAAAATTCCAGGAATTCTACTGGCCGCTCGAGGAAAAATAATCTGCATTACCAAGGGGATTGACGCCAGCGATCCGAATACAGCCGCTAGCCAACCACCTGCAAAAGTCCGGCTGCTTAGGTGGCTACGGTGGGTTACCGTCCCGATGAGGCGCTGACGTCGGCGTCTCTGCTCCCCTGCTTTCTCAAAGGAATAAACCACATCCTCATCAACATACTGCTTTGGCTTGATGATTGCCGGACAGAGCGGGGTGTAGTGGGCCTCTGCTACCCCTCGGTAATACATTGCTATCGCAAAAAAACCTGCCGCACCAAATGTTTCACATTGAGGGTCTACTTCTTCTAGGTGTCGGCGAAAGGATTCTTCGCGGTCGTCAATGCAACAGACAATTTGGAAAATAGGTCGGAGTCTTTCTGAAGTGGTCTTGGATTGGGAGTCTTTCCAAACTCGCCTGGAATGAATGGCCACGGCATCCAGGGTTTGATTTCGGTATTGCCGCTCGAACGCTAAGTGATATATCCGCCGACGTTCAAGGCCAGAAAACGCCTCGATCTCTCGAACCAGTGTCGACCATCCTTCAGCTGGTAGCTGATACAGTGTCTCGGAATCCCAGCCGAGCAGCTGCGATAGCTGAAAGACAAGAAATGCTCGTTGTTCTACCTGAGCCTCAGAATCAATCTCAGTCCGTTTGCCGATATGCTCCCGCAATTCTGACAAAGGCCCGGTATAGCCCAACGATTTACGAGATACATTGCCAATTGCGAAGCGATCGAGAAGTAATCGAATAGCCAAGAACTCAATGAGAGTTCCTTCTGGTGCTGGATGTGCCACCCGGTCACTATTCGACTCAACTTGCCAAATCATCCCGGCGTACCCGCTGAGAGCAAGTAATGTTTGGGTAACGAACTCTTCTTGTTCTTCCTCCAAAACTCCCAAGTATTCCAGCGACTCGGCAATTGACTCTAGTGGAGTTGTCGACTCATTGCGGATACGCACCAATTGCCTTCGCAGGCCTCGCTGCCAACGATTAGGTGGTCCGAAAGTTTGGCCATATTGTTCTACAAAGGTGTTAAAGAAACCTTCACATCGCGGAAGCGGCCAACTGCTAAAACCTTGATCTAGAAACGCAGCACAGAAACGGATCATGACATCGTGAGTCAGCAGATCGCTATCTTCTCCTGTCGCATCAAGCAGCCAATCACGGTGTCGAACCGAGGGTGGCTTTGACTGCTTGGCGACAGCCACCTTTTGAACTCCGTCACGACAAATCAGCCACAGCAGGTGCAAGCAGAAGGCTTCCCACGTTGCTTCTTCCCAGCTTTCTACCTGAGGTTTGTCAAAGCGATCGAAGAGCTTGTTGACAAGTTCACGGATACGGAGATCGCAATTCTCAGGCTGGGAACCATTGCGAAGGTCTCGCATTACCCAACGTCGAGTAATATCGACGAGCCGATCTCGCACTGTACGAGGAGTCTCTTCGCGAAACCGATGGAGCGCATCGGTCTCAGCAACAACCCAGCGAAGTTCTGCAGCGGGACCCGTTTGCAAAGGATGGGCGAGCATCCCCATTCGTAAATGAAATCGCGTTCCAAGAAAGCCGAGTAACTCATCAGCACGCGGACCCAAATCGTCAATCAACACGGCTTCAATGTCTTCAGGTCGAATTCTATTACGTGCGAGTTTTTCTCGGTAACGATTTTCCGGCAAATAAGGATGGCATCCAAACGTCTTGCCGCCTTCTACGACGGCTTGTTCAAAAGGCAGGTCTTCGAAGGCATGCAATGTGTTATGGTGAACAAAAGCTGTGATCGGACCTTGCCCGGGCAATAGGTGCGATGCATGCTCGATCACCACTCGTAGCTGCTCAAGCTTCCCCGAAACTTGAGCTTTGGCTTGTTTGCGAAGGAGAGTGGATTTCGTCATAAGGTTCAGAGGTATAACGATTTTGTGCAGTTGCTCCAGTATGAAGCTGCCAGCAAGAAGGCGTGATCAACCACATTGCGTTCAATGTGGCTTTGCCAAATCAGCCTAGGAGGGCTCGACTCACTCAAACTTGCTTCTATTGCGCAAATCTAAGAGCGAGGAAGGGAAAGAAAACGAGTGATCGGCTCAAGATCCACATCTGAAACTTTTGCGGCTATCACCACAAAAGTCTTGAGGTATTTCTAGAGCCCACTCGTAGGCGGCCCACGCGACTGAACGTCATGCGTGACATGCGAGAGAGGTGCAGCACACAAGGAGTCTGTGACATAGAAGAAACAAGCTAGCTCAAAATTGAACGCCGCTTGAAAACTGGGGATCTGTTTTTCATCGAACTCTAATTTTTCAACATCCTCTTCTCCTGAACAGAAATCGATCACACTGCATTGTGAGAGCGCAAACACCTCATTCGCAGCTACCATCAATAGGCAGGCAACTGTAAACAAAAGTACCAGTTTACCAGTAGTTCTACGGCACATACTGTGCATGGTAGAGGACTCCGTCATCTGGCGTCAACCCAAGGAAATCCGGCGCACGTTCAAACGGATAGACGCCCAGTTCCGCCCACTCCTGATAATAACGGTGTAAGGGACTCCTCGAACCATAATCGCGTGGCGCTGCTTTCCATTAGCAGCCTGGCGTAATACGTAGAAGATACTATTGGTGACGACTCTCAAGTTGACACGCGGTCGGCCACCTTTACGACTCTTGCGATAGCATGGTAACAACGGTTACATCCGCTGCCAAAGTTCGTCGGGGAAAATCCAAGCGTACCGCTTCCGTTGTTTTGTTATACGAGAAACCTCCATGCAAAGAAAAGACGAGTGATCGCATACACTCTTTACGGAGGCACCTAGTCAAATGTTCAGTAATAGGATAGTCTCTTAGTTTTGAACAGATTTTATGCTCAGCTGGACACTTCGCTTATTCGTCGCTCAGCTGAGGTAGAGCATAATGCCTCCACGGCAAGTTTGGTTCGGTCAGGTAGTGAAGGCCACACCTCGATGATCCTGCCAATTCGTGCCACCTCATGCTCATCGGTGTCCGGCGAGTGCAGCCAAGCAGGTGGGGCATTTGCATAAACTGTTGCCACCGTTGGTGTTTACGTCGCCAAGCACAGGGGTTCGATTCCCGCCGCCTCCACTTTACTTGTTGCAACTTGTTTGCTGGCACGCACTTGTGATTACACGGGACGCGGGTTTGTAACCCGTGTCCTTTTTTCTTGGTTGCATAGTGTCGTTAGAAAGCACCGATTGGCATCATTTCGTCCACCACGCTCGTACGAGATGCAGCCATAGTGCAGCCAGCGTCTTACGAAAATGTTGTAGTAACGATTATGGCCTTCAGCGGCTGCAATGAACGCCATAAATCTTGTTAGTCTAACCGTCAGAGGTGGCGAAGATTAAGGTGCCATGTGGATATTGATTTGTCCACATCGATCGATGTGCTGAAGCGTCTTGGCGGCTTGGACCCAGACCCCTCGGCGGGGCCATCGAAAGGTCGTAGGTCGCTGACGCAATTGACATTGATGGGTCACGACCGACGTACGCAAATGCCGATGAAGTTCGCGACGATCTCGAGCGCTATGTGGCCGAGCATCTGGGCGACATCAGAAACAAGGGGCCACTTCTCCATGATCTTTGGAAAAGGGACCGATCGGGGCATTTCTGTTGGCGACGTGATTTCCGCCAGCCCAGCCAAATAACATTCGCCCTAACTCCTTTGGTAAAACACAATATGGCGAATCGAGACACGGAAATCGTTGCGGCAACTGAGACCAATTTGGGGAACTTTTCCGTTTTTGTGTCCGATTTCAGACCACTGATACGGATATCTGAGTAGAGAAAAATTGTCGTCCTGGCTGAGACTATTTGAAGCTTCTGGCTAGACTCGCGTGGGATACAGTCATGAGAAGTCTCTCTGGTTTATTGTCCTTGCGATGGGTATAAAACCCTCGCCTTTAGGCGAAACCTTTAGGATCTTATACTGGGGGGATGGAAAACTATCGAACGG
>JAADGV010000068.1 GCA_013152205.1 Planctomycetota bacterium
CCTCCTCGTGAGTGAAGGACTTTAGTCCGAAGCTCACGAAATTTCCGAACCTACCGGCTTCTAGCCGGTAGTAGTTGAGTTGTCTGCTTGAGTGAACTCGGATCGAAAATCGATCCGGAAGTGTGCTGGCCCATCGATGAAAAATGGTCGTACGGATCAAGGCATTGCTCAGCGATGCCAAATCCCCCTGCAAATTGTTGAGGGGCTGCCGTGAGCACTCCACCCAGTGACTTGGCCAATTCTTCGTAGACACCGCCAAAGGCGGTCGACCCTTCCGCATCATTAAACGCATCGTGGATGAAAGCCGGGCCTTCCATGAGATGACTGCGAATGGCTGGCAGAGTGGGCTTACGACCTTCCGACAATTCCTTGAGGGCAAAGAACCCACCCAGCATTCGAGCCGACCGATAGAAAAACTCACTCTTTTCATCCATGCTCACTTTGCCAGGCATCACCCACCTCATGATGTTCTCGATTTGTCCACGAATTCTGCCTGGATCCATGTCCGGTTTGAGCGACGAGAAGACATCGACTCCCATATCAGTAACCTTCTGCCCAATTAGCGTACTGACTTCGTTGGGATACGGGGTGAGTACGCACACTTCGTAGCCGGCTTTTTGAAGGGCCAAATTGCAGATCGAATAAACCTCTCCCGCCGGATCGTTGACAATGAGATTTTGTCCCGGGTTGGCCAGCAAAGTCGGTACTACGATGCTCATCGTTTTGGACTCGCCAGGCGGGGCAATGATGCTAATGCTCCCCTCGTCGTCATAAAACACGTCACGGTGCGCCCGTTTTCTCCGGATCGTTCCCAGGAAAATCCCTTGCTTGTTCGACAAGATTTTTGCAGCAGCAATATCCTTGATGGTTCCAAAACGCGAATTTCCATGTTTCATTTTCCCGGCCCTAAATCGTTTGACTTTGCGGCGGTGACCTCCCACTTTGAAACGGTCGTTTGCCGCTTGAATGAACTGTCCTATCGCCATTGCGCCCGCCACAAACGCGGCGAGCGTTCCCCACTCCCAACCGCTCTGGCCAAGAAGGTAAAGTTGATACGAGGCAAAGGACCAAAATCCGCTGTACAAGATGCTGATTGCAGGCGGCCGAAAGGGCTGGTGTTGAGGTCGGGCTATGGGTGCGGCAGGCATTGAATTAGCTCCTGATGATGATGGATATCGGGGCGATAGGATGATTGACAATAAACCTGGAGAGTCGTTCCGTAGCTTTTTTTGGATTGACCGATACGATTCTCCGGGTATTTGCCAAGGACGTTCTCTCTAGCAGCTAATTCTTAGATTCCGAAATAATGTCCCTGCCCGGCTTTGGCAGTATCAAGCATGAATGCCGCGCCTGCTTCGTCGTAGATCGATGGGACACCCGCTGGAGCAGGAAGTGCCCCTAAACCCATGGTGTGCATGGTGATACCCTCAGCCGCCAATTTTCGGACGTAATTTTGGATATCGCTTGCTGGTGAAAAGGAGGGCATGCCATCGGTGTAAAGCAAAATGGTCGTGATACCTTCTAATCGGCGAGCCATTTTCAACGCTTCCAAAGTGGGAGTGCCGCCATGGCTTTGCCAACTGGCGATCGCCTGACAAGCGGCCTCACGGTTTTCTGCGGTGCCATCTGCCCATCGAGGGGAAAAAAACCATCGCCGAAAGAAGTAGAACTGAGGATCGAGAGTGTCCTTATCAATCTGCTCTCCATAGAACCCAACGACAGCAAACTGCTTGAAGTTGAGCGTGCGGATGCGTTGACAAGCATTGGCGAGGAATTTTTTCCTCTTCCAAGCTAGGTCCAGTTCCTGCTTAACGTCAGTGACCATGGATGTGGAGTAGTCGATGACGAACGCGACCTTGCCCCCGTCGCAGGAGAGCGGGGGGGATGAGGCCAATTGGACCGGTGGCAAAAATCGCTCGTAAGGTGGAGTCTGTGGTGTTTTCGTGAGTTCGGGTGTTGCCGGTGGGGCTTCTAAATTGGGCCGTTGATCCTCTACCACAGGTTTGAAGGGAGTTGTTGTTTTTGAGACTACAACCGGTGACGGGACAGGTGCAGTTTCTATGACTGCCTCGATCTTCGGATTACGCATTGCTACACCATCTTTTTGTAGAGTCGGTTTATCGGAGAATTGCGAGCGATCAAACCGAAAGGCTGCTGAGGGGCTCTCTCCAATTCGTACGATTTCGCCACCATGGGTGTCGCAAAACAGCCGGTAGAATCGTTTGATGCTTTCGATCACAGGCTGATCAAGGGCGAGGTCTGTCGCGGGAGCAATCCAACTAATTTTCGTGCCGACCGGAAAATCACTGACGCCTCCCACAAACGGGCAATACTCTGCTGTCAGGCAACCATCGGTAGGAACGTACGGATTAAACTTCCAGGCGGAATAGCGAGGGTCGTCGTAAATCAAACTGCCGACAATCACCACACGAACCGGGAATTTACTCTGGCGAAGTTCACGCAGTTTGGCCGGTAGGCGGGGCAGATCGACTTGCATGCTTCCCTTGGTTTCTGGGTTTTTCAGAAACGGGATCACGCTTTGCCAAGCAGGGATCTGCAGTCGATTTTTTAAGCGGCCCTTTCGACTGCCGTGCGGAACCTCGAAAGTCGCCAAGGTCTGATAGCTGGGCACTTGGAGCACATGCACAAGGCTTCCCGGCGCTAGCTCGCTGCCGATCAAATCCTGTAGCTTGTTGCCGACGGCGAGACGCACTTCCGGCGAAACCCCCTCGGCGATCGCCAGAAAATATTCGTGCTGCTGAGCCGCTAACGACACATTCGGCACCAGGAAAATAAGAACGTTTAACCAGAGTGTCTTTTTGAAGGTTGTAAGCATCGTTTATCTCCTAAGGTTGATTTGAAATCGTGTATTGAAATCCAAGCATCGCTCGATCCGCCTGCCAAACTATTGACTGATTTAGATGGCCGGCTGAGCGCCATTGCGACTTTCGAAGACCTCCTTTCCAACGTGTTGGTAGTGGTCGGGGAGATCGTAATTCCTGAGTTTTTGCTGAGTTTCATCAGCCAGTCGTTGCAGTTGGAAACGTTTTCGCTCGTTCGCAATGCGACTGCGACAGGTTTCGAGTAGTTTGTTCCTCACTCCAGTCACACGAATCAGGAGTTCTTGGGAGGTTTTGGAGAGACCGATCCAGCCCGCCCACTCGTTTTCCTTTTCGCCGGCGAACTGATTGCAGGCGTCGCGGCCCTGATCCGAGAGATACTCTGCGGACTGAACTCGCATCCAAGCCCAGTAGGTCGGTATCGTGAGCAAGAATGTGCCGATGGCAAACACGCCTGTTTGCAACATGAAGAAAGTATTGTTGTTCTCGGTGACCGTGAGACTTCCCATGGGACCGCCGTCACCATGTCCACCTCCGGCAACAAGTCCCCATTCGTAGATGAGTGCCAAGACTCCCAATCCGCCGAGACCGCCCAGGAACAATCGATATGTAATTCGCCACCGCCACGGCAAGAGTAGATCAATCACTTTGAAGATGATGGCTGGCATAGCAACCACACAGAAGACAAACAGCGTGGCATTCTCTTTTTGCTCTCCGGGTTGCTCACCAAAATCCATCGAACTGTTGAGAGCCACGACCACCGCGTTGCTCCATTCCGTTTGAAAACAGAACCAAACGGCACTGGCCAAAGCTAAAAAGATGACGAGAGGCAAAAAGTTGAGATTCCATCGCTGATTCCCAACCGGTGCTGCCGCCGCTCGGCGAAGGAACGGTTGCCAGCGACGTTCTTCACGAAAACCCTTGATCTCTTCCTTCAAATTCGCGATGCGATCGGACGCGATCTCATGCAAACTATTCGCAACCGCCCTGATTTTCATCAGCTTTTCATCTTCCGCAACCATCGCGTCGACCAAGCTAATCAGGTGTTGGTCGCTCTCGTTTTTTTCAAGTTTTGCTAAACCTCCGAGCACTTCTTGAGGAAGGTCGGGTGCAGGATTATTTCCGTTGATGAGCCTGCAAACGTCCTCCTTGACGACTGGGGTCAGTTTGCCGGTTTGCTCGTCGGTGATAAGAAGTGGGCTTCCCAGCTCAGACGAAGAAATGAGGGGCGATTCAGCACCACCTATTGCTGAGTGACTATCGAGCATCTGTGTATCTCCTAAGACGAAGGGAAGTGCGAAGTGGGTGTTCATGGGACTAGGGGCAAGCAACGGGGCTTTGCCGACAGAAAAAATTCATTTTCTCGGGATATGGCCGTTGCTAGCGGCATGCGTTACAATCACCCCTTGCTAGAAAACGCTTTTCCCAGTTCCCGCGTCAGAAACTCAAGAAGCTAATCGCGGCGATCTTGATTCTTGCCTCTGAAGCCAACTCTCCAAAAGAAAGGGGCCTCTCCGCCATGGAATCGACTGCCATGACCGACCTGATTCCGCGTTTGCGGAATGAAAGGTATCGAGAAGCACGCGAGAAAATTTGGCGACGCCTTGGCGATGCTCTCGTCCGCCGTGCCCAGCAAGTTTTGAGAGATTTGCCCAATACCTGTGGCAACGGTGAAGAGGCAGCCGTTAGCGCCTTCATGCGTTTCACGGAAAAAGCGCGGGCAGGAGAGTTGAAAGAATGGCCTACCGATGGAAAAAGTTTGAAGACGCTCTTACTGCGAGCTGCAAGGGATCGGGCTCGTGACATGAAAAGGCAGTCCTTGAAGGTGAAGGACCGAGAGTGGGGGCAGGCGGACTTGGAACAGGTGGCAGTACGTGGCGACGTCGATGCAAATCTCATTGAGGAAGAGCTAATCGAATTCCTGCGAGCAAACCTTCCTGAAAAGGAATTTGAAGCGGGAATGCTGCGGGCTGCCGACACGCCCTACTCGGAGATTGCGGCTATTCAAGGGGTTGGCGAGCGCACCGTTGAGCGACGCTTGGCTAGCGTAAGAAATTGCCTCGAAAGATATCTTCAGGACTTACGCGATGCCGAATGACGAGTCTCGACCTAATCGCGGACATATCCCGCAAGCGTGGCAGCCGTCCATTGCGCGGTTTGAGGAGATGCTGGAACACGGTGAGGCGCCCGACCTTTCGGTGTGCCTGAAAGCCTTCTCTGGTGAATTGGAGCCGCTAGTTGCCGAACTAGTCGCAACGCATCAGTCCTTTCACGCCATCCCAGGCAACGATGTTTCCCATGCCTTGAATGATCTAATCCAGGCAAACCCTCAGTGGCGGACGCTCATTAGTCAAGCGATTGGAGAACTCTCCACAGAGCAAATCACCAGAGAACTTCCTGCTCGCGACAATAGCTCCCTCCTCCCTCGCAAGCTGGGACGCTATCTGCTCGTGGAATCCCTGGGGAAAGGCGGTTTTAGCGAGGTCTATCTGGGATGCGTCCCCAATAGCGCCGAATTTGTGGTGATCAAAATCCCCAGGAAGGATATTTCCAGAGGCGACTTGGCAAAAGAAGCCTTACGTCAAGAAAAGGATGCCTTGCTCCAACTGCGGGGTTTGCCGGGAGTTACTCGGTTCCTTGACTGGCATGAAGATGGCAACGATACGAGCGCCTTGGTCAGTGATTTTGAACAAGCACGACCGCTCGATCGTGTTTGCGAAAGCGAGGAATGTTCTTCGGCCCGTATTATTGCTTGGATGACCGGCCTTTGTGATATCTTGCAAGCAGCCAATAAGGCAGGCGTCCATCATTGTGACATCAAACCGCAAAACGTTCTCATCGCGGAGGGCACGGATAAGCCTATTCTCATCGACTTTGGGCTTTCTCAGACCCTGTTGCGTTGGTCGCGTGAATCGGCGGCACCGGCTGCACCTGTTGGTACGCTGCATTACTTGGCACCTGAACTCCTCGACGAATCAGTAGAGGCTGTGCCGCGCCTCGTCGATATGTTTGGCATGGGAGCCTTGCTGTATTACCTCATGACGGGCAGTGCCCCCTTCCGTGCCACTGATCAAGCCTCCGCACGAAAACGCGTAGCAAATTGTGACATCGATTTTGCGATGCTGGACAACACGACCTACGCCGAAGAACTCAAGAACGTCTGCCGCCATGCGATCGCAAAATCACCACGCGAACGCTACCAGTCGCCTCAAGCCTTACTTTCGGCCCCGCGTGCTGTGCCGCTATCCAAACCCTCACAGGCACCTGCCCTCCGCAAGGTTTCACCGAAGAAAACGATGGCACTGGTGTTTGCAGGAAGCCTATTAGTTCTTGGTGGAATTTTTGTTTTCACAATCCAAGTGGAGAGACCATTGGCGTTCTTATGCTGCGTCGCAGCAAAGCACGGATCAGGCCGGCCCCGCTTTTCATGATCGATCTTCCAATCCAGCCACGTTGGGGGATGTCGGTGAAGAGCAGACTTCCGTTGAGAAGGAGGAAGAAAAGCACGTTGTCAAATCAGAAGCGAATGTGGCTCCCGCAAACAGCAGGCAAGGTAAAGAGGAGCAGGCAATTGGCCAAAAACTGGAAAGCCATGCGATTGAACACAAGGTTGCAAAAATCCCTCTCCGGGATGTGAAAACCGTCCCTACGATTGAGCGGCGAGATATCACTGTTTCCCTGGTCTCGGCCCGACGAGATATGAAGCCATGGGGCAGTAGTGAGGAAGATTTGCGAGGCAAGGGAAAATTAATTGTCCGTCTGGACAATCGTATTGAAACCCTTGCGGAACCTTTGCAGTTTCGCTTTGCCGCGAACCCCTGGCGTCCACTGAAACAGTCACAAAACCACTATACGGCAATTCTGGAACCACAGGAACTTGACCATGAAAATCGACTGGAAATTGTCGTTGGCGCTGCAGAGATAGGGTTCATAGCTGGTCCTTTTTCCTATCGCGAGGACTATCAAGTTAGCCCTCGCCAAAGACGATGCGCAATTTATTGATCAGCTTGTGGAGGAGGCTCGATCCGCCAACTGCTTTGTGCCAGCCAACCAATGGGTTCTTTCTAAGGTTTTTTCCAAACGTTACGCCCCGATCATCAAAGAGTTTCGCTTTTGCGCGTCGCGAACTATTTTGACAACTTACTTGTCGATAGATGAGATACGGCCTTCGGTCTCGCCTGCGGAAGAAAGCGAATACTTCTCACGCAAGTTCAGGCAGTTAATTACTGCTAGTCAAAATACAAATGAAATGTGGACCGAGATAGATTTTATCAATGGTTCGTTCACTGGGGAGCGTCTTCATCAGCTGCATAATCCAAAACTCGACAGAAAATATCGTCAAGAGGCAGTCAAAGCTCGTCAGCTATTGGCTGGTCTGAAAGATAATGAACTCGGCCAACTGCAAGGATTTAGTTTTGTTCCCTTGGCGTTAGCGAAGGTAGACTTGGCGCTCGCTAGAGTAGAGTTGGGGGAAACGAAAGAAAACTTGTCGATCAGCGTTCCGGTGGTTACGCATTTCGCGGGATGGCAGGTCGAAAGAATGCTGTTGAGGATGCCTCCAACGTACGGCCGCAATCCAAACATGTTCGACCGTCAAGGAACTCGAATCGCAGCCATCCATACTCACAATCCTAAGCTTTCGGCAAATATTACCTTGCCCCCTCTCTGGGCAGGCGTTTACTTTCGTGGCGTGTTTAAGGATGGCTCGTCAACCGACACCTATTTCGTGGAGAATCAAGCCGTGCCTCCTGGATTCGAATTAGAGTGTGTAGAAGCCGAAAGCTGTGAGAAGACGAAAGCGTATGCGTATGTGTTTTTCCACAAAGAAAGTGACCCCGCACGAAGCATCGTGCGACACTTGAATTACAAAAGGCCGTCAACGCAAAGCGATGAGCAAATGGCGAATCTTCATCGCATCAGGCTTAATGTGTATGCCGAATCCCCTAGAGGAGCGACTTGGTTTGCCCATTTTGGTGAACCCGAATTAATTCATTCACGTGTAGAAGTTACGCCCGGACTCAACTATACATTGTTCCTTGATCGTTACAGTCGTAAAGTCGGTGTCAGTACCTATCGTGTTGACGTGGAAGCGGTTCGACGGGCCGTCGTCGAATTAATCGAAAACGCCAATGCTCGGCGTGACAAGGCTAATGTTAGTGACCGGAAGGCGGTTGGCAACTAACCGCACTCCTAAGCATGATTCAAGTCGGATGATGGTTGGGGCACTTTCTAGATACGGTTGACCAAAAGAACGAACGGTACTTTCTTTCCCTATCGCCCGAGAGATAGCCCGGTCGCTTGAATGCATCCTGCCTTCAATGCTTCGTTCATCCGCTTGACGCGCCTATCTCCACCGCTTGGTCGGCATCGATGTAGAAGCATTGCTGGCAGACGAGCACTTGGCTCTGATCCAGGTCGTAGAACCAGGGCCTTCCGTGCAACTATGGTCGGCAGTATTTTTTCTCGATCCACATGCTCTCTTCGCGGCGGTTAATGTCTCGACCGCACTCAGAACACCAAGGGTCTAGGTCTTCGGGGTCTTCGCCTTCAAAAAACTCGATCATTTGCTCGACCGTTCCGAAACCGGGGGTAGAATGAAACGGGGGAGCTTCCTCTGGAGAACCAACCCATGTCTGAAAGCAATCTCACCGAAGTTTATGACGCTCTGCAAGAAAAACTCCTTTCGCTCTACCAAAAACGTAGGCAATTGAAAGGCGAATTGCAGCAGGTCAAGGATGAGCAGGTTTCTGTTCGTCAGGCCCTCATTAAGCTCGGCCACAAACCGGAAAAACCGCCTAAGAAGAAGCGGAAGAAATTTCGGCCCACGGTGGGGTTTGTTACGCTCATAGCAGAGATGCATCTTCGTCTAGGAACCTTACCGGAAGAGTACCTCAAAGAAGAGATCAAGCCGTTGTTGACACAAAGAGGGTTCAACTTCAAGGGCTACGCCGAGGTATTTCGCGAGGCCATGGATAGCCCACAATTCAGGCACGACGAACATGGCAACGTCACTCATGTCATCGAAGTCTGTGACGATCTGCTGGCGTCTGACACCACCTACGAGATCGAGATTGGGAATAGTACTGCGACCTAACGGCCAACTTCTGGTCGTCAGAGAAGAGAAGCGTCCACAGCGAATTTTTTTAGGGGCGTTTGTCTCAGCTTGCTCCATCATCCCATGGGTTGATGAGCATCGCTCCAGTCAGTTCAAAATCGGCGACGTTGCGGGTCATCAAGTGCAGGCCGTGCTGGATGGCAGTGGCCGCGATTAAACCGTCTACCGGGGGAATTTGTTTGCCCTTGGCCGCCGACTTGGCGGTAATCTCTCCCCAGATGACGGCGGTTTCAAGCTCGATCGGCAGGATGCGGTTCTCAGCGGAATCCACTACCTGATCGAGCCACTCGTTCAGAGATTTCTTCTTGGAACCCGGTTTGAGCTTTTCGATCCCCTTTTTCAATTCCCCGAGGGTCAGGACGCTCAAATAAATCGTCTCTGACGCAAGTGCCTGAAACTGCTCACGAACCTGAGGGTTGCCCCGGGGGTGCCTGATCTCGGAGAGAACGCAGGTGTCGACCAGAGTTCTCATAGATCAAACTCCCGACTGGGGCTGGGATCACGGTCAAGGTCGACGTCCTCCAGGCTTGGCCCGTTGAGGATCATGTCCTTGAGGCTGGGGATCTTGCCCGTCAGCCGCTGATATTGATCGCCTTCCATCACGACGTACTGACGATCTCGACGGGTGATGATCTGAACTTCCTGCTCAGCGCGGTTGAGTACCTCGCTCAGCTTGGTTTTCGCGTCGGCAATGCTCCACTGAGAGTGGGCCATGGCAATCTCCTTAACTAGTTAAACTAGTCTTAAGTATCGCCTATTGTGCCGCATAAGTCAAGAAAAATCGCGTCTTTTAGGAGTTTTATCGCTCATGGCAGCCAGTCTGTGGCCAACTTTTGGCCTTCAGAAAAGTTTACTGAGGATTGCTAGAAAAACGAGGGGAATTTATCGTTGCCAGGATCCCCCTTTTTTCTATGGCCGCCAGGTTAGAGGCCTAGCTTAACATCACCGTTTTGGCCGAGGGGCAATTTGGCGTTTTCTTTTTGGGCCTTTCGGTTTGGCTGCGGCCAAGCCAAACTTCGCTCGCAATAGACGAGCTATCACGAAAGTTTTTCCTTTGCCCGGCGTGACGTGCTTGGTCATCTGAACAAAGAGTAAATGCAACTGGCCGCACAGTCAAAGTTTTGAATGAACTCCCAGGTACTTATCCAGCCTTTTGGCTCTCGTCTTGAAAGCGGGCATGGCGGCTACGTGTTAACGGGGCCTGTTAAAACAGATCGAGTTGCTGGCTCTTGCTTTCAAGCCGTGGTTCATCGGTGGCAAACTCAGACGGCATGACCATCGGTTTCGCTGCCGTCGATTCCGGCTGTTTGTAATTGAATGGCGATTGTTCGACGGGGACTTCCCGAATCACACCGCCTGCGAGATTAAAACCGATCTTGTAGACGCGGTGGCATTCGAGCGTGAGCGTGTTTTGCCAGACCGCCCAACCGCGAATCCCATTCAATCCGAGATTGATGGCCGTCATTTGGGTGGCTCGATGATCGACATCTTGCCCAGTGAACTCCCAATGTGGTTGATGCTTTGCAACGCTCAAGAGCGTCCGCCCTGAGCCACATGCAGGATCGCAAACAGTTTTTGGTTCCTCGGTTTGTTCGGTGGGAATGGCCAATGCTCCCATCAAATCGCACACGCTGTCAGGTGTGAAGAACTGGCCGTGCTCGCCATAGGTAATCGCTCCCGTGAAGATGTCGCCCAAAACATCCCCCTTGGTTTCATCCATCGCTACGACCAATTTCCCAAACGCTTTGGCGATTGTGTCAATGCCGCGTTTGCCTTGCTCTCCTTTGTCATATCCTTTGGCAACCGTGGCGAGATACTCGTCTTCCATGGTTTGCCCGGCAAGAGAACAGCGGGTGAACGTCAGAAAATCCTCAAAGACTTGGACACGGCTTAGCCCAGTTTGTCTACTGGCTTGGTCGAATAGATCGACGATGCCTTCGCTCGCCGCGTGGAAGAAGTACTCTTTCGCCAAGCCGCCCTACGCTTTCGGGCGGGCGGTTCCTGCGGTTGGTGTCATCTGACTGCCCTTTTCTGTCTGGTTGTTTTTCTGAGTTGCTTTTCATTGCACATTTTGATGCCGAGCGTCAATGAAAATTGTTGCCTATTGCTCCATTGAAGGAGAGTTTGCTCGAATACGGCCCGCCCTCAATGCTTCCTTCATAAGCACTTTGTTCCAATCGGCATTGCGTGTCTGCGGACGATCTTCTTTGAAATGCAAATCCTTGCGGTTTGTCTCAGCCACTAGGTCGGCCAACTTGTTCGTCAATTCGTCCCCTGCCCGGTCGTTATCAAAGGCGGCAATGATCGTTGACCCCTCCTCCATGCGTCCGATGGTAGAGCGGATCAACTCAGGTTGCTGTGGGTTCAAGCGGCCACTGATGGATGCAACGCGAAGCCCATGCTCCCCTCGCACGGCCATGTACGAAAGAGCATCCAAGCCACTCTCGGTAACTGCCAACGTGTTATCGCCTTTCATGCCTGCACTGATGAACAAACCCTTCTTGCCTCCCTGACTATACACATTTACGGATTGGCCCTTAATCTCGTAACCAACCAAGGAGCGGTCGTCACTGCCGGATTGTGTGGGGCAGCCCCAATGAGGAAATGCCACTGAGCCTCGACGTGGGCAGTGGCGAACACGTCCATGCAAGCGCTGGCTTTGCAGCAAGTCGAAGGGAATGCCTCGAACGTCGCAAAGGTATTTGTGGGGCTGGGTAATAGGAACAAAGCGTGAGTATCGGGCGGAGACGCCTGCTAGGTCGATTTCGCTCGGTTTGATCTCTGAGGCGTAGCGGCCTTGGTACTTTTGCTGGATGTTTGAAATGTATCCAGAATTCAAATAGGGACGAAGCAACTGCCTGACTCGTCCCAAGTCACACCCCGGTTCGATCACCTTCTGCGTAAAATCAATCGCCGTACCGCTTGATCCTGGCTGATGGACACTGCAATAAACGTAGTGCTTCCCTTTCTGCGAAACGATGATCTTATCCGATCCATTGGACATAAGCACAGAATGCTTGGTCGACTTTTTCCGATTGATTTCATAGCCATAAGCACTTGCGATGACACTGAGGTTCAATGTCTTGAATGCTTCCAGTTCCGAATTTCGGTCCATCATGCTTCATGTCCCCTACTCTCAAATCTCACCCAAACATCACTTGCCACCACGGCTTGGCTTTGAGTTCAGCAATCGCGTCGCGTTTCGCTTCCTGCCGTAGGCTGTGAAAACGCTTTTTGAACAGGGTTTCTTGGTTGGCAATTTTTTCGCGTAGCTTGCGGGCGGCCACTTCCCAGTCCCCTCCTCGCTCTTTCGCCTGCTGCTTCGACTGATCGGTGATAAGTAGCAGCGCCTTGTTGTGTTGATCTTGGGATTTTTCCAGGCTCGACCTCAGGTTTTCAATTTCGCTTTCCAGTTGTCTGCGTTCGCGTTCACGCTCCGTCGCAAGAACCTCTCGCATTGCTTCACTGCTGGCCAGCTTTTGCCGTGTCACGGCCAGTTCGCTGCTGACGTCAGATTCTGACGCTCCTGGACGGGCGCTGGCCGTGCCTGACACCTGCTTGATCTCATCCATGGTTTTGACAAGTGGATAAACCCGCTCCAGCTCGGAGATATCAATCACCTTATGCTTCCGACTGTTGAGAGAAAAAGAAAGCGTTCCCTCCCTCGTGGCAGTGTTGATCGTTTCTCTGCTTTTGCCGGTGAGCTTGGCGGCTTCTCTGACGGTGACTTTGGACGCAGCTTGACGACTCCTGACAGTTGGTTCTGCCGCGAGAATGCCACAATGCCGAAGCGAAATCCAGAAGTAATGTTGTCTGACTTGCTGTCAGACCGGACGTAATACGCGACGTCTCGAATGTCAGATTTCGGACAGGGCTGTCAGAGGGAGGCGTAAGCCCTTGTTTCGATTGAATCAATCATAGTCAGGCTGACGTCAGGTACTGTCAACTTGATTGACTGCCTGACTGATGATACTGTCAACCTACTGATTCTTTTCTTGGGGATGCTTTTTCGGTGAACCAAGAGACGAATCTCTCTCCCCTCCTCGACTCTTGAGGAGGATCATTCCCACCATCTAACCCGAAGGAGGGCGATCGACCGAAAAAAGTTCGTGCCACGACATAAAAAACCGCCGTTGTAGCGGCGGTTCTTCGACAAAGGGCGTCTTTGTGTAAATCAATAACTTCACTTTAGCGCCGTTTGCTCCCCGATGCAAATCATTTCTGATTCGGCAGCCCTTCAGTGCGGCCAATTTGCATTACCGTATGGCTCAACTGATGAGGCGGCGCTAACAAATCCATGCAACATTGCTTTCTGACTACCCAACACCTACTTGCCGAGGAGGGGGCCGCATTGCCTCCGACCGCTACCGACAGTCACTCGATCTTTGCGACGATTTCACCGGTCTTGAAGAAGATACCAACCGTTACGATTTGCTTTTGCTCGTAAAACGTGCTGGAAAACTTGCCGGATTTACGCCTCGGATGATCGTTCTGCTCGATTATTACATGGCGTTTACCCGCGAACTTGACTGGGAGGAGGGGAGTCGTCCGATTGTTTACCAATCTTTGGCTCGCACTTCGCTTGATCTTGGTGTTTCGGAGCGCCAAATCCAAAAACTTGAGCAGCAACTGTTTGCCGTCGGAGCGATTACCTGGAACGACAGCGGCAACCATAAACGCTATGGGCAGCGTCATTCAGCAACAGGAAGAATTGTCTATGCTTACGGAGTCGATCTGACGCCCTTGGCCTACTTGCGAGCAGAACTGGAACAAAAGCTTCACGAAAAGCAGCTTTATGCCAAGGCGTGGCAGGAAACCAAGCGGCACATTTCCTCCTATCGCCGCCAAATTCGATCGCTCCTGCTAGAATGGCAGCAGGAGGAGGAGGGGACTTCGCCTCAATTGCTTCAAAAGTTTGAACAGGATTACCAGGAGGTTGCGATTCAATTACGGACCCATATTGAGCTGCAAGAATTGCGAGCGCTGCTAGGCCGCCATAAAAGGCTGCACAGTGTGTTGGTCGATGCGATGGGAGTAGGGGGCGATAGGGAGAATAAAGCGTCTGCTCGTCAATCCTCTGCGGCTGATAGAACGCAAAAAAGTTCATGCAGGAGCGTACCTAAGTTCGCACACTACAAATACTCCACTCAATTAAAAAACAACTGTAGTCCCTCGGACTCTGGCTTTCAGAAAAACGTAGCCGAACCGACGGAGCCAGACGACTTGGTTTCGGCGACTGGTTTGCAGCATATTTCGTTGGGGCAGGTGCTTCAAGCTGCCAGTGAGCGTTTTCTGGGTTATTTACCACTGGTGAGCAGGCAAATGGAATGGAACGACGTTGTCGAAGCAGCCTACCGACTTCGCTCGGAACTGCACATCAGCCAGCAAAGCTGGGCTGAGGCTTGTGAAGTGCTAGGCCGAGTAGGGGCTTCGCTTTGCGTTTTGATTACCGATCAAGGTGCACTGCGGTCTGAAAATCGGGTCTTGCAACCTGCTGCGTATTTTCGGGGCATGGTCAACCGGGCACGGGCAGGGGAGTTGCGTCTGCACAACTCAGTTTTTGGATTATCTGCTCATGGCGGGTCAAGCAATACTGGCCTTCCCCCTTGATAATTAAGACAGTCGCTATTGCCTCATTTTTTCGTTCTTAGGCAGTTTTCCGTGGTTCTTATGCGGCGAGACTCATAGACCATTTGATAGAGGTACCAGGAAATAGTAATATATGGCATCAGCACAGAAAAGAGGTACGACCAATGCCCAAGAACACTAGCATCATCCTCGGCGATCACTTCGAGGGCTTCATCACCACCCAGATCGAGGCTGGACGCTACGCTACGGCAATGCGAGCGAAATCATGCGTGCCGGCCTTCGTTTGCTAGAAGAGCATGAGGGCAAGGTCGAGTCGCTACGGCAAGCTCTGATCGAAGGCAAAGAAAGCGGCGATGCTGGCTCTCTCGATTTCAACGAAATCAAGCGTAAAGCCCGTAAGAAAACATAGCGAGTGCTTTGACAATGATATAAACGACTTGTCAAAGACAGGGAAGCTTCCTTTGGAGATATGAACCAATGTCCGAAAGCAATTCCACCGGCCTCTGCGAGATACTGCAACAAGAACTCAGAACGCTCTCCGAGAAGTGCCGAAGCCTCAAAGTCTCCCTCGAGCAGGCCGAGACAAACCGTCATGCTGTTCGTCATGCCCTTATTGCCCTTGGCTGCGATCCGGACAAACGGCCCAAGAAGAGAAAGAAGATGCCGCCCTCGGTCGATTTTATCACACAAATAGCCGAGATGACGCTCAGCGTCGGACCCCGCTCCCGAAAACATCTGAAAGCCGGGATTAAGGAATTGCAGGCAAGCAGAGGATACAAAAACAAAGGCTATTCGGCGGTCTTCCGTGAAGCGATGAAAGGCGAGCAATTTGGGCGTGACGACGAAGGGAACGTGATCTTCAATCGATCGAAGTCTGAGAGCTACATTATGTGGAGCGATTCGGATTCCGATCCAGTTTCCGACTCCGATTTAGATTTAGATTTTCTCGACTCCGAGTGATACCGGACGGTGCTACCAAAGCGTCGCAGCTCGAAGCTGGCCTTTAGCCGTTAATGTCTGGCAACCTTGGCTATCGTACGTTGAGCTATAAGAAAAAATCCGAAGGGTTGGCCGGTCGCCGAGCCATGGCTCCTTTTGCACGAGTCTCATAGCGGATAGAATCAAACAGGCGGCCTTTCCGGCGTGTGGTTTTGGTGCCGCTTTTCGATCGGGCCGCGTGGCCTTGTCGTTATAAAGTAATCTGGCAGTCAAACTGACGGTCAAGTCGACAGAAGCTGTCTTGTAGTGCTTGGGTCTACGCACCATACAGTGTCGGTTCTGCCGTGCGGTTAGTAGAATTCCAAATCCCCAGCGCTGTCAGGTGAAAATCGCTGCCATGAACTTAGCCGAATTACAAGACAAGTTTCTTATCGAGGGTAAACAAGCTAGATTGACTTCCAAGGACAACCATGTCGTTCTAGTAGATCTTCAAAGATGCACGTTTGAAGAAACTGACTTTGTGACAGCTATTGCTAAACTTCCGCCACTTCCAAAAGTGGAAGGACTTTGGCTCGATAGGACACAGGTTAGCGATGAAGGGCTAGCCGAACTGGCGAAAGTTGTCAAAGCAGGAACCTTTCCGCAACTGAGGCTGCTCCTGCTTAACAACACTCAAGTAGGAGATGATGGGGTAATCGCTCTGTCCATGGCTGCAAGAGAAAAGGCCCTATCGAAACTTAAGCGTCTGGAATTATCCAATACACGAGTAGACGTCGCCGGGGTGGTACAATTGGCAGAAGTAGTAGGAGGAAATTTCCTGCCGAACTTACAAGAACTATCTTTGTATGGTGCGCCCGCTACGAAGAACATCCCTAAATCTCTCCTTGATGCCAGGGATCCTCAGTCCACATTACGGGAGTTTCTAAAGTGGCACAAAGCGATGAAGGTTGGCGAACCACTCGACGAGTGTCGAGTTTTGTTGGTTGGTGAATCGCAGGTTGGGAAGACTTCCCTCAGTTGTGCGTTACGCGAGGAGGCGATTCCGCACAATCAGAAAAGCACCTGGGGATTCGACATCCATCGCTATGCGATTGACCAGCAGCAAGACCTGCCCAAGCTTCATTTATGGGATTTTGGTGGCCAACACGTAATGCACGCAACGCATTGCCACTATTTTTCTGAACGCTGCTTGTATCTGTTGGTACTAGATGCGACCCGCATAGCAGACGGAAGATCGTTAAAACGGGGAGAGCGGCAAGAAGACCATCCCGATGCGGGCAATTTGCTGCGCTACTGGTTGCAGTTGATCCGCCGCTATGGCAAAGACTCGCCTGTGCTTGTGATCTGCACCAAAACGGAAAATGAAACCAGTCTAGAACTTCCCAGCTTCGACGAGTTACGCAGAGAATTTAAGGTCAATTTGCTGGGTGAGGCGCCTATTCGCGTTGATTGCCCACCCGGCCCAGCCGACAACACCGGGACAGCCCGCAAGAAAGTGCTTGCGGCAATTACTGACGCGTTGTCCGATGATGTCGCATTGCCAGAAACCAAGAATCTCCGCGCGCATGTCCACGCCAAGTGGCATGAGTACTGGATTCAGGTCCGAGACGATCTGGTAAGTGCTGTCCATGCGCGGGGACGAGTTGGTCGCATTTTTTATGATCAGGTTTGCGAGGAACGTGAGGTGCCCGACGACGACCGTTCCGACCTCTTACCCCGTCTACATGCTTTGGGCGAACTGTTGCATTATCACGAAGCGTCTTCGCCCGAACTGCGGAATACCATCTACGACGTCGAATGGGCCAACCGAGCGGTCTACGCATTGCTGCGGCTGAAAGACGTGGATGAATTTACGGCAGAACAGGCCGCTGGTCTGATCGATGCAAATGCCCGAGGAAACAAGCCACTGACTCCTGATGAATGCGAGCACACCCTGTTAGTGATGCAACAATATGAAAGTTGTTTTAGCATTTCGAGCGACCAAACAAGAGTGTCGCGATACATCGTACCGAGTTTGCGTTCGAGGATGCCCGCGAGCACAGTTCATGCTTGGCAAGCAGATTTGGACGAGGCAGAACCGCTCGACTGCAAATTCGAGGCGATCCGCTTTCTACATCTTCTGACATCAAGCTTGGCGAATACACTGCAACCGCTCGACAATCCTACGGTTGAGAGCTACAGCGATGGTGCGTACTTCGCTTACAAAGACGGCCATGCCTTCATGCGGGTTGATGAGGAAAGAAATAGGCTTTTTGTCACCGTCCGAGATAGCACATTGCTCACCGAAATGGTCGGAGACATTCTTCGCAAACTTTGGAAGCAAGCCGCTGACCTGTCGGTTGATGATTTGCCGGAGATTTGGCAAGAAAGTGATGCCGATAGGTGGGACGGTGCAAAGGCGAAAGAGAGGGAACCATCTGATTGGAAGGCTATGTCAGCACGGGAGTCTGCGGCCGATGGTTCTGGCGATAGGGGAGTTGAGACTGAGGCGAGCGATGCCGTGCATGGATTAACGGACGAGCAACTACGAGTGTATGAACCTCTATGGAGTAAAGAGATCCCCAATCCTGACAATTTCAAAATTTCCGACCCCGAAAAGGGATATAACGGAAAGCAGCGAGTCGAGTTGCTGATATACCACTATGCTTATTTCATGAATCGAGAAAAGATGGAAAAGTTGGTCTTAGAGCGAGAGGAGAAAGGTGAGCTGTACGATCCGGAAGCTGCTCTCAAACTCTTTGGTCCCAAAGCACTCAGGGAAGCAATTGCTGTAAGTACTACCGTGGTGGATGCTTCACCGACTTACAGAGAATTGCGCAATCGCCTGGGATTTGGTGCCAAAGAGAAAACACGGAGGCGGATGGCGAGAGGAGCAAGTGATCGCCAAAGGGAATCCGATGTTATCGGATCGGCTATTTGAGGTGGTCCTGAATTGACGGACAGGTGATTCTCTTAATTTGGTGGCTGGTTGAGGTTTTCGAATTGGGTGGGTGTGAGATATCCGAG
>JAADGV010000047.1 GCA_013152205.1 Planctomycetota bacterium
AGGTTACCTCCTCGTGAGTGAAGGACTTTAGTCCGAAGCTCACGAAATTTCCGAACCTACCGGCTTCTAGCCGGTAGTAGTTGAGTTATTGCGGTTGGCTTTTTCTTCTAAGCCAGAGACACCAAAGCGGCGTGCGAGTTCGGCTTCGACTTCGTCTAGTCGAATGTCGCGGGAGGCGAGTAGGACCATTAAGTGGTACAGGACGTCGCCGGCCTCGTAGATCGTATGTTCGCGGCCCTCCTTGCCGGGTTCGGCTGCCGCTTCGACTACTTCGGCGGCTTCTTCCATAATTTTTCGGCCAATCTTCTCGACACCGCCGGCCAGTAGCTTCGCTGTGTACGACTTTTGGTCTGAAGCACTCTGCCGTGCTAGGATCGTTTGCTCTAAAGCGTCGAGCGGTCGCAGATTGTTGTCAGTCATCAGTCTTTGCCAGCCGAGCCTGGGGGCGCCTTTCCAGAAGTCGAGTCAGGTATCACAATGGAAGGCGATTGAAAGCCAATCGTGTAGTGTAAGCGGCGGCGGACGGCGTGGCAATTGGCTCTGGCAGTGACTGTGATTTCTGACACAAAAAATAGGTATCGAACTGAGATGGATGAAACGCTGCCTGTGCAGAATTGTTGGTTTCTTACTGGGGCCACGGCTGTTGGTAAAACTCAGGTTGGCTTGGCCCTGGCCCGGCAGTTGGGGGCTGAGATCGTTTCGCTCGATTCCATGGCCATCTACCGTGGGATGGATATTGGCACGGCGAAGCCGACGCCCGAGGAACAGGCCCTTGTGCCGCATCATTTGATTGATGTGGTCGATCCGGGTGAAGATTATAGCATCGACTGCTATCTTGAAGCGGCTCATGCCGCGATCGGGGAGATTTCGGCGCGTGGTCGCGAAGTGCTTTTTGTGGGTGGCACCCCATTGTACTTGAAGGCTTTGCTGCGAGGTCTTGCGTCGGGGCCGCCGGCGAATTGGGAATTGCGAGAAGCGATTGAGGCCGAGGTTGCCGAGATTGGAAGTCAAGCCTTGTACGAACGCCTTGAGCGGCTCGACCCGGTTGCTGCGTCGCAGATTCATCCCCATGATACACGCCGGCTGATTCGAGCTATTGAGGTATTCCGGATTACGGGCGAACCGATTAGCCATAGCCAGATGCACTTTGACGAAGGTCGTACGGCTGAGGAGTGTCGGGTTTTTGTTCTTCAGCGACCGCGAGAACAGCAGCACGAGCGTATTAACGCCCGTGTTGATGAAATGTTCGAGCGAGGCTTCGTGGCTGAAGTTGAACGTCTTCTAGCCGAGGGTAAACAACTCGGGCGTACTGCCAGCCAGGCGGTTGGGTACCAAGAAATCATTGCCCATCTCGAAGGTGGCGACCTGGGTGAGGCCGTTGAGAAGATTAAGGCGCGTACCCGTCGTTTTTCTAAACGGCAAGGAACATGGTTCCGCAGCCTGTCCGAATGCCGCTTTGTTGAGATCGAAGACCTTGCGACACAGGAAGTTGTGGATGCGATTCTTGCCGGTTGAGGTTGGTTGGTTTTATTGATGTGCGCATCTCGCTATCGCTTTACGTATCCCACTCGCTATATTCGACCCCGGCAGCGTTTTGGGTAAGAGGAGGTGTGGAGCGATGGACAAAAGAGCACAGATATTCACGTCGGCGACGCTTTTTGAGTGTGGGCTTGGGTTTTTGGGCGTTGTGTTGGCTTGGTGGTTTGGCGTTGATCTGCGATCGCAACTGGATATCTCGTTGGCTGCGGTGTTGCGCGGGCTTGCTGCTTGTATGCCGATGTTTGTGTTGCTGTTTCTTGTGATGCGGAGTCGCTGGGAGCCCCTGGCGGAGATGCGACAGCAGGTTGAGGCGTTTGTTCGGGAGCTTTTTGCTAAAAGTAATCTATTTGAACTGGCGGTGATTAGTGCTTCGGCTGGGGTGGGCGAAGAATTGTTGTTCCGTGGTGTGTTGCAGCCGTGGTTGTGTCAGTTTGTGCCTGCGGCGTTGGCTGTGGCGGTTGTGAGTTTGCTGTTTGGTTTGGCACATGCGATGTCACCCACCTATTTTGTGGTAGCGACATTAGTGGGTGGGTATTTTGGTTGGTTGGCGTTTGCGTATGAAGACTTGGTTGCGCCGATGGTTGCCCATGGGGTGTACGATTTTGTGGCGTTGGTTTGGATGCAGCGGCGGGTGAGGGAGGATGTTTGATGTATGATTTTTGATTGATGATCTGGGGAGAGGTGCAGGAAAGGGGCCGAGCGGGTAGAGCAGGAGGATTGCAAAGCCCGAAAATCGAGCTGATAAGGATTCTAGCCACAGAGAACACCGAGAACGCAGCGCGGCCTTTGGCCGCAAACAAAAAAAGGGAACCGCTAATCTACGCTAATACACGCTAATAGGTGAAAGAAATGCGAAAAGCAGACGACATGAGATTAGCGATTATCAGCGTAGATTAGCGGTTTCTTCTTTCAAAAAAGTGTGTCAAGAAAACAAGCTTTTACGGGTTTGTCTTTCAGAGTGCTGAAAAACGGGATTCTCCGTGTCCTCGGTGTTCTCTGTGGCTTATCCATTTTAGAGCGTAGTGACTTTGCTGATCTCCTGGCGGGTAGGGTCGTTGGGCGCATAAAAAACGACGACCCGATTCACTGGGGGGTGAATCGGGCCGCCGGTAACATTCCCTTGACCAGGCCCTCTTCCCGGTGAAGGAAGAGAGGGCCATCATGCTTGGGATTACCCTAGACTAGTTGCAAGGGCAGCAGACGCACACAGGCACCTTTTTGCAAACGACTCGTGGTACGCAGCGTGTGACGGTGTACGGAACTTTCCGTGCAACACACTTGTAGCACTTAATCGTCTTCTGCTCGCATACCGGAACGCAAACCGAGTAACACACAGTTTTGGTTCGCTTTTCAGGCACCATGCGGCAGACCTTGTAGCAGCAAGTCTTGGTCTCTGGGACCATACGGCAGACTTTGTAGCACACGGTCTTGGTACGTTGCTCAGGCACCATAGACCTTGTAGCAGCAAGTCTTGGTCTCTGGGACCATACGGCAGACTTTGTAGCACACGGTCTTGGTACGTTGCTCAGGCACCATACGGCAGACCTTGTAGCAGCAAGTCTTGGTTTCGGGCACCATACGGCAAACCTTGTAGCTGCATGTGCGCTGTTCTGGCACCATGCGGCATACTTTGTAGCATACGGTCTTGGTTCGCTTCTCAGGCACCATGCGGCAGACTTTGTAGTCGCAGGACCGTTGTTCGCGTACCATGCGGCAGACCTTGTAGCAAACCGTACGAGTACGAGTTTCGCAGACAGTCTTGCAGCATTTGATTTCCCGGGTTTCACAAGTCGGAACCCACACACGCTTGCAGCAGGTGCGAGGAGGTCCTTGGCAAGTAAGGGTCTTGCATGGACCACATTTGTAAACGCACTTGCATTGATTGGGGTCCCACACCAATTGACCGGGCTCCCGAACGGTCTTGGTGCATACCGGGCGAGCAACTTCGTAGGTCTGGGTTTCCCAGTGGCCGCTACGAACTTGGATCGTCCGGGTGTAAGGTACCCGTACTCGAACCTTATAGGTTTCTTCACGTTGCTTGGTTTCCCAAACACGCTTGCACACGGTGTAGGTGCGAGTCTTGGTTTCCCAAACGGGCTTGCACACGGTGTAGCAGACTTCGCGTTGCTTGGTTTCCCAAACAGGCTTGCACACAGTGTAAGTGCGCTGTCGTGTTTCCCAAACGGGCTTGCACACGGTGTAGGTGCGAGTCTTGGTTTCCCAGACAGGCTTGCATACGGTGTAGCAGACCTGACGTTGCTTGGTTTCCCAAACCGGCTTACATACGGTGTAAGTGCGGGTTTTGGTTTCCCAAACAGGCTTGCACACGGTGTAGCAAACTTCGCGTTGCTTGGTTTCCCAAACAGGCTTGCACACGGTGTAGGTGCGAGTCTTGGTTTCCCAAACAGGCTTGCACACGGTGTAGCAGACTTCCTTCTGACGCTGTTCGCGAACGTAACGGGTAACATTGATGGTGCGTTCCTGGCAAACCCGGTCGTAGACCGTGCGGCAGCGGGTGAACTGCTGGCGTTCCCATTTTACACAACGAACAGTTTTCATGACGGTGTGGCATTGCTTTTGACAACAAGGATCACAGCCGTTGTACCGTGCAGCTCCGCAGTACCCTGCCCATGCCACCGTTGGTAGCACTGTTAAGGCAATGGCAGCGAGAGCCTGCACTACAAACTTTGCTCTCATTTTAATCTCCTTCAAAACATCTGGGGAAAGTAGATGGCCTGGTCAATATGGGAAGGGATCCCATCCATACAACATTTCGACCCATGCAAGCACTCTTCCTTAGCTATATGTTGTGTTTTTCCTACACCCCGTATATTCCCGGCTATACGCAATCGTTAAGATCGACTCCATGCAACTTGCCAAACCGGCAAAGTTTTGGCGGGATGGCGCCGTTGGCGAGGAAATAGCGGTGGGGTAGACCAGCAAGTAACGCGGTTTGAGTAGGCAAGGGCCGGTTTGCTGGAGAGGGTGATTTTGCCAGTTTCCGGGATAGATCAGATTGGCGTAACATGTTGTGGCGATTGATGATCGAAGCTGTCAGCAGGGGGTTCGACTTGCTGGTAGAATGGGATTACTGCTAGAGTGGCGTTGCATGGTTGGACGCCCTAGCGCCCAGTTTTCTGAGTCTTCGACGCCCCACTGACTGCTGTAGGCATGAACTCGCCGAATCCAAATTCTCCTCAGCCTGATCCAACGTCGGTACCGCCTGCGGTAGTCCACCGGCTGAGCCTCTATCTTCGTGAATTGCGACATCGGATTGCCGATGGCAATGAGACAACCAGTAGCAGCCAATTGGGACGGCGATTGGGGTTCACCGATGCCCAGGTGAGGAAAGACTTGGCCCACTTTGGTCAGTTTGGACATCCAGGTATTGGCTACCGTTGCAATGAGCTGGTCGATGCGATTCGGAAAATCCTGGGAACCGACCGCGAATGGCGAGTTGCTCTGGTTGGCGTGGGTAACCTGGGGCGTGCTTTATTGGGCTATCGGGGCTTCTATCAGCAGGGTTTCCGGCTGGCGGCTGCGTTTGATGCCGATCCGGAGAAGGTGGGTACAAAAATTGAGGGGGTCGAGATATTCGCGATCGAAGATTTGGCCGAGGTGATGTCGACCCACAAGATTGAGTTAGGCTTGGTTGCGGTGCCGGCTTCGGAGGCCCAGGCGGTGACCGACCAGTTGGTGGCGGCTGGGGTTGGCGGAATTGTCAATTTTGCCCCGGTTACGGTCACGGTGCCCGAGGGGGTGAGCAAAGTGGGGGTCGACTTGGCTCGCGAGCTAGAGCAAGTGACGTTTGCGGTGGCCAATCGGCAGCGAGAGCAACCGGAAACGTAGGCGATCGCAGGTAGCCAGGGAAGGAACCGCTATTCAGCGCAGATAAAACCAACGCGGCCTCTGTCCGCAACCAAATAAGTAGAAATTTCTCGCAAAGGCGCTAAGTCGCAAAGGAAACAAGAAAAGTGATTATCTCGCAGAGACGCAGAGACAGCAGAGAAACCAGGATGCCGTAGCTCTGCTGTTTCAGCGTCTCTGCTAGTTTGCAGGATAGACGGGATCGATCCAATCCACCACATTTCTACTGATTTCAAACTGAAAACGCTGGCATGATTTTGTCTGTGAATCACGCAAATAAACGAACATTTTCGCGTGATTCGCGTGATTCGCGGGCTTCCTTCTTCATTAGTGTTCATTTGTGTTCATTCGCGGTTTACTGTTTTCGGACTTGTGAACGGTTACGAAAAATCGAAGTTGTAATGCATAGCACTTTTCTTGGCGCTATAATTCACGTAGATTACCCGGCGTGACACGGCATGTGTCACTCAGAGAAACTATCTCTTACCCCGTAGTGTAATTGGTAACACTAGGGATTTTGATTCCCTCATTCCAGGTTCAAGTCCTGGCGGGGTAGTTTTTCTGTTTTTTTGCTGCTGCGGCGAACCGTAGCTACAACCTCACGCTGGGCGGACGAGCATTGCCGCCCTATCCATGGAGAATCTTCCCCGGCGTACTGGCGCCACCGAATTAACCGATGACGAGCTTTTGCTGTTCGATTTTTTCTTCGACAAACCCGCTGCAGCGCACTTAGTCAGACGAGGCCAGTACCCCATCCATATGAACGTGCGTTATTCGCACGGCTTGGACGACCAGCAACTGCAAAAAACGCTGAGCGACTTATGTCAGCGACAACTAATAACGAGAGAAAGCGACCCAGAGTACTTCGATGGTGACTGGATGTATGGATTGTCGCCAGCAGGTGGAGCACTTTGGGAAATCGAGCGTCGACCAATTTGGGCCCGCTATTGCGAAGTTAATTCGAAACCCCTTCGACCGAATGACTGGAATGGCTATCAGTTGTTAACCGTTTTGTCGCCCTCGCTAAAGACGGCTCAAGCATTTCTTGAGGCAGCCCTTGCAACTGGTGACACGGTAGCCAAGGAGTCGCCCCCCAAGAGTCGTTACCAACTAATCCGTAATCCACGGTTATGTGCCTACTGGAAGGAATTCTCTGAAGTCCATGCCATTCTGTTGAAAGTTCTTCCTGATTACATCTCGATGGATCGACGGGAGGGTGAAGAATTCGATGTCGAGCAATGGAGGTGTTGCGTGGCTGCGAGGGAACGGTTGGAGGCATGCCGTACATGGTGGCGAGGCATTGATGAGCTTGACAGTCTCCGCTGCATGTTTGACAACGGCTAGTCTGTTTTCCTCTGTGTTCTCCGTGCCCCCGTGGTAATCAAATCACCCTGACTTTTTGGAACTGACATGCCTTGCCCCATTGATTGCTCGAAGGTTCGTTTTGCTGTTGCTGCTGTTCGTGAGGCGGCTCAGTTGGTTCGTCGGGTGCAGAAGGAAATGGTGGGCGATGCGTTGGCGAAGGGTGACAAGTCGCCGGTGACGGTGGCTGATTTTGCTGCTCAGGCGCTTGTGGGTAAGCGTCTGGAAGAGACGTTTCCGCAGATGGGCTTTGTGGGCGAGGAAAGCTCCGAGGCGTTGCGAACCGATGAGGGCAGTGAAACTCTTGAGCAGATCGTGAGATTTGTGCGGGAGTGTATTCCTGAGGCGAATGCCGACGATGTGTGTGGGTGGATCGATCGGGGAGTCGGGGAGCCGACTGATAATTTTTGGACACTCGATCCGGTGGATGGGACCAAGGGGTTCTTGCGAGGCGATCAATATGCGATCGCTTTGGCGTATCTGCGCGATGGCGTCGTGCGAGTCGGGGCGCTGGGCTGTCCTGAGCTTGCCGAGGGGGTCCGGCCTGAAAAGGGCGGGGCGGGTTCGTTGCTGGTGGCTCGGCGGACGAATGGCACGTTTGTCTGTTCGTTGGATGACGAGCAGGCGGAGTGGCAAAAGCTGTCGGTATCTGAGTGTGACGAGGTGGCTAAGGCTCGGCTGTTGCGTTCGGTCGAAAAGGCGCACACGAACACGGGAGAGATTGGTAAGCTGGCCGAAACCTTGGGTGTGGTGGCTGATCCGGTGCCGATGGATAGCCAAGCGAAGTATTCGGTGCTTGCTGCTGGCGGGGGCGAAGTGAATTTGCGATTGCTTTCGCCTTCGAGGCCGGACTACCGCGAGATGATTTGGGACCAGGCGGCAGGCTCGATTGTGGTGGAAGAGGCGGGCGGGCGAGTGAGCGACCTGGACGGCAAGCCGTTGGATTTTTCGCAGGGGCGGACCCTGGCGGCGAATCGGGGCGTGCTGGCGACCAATGGGCGATTGCACGAGGCGCTGCTGGCCGGGTTGAAGCAGATTGGTGCTTGAGCGTTTTGCCCCACCGAGACGGTGGGATTATATGGCCCAACCCTTTGGGTTGGAGGTGCCGGAGTACATGGCTCTAGCGTCGGAGCGTGTTGTCGTTTTCGGGGGGTGGGACCGACTTTTGGTGCCAATTGACGATTTTCTTCGGACGCGATAGACTACAGGGCTAAATTTGGTCCGTACGGTCCGGTATCCAAATCGTTGAAATATTGTCAGGCCGAATAGAATTACCAACGCCGGACGCCCCGGTGGTGCTAGCAGTAGTGCCGCCGACCGAGGGACTTAGCCGGTGTGCCTACGCAGGAGAAATTGTCTGTGCCTTCACCTCTCGTACAGAAGCTCGTGGAATCGGGTGTGCATTTTGGTCACCGCTCGAGCCGTTGGAACCCGAAGATGCGGCCGTATATTTACGCCCGCCGGAACCTAATTCACATCATCGACGTCCGCGAGACCATTCGCGGACTGCTGCGAGCCAAGAAATATCTGGCTAACGTGGCCTCGCATGGCAGCCTCGTGTTGTTTGTTGGCACCAAGCGTCAAGCCGGTGATACGATTCAGCTAGCCGCCGACCGTTGCGGCATGCCTTATGTGAACGATCGTTGGCTGGGCGGTACGCTGACCAACTTCCGTACGATTCGCAGTCGGCTGAGTCGCTTGGAGGAGTTGGAAACAATTCGCGATGGCGAAGAGATCAATACCTACTCGAAGAAGGCTCAGTCTTCGTTGAATCGCGAGTATCGCAAGATGCATCGCAACCTGAATGGTATGCGGACGATGAATCGACTGCCGGAGTGCATGGTGATCGTCGACCCGAAGAAAGAGAAGAACGCCGTCAAGGAAGCTCGCAAGCTGGGTATCGCTACCGTGGCTTTGATTGATACGGACTGCGATCCGGATCAAATTGACTTGCCGATTCCAGGCAACGACGACAGCATGCGGTCGATCGACTTGATCGTAGGTATCTTGGCCGATGCCATTGCTGAAGGAAAAGCCCAAGCTGCCAGTGAGCAGCAACAGAAGGCCGAGGGTGCCGAGCCTAAGCCAGTGCCGACGGCCTAAGTTTGGCTTGATAGAAAACTAAGTTAGAGTGCATGACAGCAGGCAGGTCGGCGGCGGTTTCGTCGAGAGCGTGGCTGGCGTGATTTGCCTCTATTAACCATAACCTTACGAAATTGATATTATCAAGGAGTAAACCACCATGGCTGAGATTACTGCCGCGATGGTTAAGCAACTGCGAGACGATACGCAATTGCCAATGATGGAGTGCAAAAAAGCGCTCAAAGACGCCAACGGCGACATGGAAGTAGCCAAGCAGACACTACGCGAGTCTGGCAAGAAGTTTATGGGCAAACGCCAAGACCGATGCACGGACGAAGGCCGAATTGGCATTTATGCGAGCGTCGTTGACGGTGTTGGTGCGATTATCGAGCTGCAATGCGAGTCGGCTCCGGTCGCAAAGAACGAAGAGTTTATGCAGTTGGCCAGCGACTTGGCTCGACAGTTGGCAACCGGCCCGGGTGCTTCTACAGCTGAGGAATTGTGGTCGCAGCCTTCGCCCTCGAAAAGTGGCACGACGCTAGAAACACAGCGGGACGAGATTCAAAACAAGATTCGCGAGGTGTTTCGGCTATCCCGTCTGGAGCGTATTGATGCTCCGTGCGGTGGTTTTGTCCACATGGCGAAGATTGGTGTTCTGCTGGAAGTTGAAGGTGGCAACGACGAGTTGGCCAAGGAGATCAGCCTTCACGTTGCTGCGATGAATCCTGCAGCGACGACTACCGCTGACTTAGATCCGGCAGCCGTCGATCAAGAGCGTGAACTGCAAAAAGAGCGTGCTCGTCAGGAAGGCAAGCCAGAGAACATCATCGAGAAGATGATCGAAGGGCGAATGCGGAACTACTATGCCGAGAACGTTCTCGAAGAGCAAGCTTTTGTGAAAGACGAAAAGCAAACGGTTGGCAAAGTCGCAGCAGCTGGCGGTATGAAGCTGAAACGGTTTCTCCGTTGGCAGCTTGGCGAAACCAATTCGAGCGAAGAATCGGATGAGGCGGCTGCTACGGCAGCCGGTTAAAAAATTGAGCCTAAGCCCAGGGGATTTCCTCTGGGCTTTTTTCACATACGAACCCGATGAGAACCTGCGATGCCATCCAGTGAGTCAGAACCTACGAGTGGCCCTTATCAACGGGTGATCCTAAAACTCTCTGGCGAAAGTTTCGCGCCTCCTGGCGAGCGTGGGATTAGTATGCAGGAAGTGGTGCATATCGCATCGCAGACGTATCTGGCCCAACAACAGGGCGTTCAGATTGCGATTGTCATTGGTGGCGGCAACATCTTGCGGGGCGGCCAGTTTACGGCGGGCAATTCGAGCATTCAGGAAGCCACGGCCCACTACATGGGCATGTTGGCGACGGTGATAAATGGTCTAGCTTTGCAAGATGCGTTGGAATCGCTGGGGTGCGAGACACGGCTGCTGAGTACGGTAAAAATGGATGGCGTTGCCGAGCCGTACATTCGCCGTCGAGCCAAGCGGCATCTGGAAAAGGGCCGAATCGTCATTTTGGCGGGCGGCACGGGAGCGCCTTTTGTGACGACCGACACGGCTGCGGCGCAGAAGGCTTTGGAACTCGAAGCGGACGTGCTGTTGAAGGCGACGCGCGTTGATGGCGTCTTCAGCGAAGATCCGGAGAAGAATCCTCATGCGGTTTTGTATCGCGAGTTGACCTACCAACAGGTTCGAGAAAAAAACTTGCGAGTGATGGACTCGACCGCGATTGCGCATTGCATGGAACATGAATTGCCGATTTTGGTGTTTAATTATCGGCAAGACGGAAATATCGAGCGGGCCGTGCGTGGCGAGAAGATCGGTACTTCGGTGACTAGTCGGCTTGAAACAACAGAATAGTTGAGTCCGGGAAGAGATAGGTTTAGGAATTTTTTTGGGATGTGACAATTAGATATTACCACGGAGGCACTGAGAACACAGAGTTTGAAAGGGGGGGGAGTTGGTTTTTTAGCCGGTCCGCCACGCGGTCCGGAGGCAAGTGTGCCTCCGGCTATCTAGCCAACTCACAAGTTCAAATGATTTTAGGGCGCTAGTTCATTGGCATCTTTTTTTCTCAGTGTCCTCCGTGCCTCTGTGGTAAATCTATCTATATGGCATAAGTTTTTTTGAGTGATAACGGGTTAGTATAATTTTGCGACAGAGGTTTTTCTTATGGATGCTGATACGATTTTGTTGGACTCGGAAGAACGCATGGAAAAGGCGCTTGCCAAGTTGAAGCACGATATGACGGGCATTCGCACAGGTCGTGCCAATCCGGGGCTGGTCGATTCTTTGCGAGTGGACGTGTATGGCTCGCCGACGCCGATTAAGCAGATTGCTTCGGTTAGCGCGCCAGAGCCTTCGCAATTGGTGATTCGGCCGTTCGATCCTTCGACGATCAAAGATATCGAGAAGGGGATTGTTGCCAGTGATCTGGGGCTTACGCCACAGAGCGACGGCAAAGTGATACGGCTAAATATCCCGGCGTTGTCGACCGAAGTGCGACGTTCGATGGTCGCCCGAACGAAAGATTTGACCGAGGAAACAAAGGTCGCGATCCGAAATATCCGTCGGGACGCCAATAAACATGCCGATCAGGCGGAAAAAGATAACGAAATGACCGAGGACGACCGCGAAGACTCCAAAAAGGCAATCCTAGAGCTGACCAAAAAATACGAAGGCAAGGCGAGCGATCTGGCGAAGGCGAAAGAATCGGAAGTGATGGACGATTGAGGAGGGGAATGCGGATTGCGGATTTCGGAGTGCGGAATTTTTGTTGCTGGGGACTGTTAAACCCAGCGCGGCTCTGACCGCAACCGAATAGGTAGGGATTTCTCGCAAAGGCGATAAGTCGCCAAGGAAAGCAAGAAGGGGATTGTCTCGCAGAGGCGCAGAGACAGCGGAGAAACTGGAATGCCGTAGCTCTGCTGCCACGACTGGGCAACTAATTTTTGGACAGGATTTACGGGATAGATGGGAGCGAACCCATGTACCACTATCCTAAAGATCCTGTAAATCCTGTCAAAAAATCTTTGTGCACACAAAGAAATTGATCGTTAGTAGAACTGGGAGCCGAACGATGCGATATCTGGTTGGAAGTTTGCTGAATCGGGTGTTTGTTGTCTTTGCGGGGCTTGCCGTTTGCTGGCCGGTGTTTTCTTCTTTTGCCGAGGAAAAGCCTAATGCGCAGTTATTCTCGATCCAGGTTGATGGTACTGGCTTGGAGCAGTTGACCCATAAGCTTGATTGGCGGTTTGGTGCGGCCCAGTGGTCTCCGGATGGAAGTCAGATTGCTGTTGATGGGTGGATGGTCGAGGAGTTCAAAAAGCAAAGTTACTCAGCGACCCATTTGTTTGTCATGAATGCGGATGGTTCGGAGAGTGTCGATATCGGATTGGGCGCCATGCCAAGCTGGTCTCCTGATGGCAAGCAACTGGTCTGCCACACGTACAAGCCCTCGAGAAGCCTCGTCGTGATGAACGTCGACGGGACGGGACGCGAGGAAGTTGCGAACCATTGGGGCAGCCCACGCTGGTTCCCGACCGGGAACCGTATCGCGTCGCTATCTCGGGGTAGTATCGTCTCTTTAGATTTGGCGACTGGTATCGAATCGCCGCTTCAAATACCACGCACCTATTCTCCGAAATTGGGATTTAGTTGCTCTCCCGACGGACGTCAAATTTGTTTTGCGGATGGAAATGCGGAAGGTTTAGCCATCGCGTTTCTCGACAAGTCGGGGAAGTGCCAGTCGGTTCGAAGCCATGTCGCTGGTCTCGAATGTTCGTTTTCGTCCTGGTCGCCGGATAACAAACGGGTGGTCTTTGGGGCCAAAGCACACGGGGAAGCAAAAAATCAGCTTTACGTGCTTACCATCGCTTCGGACGATCCGCCAGCACGGCTTCCGGGCCAACCTGAGGACGTCAGTAACTTCGATCCCGATTGGTCTCCCGATGGAAAACGGATCGTCTTTTCAAGCGACGTACCCGAATGATTGCGGCTATTCATTCTGAAGTAATAGAACGCGGAGGAACACAGATCAGACGGATTTTCACGGATACAAAAAGAAGATTATTGAAGTCATGGGGGCTAAAGATCGAAACAGATGGTTGACCAAAATCGTTTTGTATCTGCGACAATCTGCTAAATCAGCGTTCATCTGTGTTCTATTTTGCTTCACTCGGCTGAAGCGTTACCATTTTTTCGCAACGGGCGGGAGGCGATTGTACGCAGTGAGTGTCGGAGACGCCTCCCACATGAGCTAGAGATGCTTCCGACAGACAAGTGCTAGCACTGCCTGGCTTCTCTTGCTTGGAATCGTTGCATCCGCCATACTCCTGGCCCGTTTCTTCGCGCACCCGCCGCGCGTCGACCTACGTCTACACACTCGGTTTATGGAGAAACCGCTATGTCTCTTCCAGAGACGTCTCGTTCAGAGGCAGATTCGCGCTCGAAAGGCGCTGGTATGGTTGTTTGGGCATGGAAGCATCAAATTGGTTGGCTCGTTGCTGCTGGAGTGGTGCTAACCGTTGCTATCGTATTTCGCAGTGCCGAAGGCGACCAAACAGCCAGCGCAAAAGCTCCAAGCAAAACACGCACCACGTCTAAGCGAGCTGAGCAAAAGTTGCCTCGCGTTGAACGTCCGCAGCATGATGTGATGGCGATCGTCAATGGCCAAGATATTAGCCGCAAAGTATTGATTGATGCTTGTGTGCGCCGTCATGGTGAAAAAGTGCTTGAGAGTTTGGTCAACAAGCGACTGATTTTGAACCATTGCGAGAAGCGAGGCATCGCGGTTACCCAAGAGGAAATCGGTGCTGAAATTGATCGTATGGCGAAACGATTCAAGCTGGGGCGAGAGCAATGGCTAGAGATGCTAAAAAATGAGCGAGACATTACTCCGCAAGAGTATGCGCGGGATATTGTTTGGCCAACGCTTGCTTTGCGAAAATTGGCGGCAGCGGACTTGCAACCTTCGGCTACGGATATCGAGAAGGCAATTGAGCGAGAGTTTGGGGCTGCGGTCCGCGCTCGGTTGATAGCCATTGGCAATGCCGACTTGGCTCGCCAACTACACGCCCAACTGACTGCTCAACCCGACAACTTTGCCCGTCTGGCGATCGAGCATTCAATCGACATCAATAGCGCGAGCGTAGGTGGTTTGATCCAGCCAATCCGTCGACACGTGGGCGATGCTCGGATTGAGGCAGAAGCGTTTCGCCTACAGCCGGGGCAGATTTCTTCGATCATTAGCGTGGGTGGGCAGCATGTCATTTTGAAATGCGAAGAACATATTCCGCCTAGGCAATTTAACCGCGCCGCAGTTGAGCAACAGATAGTCGAGAAGATTAAGGACGAGAAACTGCGGGAAGTGTCGCATACGCTGTTTGCCCAGTTGCAATCAACGGCAACGATTCAAAATGTGTACAACAACTTGCAGCTTCGCGAGACCATGCCCGGGGTGGTAGCCACCGTCAATGGGGATCGCGTGATGATGAAAGAGCTTGGCCAGGAGTGCTTGTTGCGGCATGGCGAAGAAGTGTTGGAGACAGAAATCTCTCACCTTCTTTTGGAGCAGGAGCTAAAAAACGCTGGCATCACAGTTACCGATGCGGAACTACAAGCCGAGGTACAGCACGCTGCTGAGCTGGCTGGGATTTTGGACCAAAAAGGTAAAGTCGACCTGGAGCAGTGGTTCGAGGCGATTGCTAAAGAGCAAGGCGTCACAAGGGCGCAGTATCTACGAGACTCGGTTTGGCCATCGGCGGCGTTAAAGAAACTTACTGCCAAGGATGTTCAGGTAACGGACGAAGATATGCAGAAGGGCTTTGAAGCCAACTATGGCGAACGGGTCCGCTGTCGAGCGATCGTGCTTGGCGAAATGCGTCGTGCCCAGGAAGTTTGGGATAAGGCCCGTCGAAATCAGTCGGTCGAGTACTTTGGCGATTTGGCGGCGGAGTATTCGATCGAGCCGACCAGCAAAGCATTGCGGGGCGAGGTGCCACCGATCGGTCGCTACAGTGGCCAGCCACGGCTAGAAGAGGTCGCCTACGCTTTGCAGCCGGGGCAGCTATCTGGCATCGTGCAGACTGGCGATAAGTTCATCATTCTGCGTTGCGAAGGTCGAACTGAGCAGATCGATTTGCATCAAAGCGACGTTCGCGAGATTTTGAATCGTGATATTTATGAGAAAAAGATGCGGCTGGCGATGAACGAGAAGTTCGAGCAAATTCGCGAGCATTCGCGAGTCGACAACTATCTGGCCGGCACCTCGCGAGTGCCTAGCAAGCGGAAGGAAGCCGGAAGGGCTGCGATTCGCCAGGACACGGCGGTACGGCCCACGGCAGGGCAGCAATAGCGAGAGCGGCAAAACTTGGAAAAACCGCGGCTTCCGCTTGCGGCTAGTATAGGTTTGTAATCCTCCTGGTGGTCCGATCAGACCACTTTGGTCGCGAACCCGCAGCGGGTATACTGGGTCGTTGCAGTGCCGTTGTTTTGTTCGAGCTGAACCATGTCTGATGAGTCTTTGTCGTCCTCCGAACCGTTCCGGGTAGAAGTTGCGCAACGCGTGACGCGTCTGCCGCCCTATCTGTTTGGGCGGATCAATAAGATGATCTACGATAAACGGGTCGCAGGCGACGACGTGATCGAGCTAGGGATGGGCAACCCGAGCGATCCGCCGCAGGAAATGATCATCGAAAAGCTGGTCGAGGCGGCCCGCGATCCGCGAAGCCATCGCTACAGCCAGTCGAACGGCATCCCCAACCTTCGCCGCGAGGTGGCAGCCAAGTATTTGAAAAAGTATGGCGTGCGGTTGGACCCAGACGATGAGATAATGGTTTGCCTAGGATCGAAAGAGGGTTTTAGTCACATGTGCTTGGCTCTGATGGGGCCAGGCGATACGGCGATTGTGCCTGCTCCGTACTTCCCGGTGCATGTGTACGCTGTGGCTTTGGCGTCGGGCAATGTGATTTCGTTGCCGGTGACAAACAGCGAGAAGTTTCTTTCGAATGTCGCTTTTACGTGTGAGACGCTTTCCCCCAAACCTAAGTTGCTAATTCTTTGCTACCCACACAATCCTTCGAGCGTAGTTGTCGAGCAGGAATTTTATGATGAAGTGGTGAAGCTTGCAAAAAAATACAACCTGATGGTGATTAGCGACTTTGCTTATGCCGATGTGGCTTTCGATGGTTATCAGCCACCAAGTTTCTTGGCTTCGCCCGGTGCGGCTGAGGTAGGCGTTGAATTTACGACCATGAGTAAGGGCTACAACATGGCCGGTTGGCGTGTCGGGTTTTGCTCGGGCAACGCAAAGATGGTTGGCGCGCTAGCGACGATCAAGGGGTACTACGACTATGGAATGTTTCAGGCGATCCAAGTCGCCGCGATCATGGCGTTGCGCCATACCGAAGCTGCCGTCGAGCAACAGTCGTTAGTTTACAAAGGTCGCCGCGATGCATTGTGCGACGGTCTCGGGCGTTTGGGTTGGGAGTTGAACCTGCCTAAGGCGGGTATGTTTGTTTGGCAGCCGATCCCCGAGCCGTGGCGTTCGCGGATGAGTACGATGGATTTTGCGATGATGTTGCTCGAAGAGGGCAATGTGGCAGTCAGCCCCGGCAGCGGGTTTGGGCCTGCGGGCGAGGGTTTTTTGCGGATGTCGTTGGTCGAAAACGAAGAACGGCTGCGCCAGGCCGTTAGGCAAATTAAGCGATGTTTGGCGGATGCCAAGGGCTGAAGTAGGTTAAACTTTCCACGATCACATAGGAGTTTCAAACAATGGGTGGCGGAATTTTTGATACCGAACAATTGGCAGCCTATCAACGTGATGGCTATGTGGTGGTTCGCAATTTGTTTGATGCTGAAGAGGTCGATCTGCTGCGACAGGCAGCTAAGGAAGATCGGGCATTGGACGAACATGCCTTTGGACGCGAAGATGGCGAAGGTGGCAGTGTGCGGCTGTCGCTGTGGAATCATCCGGGGGAGGATCTCTATGGGATGTTTGCTCGTGGGCGCCGGATTGTTGATACGGTCGAGCAGGTGCTAGAAGACGAAGCCTACCACTACCACTCGAAGATGGTTATGAAGCAAGCGGTCACAGGCGGGGCGTGGGAGTGGCACCAAGACTACGGCTACTGGTACGAAAATGGTGTGCTGGAGCCGAATCTGTGCAGCGTCTACACCGCCGTTGACAAGGCGAACAAGGAGAATGGCTGTTTACAGGTACTGAAGGGTTCGCACCGTATGGGACGGGTCACGCACGTGAAGATGGGCGATCAAACCTGTGCCGATCTCGACCGAGTTGCTGCGGCAGCCGAGCGGCTAGAGTTGGTGTATTGCGAGATGGAGCCTGGTGATTCGGTGTTTTTCCATAGCAATTTATTGCACCGGAGCGATCAGAATCACTCGCCCAACGATCGTTGGGCGTTGATCTGCTGTTACAACGCTCGTCAGAATAGCCCCTACAAAGAGGGGCCGCACCCTTGCTACACGCCGCTAGAAAAGGTGGACGACGCGGCGATTAAACTCGCTGGGGTGAAACGCTTTTCAGACAGCGGCGGCAACGATTCGTTCATGGCGGTTGAACATGCCGCGACTAGCGACGGGATTGCTGATCACAATCCGACAAACGACAAGTAACGCGTGCTGAAAAGAAGGGGTGCCCGCGAATAGACGCAAAAATATTTGTTAACCGTTCACATAATGGAAGAAAATGAACCACGAAGGACACTAAGGACCCAGCGCGGCAAAGCCGCTAAGTCGCAAAGGAAACAAGAAAAAGGAAAGGATTGTCTCGCAGAGGCGCTGAGACAGCGGAGGAAACCGCAGCGTCATAGCTCTGCCGTCTCAGCGTCTCTGCGAGATCCAAATCATCTATACGGCGTACTGAAATCAAACTATTTTCGATCCCACTCTAAATTCCGCTTGACGTCTAACGGACAATCTTTGCGAGAGCCCTATCTTTAATGGCCTAATCAGCCAAAATTTTTGCTCGTACCCACATATTCCCACCGTCTCGGTGGGAATAGCCTGCACCACTGGCTGTAGAAAGCCCTCTTTTCCAGAAAAAACCGGTATTTTGGGTCTATTGACACCCCTAGAGACAACTGTTATAGTTCTGTAGTCACTTGGTTGTTTTCTCTGGTGGAAGTCATGATTCTTCGCATCGAAAAAGGTTCGGCGGTGCCCATCTCGCGGCAAATTGGCGGGCAGATTGCGACGTTGTGTGCCTCGGGCAAGCTAAAGCCCCGCGATCGGATGCCCTCGGTTCGCGAGCTGGCCCGTGAGTTGGCGGTCAACCAGAACACAATCCTGCGAGTCTACGAGCGGCTGGTGAGCGATGGCCTGCTTGAGATGCGTCACGGGCAGGGGACTTTTGTGACCGAGGGCGCGAAAGAAAACAGTCTGGCGGCCCATCGCCAGCGTCTCTTGGAAGAACTTCGCCAGCTCGCCCGGCAAGGGGTTGCGCTGGGGCTTTCGTCTGAACAACTGCACGAACTGCTGGCTGAGGCAATCAGTCAGCTTGTTGTACCCAACGAAGAGGAGGCATCGCGATGAGCGGTTTGGCTATCGAAATTCAAGGCGTGCGAAAATCGTTTCGCAAGACCGAAGTGTTGCGCGGAATGAGTTTGCAAGTCGAGCGTGGACAGACGTTTGCCTTCTTGGGCCGCAACGGCGCCGGCAAAACCACGGCGATCCGTATGTTGCTGGGGCTGCTGAATCGAGATGATGGGGCAATGCGCGTGTTGGGGCGAGATCCGGCCGCCGATCCGATGGCCGTGCGGGCGAGTGTTGGGTATTTGGCCGAAGATCAGACGATGTATGGGTGGATGCGTGCCGGGGAGATTTTGCGATTTATCGCGCCGTTTTATCCGACTTGGGATCACGACTTGGCACTCACGTATGCCCGCGATTTCGAAGTGCCTTTGCAGACAAAAATAAAACACTTGTCGAAAGGCCAAAACGTGCGGTTGGGGTTAGTGATGGCTCTGGCGCATCGGCCTGAACTGGTGATCTTGGACGATCCGGCGTTGGGACTCGATCCGATTATGCGAAAGCAGTTTAATCGTGATCTTATAACCCATCTGCAGGGCGAGGGTCGCACGGTGTTTTATAGTTCGCACCTTCTTTACGAAGTCGAACCGGTGGCCGACGAGGTGGCGATTCTCGACCAAGGGCGCATTGTACGGCAAATCGCGACCGAGCAGCTACGCGCCGACGTAAAGCAGATCGTCCTCCCTAGCAACGCCACGCAGGCGTTGAGCGAAGCAACAAAGGTGCTCGATCGACGATCCGATGGCGACGAGCTGGCCCTGACGGTCGAAGGTGCGGAGCAGGCGATTGAAAAGTTGCGTAGCGAAGGTATCGAGCACCGGGTGGTCGACTTGAATCTTGACGAGATTTTTGAAGCCTACGTGATGGGGCAGGGCAGCAGGCCCACGGCAGAACCGACGGTCGACAACGTGACTGTATCGCAAACATAAAAACACAACACAAATAGCCGCGATCTTACCGACCGCAGGAATGTAGGGACTCCGGCGATCTGTAAGATCGCGGCTATTGGGGTAAGAGAGATATTGGGAGAGGGTTAGCAAACATGAAAAGCGAACGACAACCTATGCGAAGCGTTTGGCACAGTTTGCTGTGGAAAGAGTGGCACGAGCATAAGTGGAAGCTGGCGGCGCTAATGATGGTTTCCTTCATTGTTGTTGCGACGCACTACTCTAATTCGTATAACGCTCAAACGATGGGGGTCGCGGTGTTTGGGTTACTCGTTCCGTACTGTGTGCTTGCCGGCACATTTCTCGGGATGAGTACAGCCGGTCGCGAGAGTGGTCGCAAGACGTTGACTTTCTTGCAATCGCTCCCCGTGCCGATGTGGCGACCAGGGATAGCGAAGTTAAGCATGGCTATTCTCACCGCGGTTCTTCCCGTGATTGCCTTAGGGGCGTTCTGCATGTGGTGGATCAGTGGAGAGGGGATGGCAGATATGTTTTCGTTTGAGGGACAAGTCTGGCGAGCTACTGACTGGGTGGCTATCACAACGATCGTCAGCGTGCTTGGTGTTACTAGCCTCTTGTTGTGGATGGCAGCGGCGGGGGCGAATCAATCGGACGAAATTCGCGCTGGGGCGGTTGGGTTTCTTGTGATTAGTTTTGTCTGGCTTGTAATAGCTTACATTGTGTATCAGGGGGAAAAGCGACATTTACAAACGGTGCATGAAGTGGCGGAAGTTCTTATTGCTGCGGCACCGGGAGGAGTAGGAAGTACGACTATCATGTGGAGAATTCAGTCCGGGAACTACCTGCTGTTACTGGCCACTGGACTGATTGGGCACGGTTGCGTACTGGCTTGGTATCTTCGTCGATTCGGTAGGGTGGTTTCCAGGCCCAGTCGGACGGACGGGAATGTCTCTTCGATCGTCACGAATAAGAATCAACAGCTTGGCCCGCCAATGCGAAGTCAATTTACGGCCACTGCGTGGAAGCAGATTCGAGAGACAGGGCCGTTGTCGTTGATGGCAGTCGGGGGAGTTCTTGTGTTGGCCACGGCGTTTTATTTAATCAACGATCGACAGATGGGCGCCAGAGGCTTTGGCGAAGTTTTAGCGGGCCTCACGCTCACGGTTGGCTTCCTTGTAACCTTGGTAACGGGTATCGGCGTGTTCTTCGAGGACTTAAAACCTGGGGTGGACGACTTTTGGCGATCACGACCGATGAACTTTTCGTTGTGGTTTGGTGTCAAGTTTGTGGTGGGAGTGCTCACGCTCGTCGTAGCGTTTGGCACTCTGTTTCTGTTCGCCTATTGGCTGACCGATGCAAGCTTGTTTGTCCGAGAGTCGCAACCGCTTGTCGTTGTGGGCACATTTGTAGGGATATTTCTATTGATCTACACCCTGGCGATGGCGACCTACTGTTTGCTCCGGCAACCCATTTATGCGGCAGTCTTAACCTTTGGTTTGCTTTTCGGAGGGATATTCGTAGTGAGTTGGCTTGACCAGTACCACCGACTCCTACGTGGTACTGAGATGCACTGGTCAATCGTGCTTGCGTTGATGCTCTTTATCCAAGTGTATGCGACGGCATGGGCTTGGCAAGCGGTGCGGAGCGACTGGGGTTGGAAGGGTTAGCGGCGGGGACTCCGGCGATGCGTAGCATCGCGGCTGAATGGGGGAAACCGTCTGCTTCAGCCAGCCGCGATCTTACAGATCGCCGGAATGCGACCCTACACGCGAATCTTTTCTAATCGACGTACACGAATTTCCCTGGTAAAATGGGCGCTGGCCGAGCACTCCCTTTGGGGCTAGCGGATGCACTTCGATATTGTTGGTGAAATCGATAACATTCGGGTTATCGCTAAGGGGCGCGGCGTCCGGTCGCGAAAGATGCTTGCTAAGAAATATGGCGCCGGTCGGTGGCGCAAAATGAAGGGCGTGGTCGAAGTCGGTCTTGTGACAGGCCGAGTGCGCCGCGCAGAAATTCACTGGTATGAATGTCATGGCATCGGTAGACAAAACTTCAAAATCAAAAAGTTCCTCGACTAATCGTTCTTTGCAACGACGGGCGCTGAGCGCCATTGAGGCAAAATTCGTTGTCTGTGTTGAGACAGGCGAGTACGCCGACCTTCAGCTTCGAAAACTCTATCGGGTGAAGGCCGATCGCCCTTCCGCCTCAGAGGGGTATGTGCGAATAGTTGACGATTCGGGAGAGGATTATTTGTATCCGGCTGACTGGTTTGTGCCGGTGCCGCTGTCCTCAACAGCAGCCAAGGCCTTGCGTGCCATTTCTTGATACGAACGATTCATCCGGAATACGACCCCCTACAGCTTTGCCCCCCGGCCCGCTATATTGGTCGGAGCGCATGAAAAAGAGGGCCCTTGCTCGCCGGAACAAAGACCCTCAAAATTCTAGGCTGACCAGCTAATTGCTTAGCCGGAGACCCACAGCCTACGTGTGGTATCGGTAACAAATCGTGAAAAAATTACGGGGGAGAGGCAAGAGGTCGGAGGTCGGAGGTCAGATGTTGATGCCCAGCCAGACTTATTCGCTACAACCCCTATTCCCTGCCCCCTCGCCTCGGACCCCTATTCCCTCAAATGGAACCTACTGCAAAACTTGCTCTGGAAGATGGAACCGTCTTTACCGGTACGTCGATTGGCGTCGCGGGCGAGGTGGATGGCGAAGTCTGCTTCAATACCTCGATGACTGGCTATCAGGAGATTCTCACCGATCCGAGCTATCGTGGGCAGATCGTTACGATGACCTACCCGCAGATTGGCAACTACGGGGTGAACGAGGACGACTTGGAAAGCAGCCGGCCCCACTTGTCGGGGTTTGTGGTGCGTGAGCATAGCCGGGTGAATAGCAATTTTCGCTCAGAGGCGTCGCTGGGCGACTTTCTCAAGGAGTGGGGCGTGGTGGCGATCGAATCGATCGATACGCGAGCGTTGGTACGCAGGATTCGCTCGGCTGGGGCCATGCGAGGCGTGCTGTCGACCGAGGACTTGGACGATGCGAGTTTGGTTGCCAAGGCCAAAGCGAGCCCAAGGCTGGCTGGACGCGATCTGGTGCGCGAAGTGATGCCCGAGATGCCTTGCGATTGGCGGGAGCCGGTGAGCGAGTGGACGCATTTGAATTCGGAATGCGGAGTGCGGAATGCGGAAGGTGGTGAGGGAGCCCATATTGTTTCGCTGGATTTTGGGATGAAGTGGAACATACCGCGGCATCTTTACGATCAGGGGTGTCAGGTGACCATTTTGCCGGGGACGGCGTCGGCTGAGGATGTGTTGGCCCAGGAGCCGGACGGGATATTTCTGTCCAACGGGCCGGGCGATCCTGAGCCGCTGGATTATGCGATCGGCACGATTCGCGAGTTGCTTGGTAAAAAGCCGATTTTTGGGATTTGCCTGGGGCATCAGTTGCTGTCGCTTGCCTGCGGGGCGAAAACGTTCAAGATGAAGTTTGGCCATCGAGGGGCCAATCAACCGGTGCAGCGGTTGGATACGGGCACGGTAGAGATCACGTCGCAGAACCACGGCTTTGCGGTCGACGAAGATTCGCTACCGGCGGCGTTGGAAGTGACGCACCGAAGCTTGAACGATCAGACGATCGAGGGCATTCGACATCGAGAATTGTCGGCTTTCAGCGTGCAGTATCATCCCGAGGCTTCAGCCGGCCCGCACGATAGCCATTATCTGTTCGGGCAATTTCTGGAAGTGGTGAACGCTGCTCGCTAGAGCATTTCTTATAAAAGCATAGCCACAGAGCACACCGAGGTCTCAGAGAAAATGCTGAAGCAAATAACCTTCGCTCGGTGTTCTCTGTGAACTCTGTGGCTACATAATTGAAGGAACTGTTTTAGCGACCGGCGGCGAGGCTTGTTTTGCTGCTTGGTGGCAGTGGGGGGAGCGTTTCTTCGAGTACTCCTTTGGCATGGGGCCAGGCGAGAATTGCTTCGACCACCATCCAGAGTTGGAGCAGTAGGGTGGCGATGCCGATGGACAGCAGCAAGTAGTTTTGCTTAGGCCACCAGCCTGTCTCGGCGTTGAAGATCTGCCAGCTCAGCGCCCAAATGGGCATCACGATCATGAGCAGCATCGGCACGACGGCAAACCAGATGGGTTTGTTGCGTCGGTAGAGATAAAAGACGGTGACCATCAGCGCAAGCCCTGCCAGCAACTGATTGGTAGCACCAAACAGGGGCCAGAGGTAGAGGCCTCCGGTGCCGAAGGGACGCAGGGTGCCGTCGGGCAGGGCAGGGCCACGCATCATCGCTAGCATCATCGCCAGAACTACAGCGAACGCCGTGGCTGCGTACTTGTTCATTAGTGGCTTGAAATGAAATGAGGCCGCTAATTCTTGCACGACATAGCGTTGCAGCCGCGTAGCCGTGTCGAGGGTGGTCGCCGCAAAACAGGCGACTAGAACCGCGATAATTCCGATCCCCAACTTGAGCGGCATCCCCAAGGCTGTGAGAAAATTGGCCCCTCCCTCGACAAAGGCGCCGACTTTGTCGCCCAGGAGAAAGGCGTTCCAGTTTCTTTGAGGGTCGTAGCGAGTGGTCCAAGCAGCACGGCCCACCAAGGGGTCGCCTGCTTCGTTGGTTGCGACGACGTAGTTTCCGTCAGTTTGGCGGGTAAATTTCCCCATGCCTACGCCCGCGCAGCAGGCGAGGATGACGATTACCGCCAGCGCGCCTTCTAGTAGCATCGACCCGTAGGCTACGTATTGGGCATCGGTTTCGCAGGCGACTTGTTTGCTGGTTGTGCCTGAACTTACCAGACAGTGAAAGCCGCTGACAGCTCCGCAGGCAATGGTGATGAAAAGAAACGGCCAGATGGGCGGTGCGCCGACAGGAGCGGTTTCGGTAAAGGCCGGAGCGCTCGCTTGCAAGTCGGCTTTGCCGCTAAGCCCGGCCGCGAACATGCCGCCTACTAGCAGAACAAGTGCAACGATCAATTGATGGCTGTTGATGTAGTCGCGGGGTTGGAGCAACACCCAGACGGGCAAGACCGAGGCAAAAAAGCAGTAAACAAAGAGGATGACCGTCCAAATGATCGTTGGGTTGCCCCAACTGGCGGGGAGCGAAAACGGATATTCGACGCCGACATAGATGGCACCGTACAGCAAGGCAAGCGCTAGCAGCGAGGGCACGAGGAGTCCGCCACCGAAGCGGTAGGTCCAAAACCCGATTGCTATGGCCATGGGCATCGCGATCCATACGCTAAGCACCGATTCTGGATAGAGCTTAAAAATAGAAGCGATCACCAACCCGAAGATGGCCAACACGACGGTCAGAGCAAAGAAGAGAACGAGCAGAAACAGCACCTTAGCGCGAGGGGCAATCATACGGCCAGCCACCTCGCCCACGGTTTGCCCACGGTTGCGGAGGCTAACGACTAACGCACCGAAATCGTGGACGGCCCCGATGAAGATCGAACCGAACACAACCCACAGCAGGGCCGGCAACCAACCCCAGAAGACGGCGATCGCAGGCCCAACGATGGGCCCGGTGCCGGCGATACTGGTGAAGTGGTGGCCGAAGATGACCTGTTTGCGTGTGGGGACAAAATCGACGTCGTCGCGTAGCTCTTTGCTGGGAACCAGGGCGTTGGGGTCGAGGGAAAAAATCTTGGTTCCCAACCAACGGCCATAAGTGTGGTAGGCGAGGATGAATCCTAGGAACGAGCCAAGGGCAATCAGTACGGTGAGCATGGGGAAAGCTGGGGAGCAAAGATACGGAAAAGGGGTAGTCAGGGACTGGAGGGTGTCTTTGTGGCAGGCTGTATCCTACCAGCGCAGGCCGGAGTACCAAAGCCGAGGGCGGGATTTGGCAGGACAGCTCCAAAGTCGGTGCGATCGACCAGAGTTTAGGAAAAAAGAATAACCACAGAGGACGCGGAGTGGCACAGAGTACCTTAAAAATAGATTTTCTCTGTGTCCTCCGTGTCCTCTGTGGTTCAAATTGTTGCGGTTTATTTTGTGCAATTGTGACTTTGCAGTTGCCCTACAGATCGTGTTGGTTTACGCCGTCCGCTGGGCATCCTATAATCGCCGCGTTACGAGGTTGTTGAGTTTTCTGCCAGATTGCTTGCCGCGAAAGGACTGAAACGGTGCCCGAAAAAATTGTGATTGTAGGCAGTGGACCTGCCGGTTGGACATCCGCCATTTATGCCGCCCGAGCGAGCCTCGAACCGGTGGTTTTCGAGGGGGCGGTAACCGAGGACAACCGTCTGCAGGGCACCATGCCGTTGGGGCAGTTGGCGTTGACGACCGAGGTCGAGAATTACCCAGGTTTCCCGGCGGGCGACCTCAGTGAATTTCTTCGGAGTGCGTTGCCCAGCGAGCATCAGTGGTTGGTAGACCTTCATCAGAAAGAAGGTTGTTCGGGGCCTGAGCTGATGCATTTGATGCGTCAGCAGGCGGTGAATTTTGGGACGAAGATTGTTACCGACGATATTGTCGAGGTGGATTTCGATAGCCACCCCTTCAAACTCCGTTCGCTGGGTGGAGAAGAAGTGGAAGCGCTCAGCGTGATTATCGCGACCGGTGCCCGCGCCAATTATTTGGGCTTAGAGTCGGAAGAGAAATACAAGAATTTGGGGGTAAGCGCTTGTGCCGTCTGCGACGGAGCGCTGCCACGGTTCCGAGGCAAGCCGTTGATCGTGGCTGGCGGCGGCGACTCGGCTGTCGAAGAAGCCGACTATCTTTCGAAGTTTGCCAGCACGGTTTATTTGGTTCACCGCCGCGACGAATTGCGGGCCTCGAAGATCATGGCCCAACGTGCCTTCGACAACCCGAAGATTGAAATCCTGTGGAATACCACGATTGAAGAGGTGCTCGGCAACGATACGGACGGCGTGACGGGAGTGCGACTCAAGTCGACCGTCGACGGGACGGAGCGCGAGCAAGAGGCGGCCGGGGCGTTCATGGCCATCGGGCATACGCCCAACACGACTTTTCTGGAAGGCAAGCTCGATATGACCGCGAAGAAGTATCTTCAATGGACGGTTCCGTTTCGTACGAATACAAGCGTCGAGGGAGTTTTTGCTGCGGGGGATGTGGCCGACGATTATTATCGTCAGGCTGTGACAGCCGCTGGCTCGGGCTGTATGGCGGCGCTGGATGCCGAACGCTGGTTGGGCACGAAGGGTTTTTAACGACTTGTTATTGATGCGTGCTTCTATGGAGAACCGATGGAAAAGATTTCGATAAAAGAGGCGCGTCGACCAGAGTCGATTGGTCGACAGGCGACGCTCCAGGGATGGGTGCGGACGCGTCGTGACTCGAAGGGTGGGTTCAGCTTTCTGGAACTCAACGATGGCACTTGTTTGGCGAATATCCAAGTGATTGCCGATGCGGGTCTGGAGAATTATGAATCAGAGATCAAGCGTCTGACCGCGGGCTGTAGCGCGACTGTGCGGGGCGAGATCAAAGAGTCGGGCGGTAAGGGCCAAGCCACCGAGATGCAGGCTGCCGAGGTGATTGTCCACGGCTGGGCTGACCCGGACGAGTATCCGCTGCAGAAGAAGCGTCATTCGATGGAAAAGCTGCGTGAGTGGGCGCATCTTCGGCCTCGGACGAATGCTTTTGGCGCCGTGATGCGGGTGAGAAATCAAATTAGTCGGTCGATTCACGATTTCTTTCAGGAAGATGGTTTTCTCTACCTGCATACGCCGATTATCACCGCCAGCGATTGCGAAGGCGCTGGAGAGATGTTTCGGGTAACGACAATCGATCCGGCGAATGTTCCGTTGGACGCAAAAGGACAGGTCGACTACACGCAGGATTTCTTCGATCGGCCTTCGTACCTGACGGTTTCGGGGCAACTGGAAGGCGAGATTTACGCCACGGCATTGGGCAAAGTTTATACATTTGGGCCGACGTTTCGGGCGGAAAACTCGAACACGTCGCGTCACTTGGCCGAGTTCTGGATGGTTGAGCCTGAGGTGGCGTTTAATGAGTTAGACGACAACATGCAATTGGCAGAGGATTTTCTGAAACGCATCGTGGCCGATGTGCTGTCTAACTGCGAGGAGGATGTCGAATTCTTTCAAAAACGCATCGACGACACGGTGCTTGAAACACTGCACACCATCGCCGAGAAGCCCTTTCATCGGGTTAGCTATACCGAAGCGATCGAGCGGTTAGAAAAATCGGGCGAGAAGTTTGAGTTTCCGATCGCCTGGGGAACAGACTTGCAGGCGGAGCATGAGCGGTACCTTACCGAGAAGGAATTCGGGGCCCCGGTGATCTTGTACGACTATCCGGCTGCGATCAAGCCGTTCTACATGAAGTGCAACGACGACGAGAAAACCGTACGGGCGATGGATGTGCTGGTGCCACGGGTTGGCGAGATCATTGGTGGCAGCCAACGCGAGGATCGGCTCGATGTGCTGGAAGCCCGTATGCAAGAGCAGGGGCTAGATGCTGACGAGTATTGGTGGTATCTCGATTTGCGGCGTTTCGGAACCGTGCCGCATTCTGGTTTTGGGCTTGGGCTGGAACGCATGGTGCAGGCGGTGACGGGAATGGCAAACATCCGAGATGTGATTCCGTTTCCTCGAACGCCGGGTAATGCGGAGTTTTAACGCATGTTATGAAATACAAACTGAAAAGAGCAAGCACCAACGCGAACGAGGCGACGACCGCCATTCGCCCAGCCCGCCTTTCTCGCAACAAGATAGGCAATCGTTAGCCCAACAGTTTTATCCGGTTTATCCCGGCGCTTTCTGGGCGTCCCCAATGCCGGAGGCCTTGCCGGCGTCGATTCGCGGCATACAGAAAGCCGATCATACCCACACCTAACAGCGCGAGGCCTGGCGGCTCCGGCACCACTTCGACAACACGGAAGGTGAGCGTGCTGGGGTCGACGTTATCGTTGAGAGAAGGGCGGATGTTCATAAAGAAGCCGCTGTTCGCATCGTTGAAGAGGGGCAAGGAGATCGGGTCGCCGGCGACGATCGATTCATCGAAGAACTCGATGTTGAACCCCGCAGTGATAATGACAGGCGTACCGCCGACACCCGGGATACCGCCGGAACCCGGGATGATGTCGAGCAAAACGGGAATAAACACACTTAGCCGATCATTAAACGGGGTTATTACTTCGTAGGCGGTCAGAAATGCACCTACCCCGAGTATGAAATCGCGATCTTCGGCCGTGTTGAACGTTTCGATCCGAACCGAGTCGTTGCGGTAGCTCGTCGAGTCCACCTCATCGGCGTACAGATCTCCGTCGTCGAAATCTGCCGATACGCGAAAGTTCCCGCCTCGCACGACCGCCGAGGTGGCCAGGTCGTCGCCGTAATCGCCCTCGAGGATGTAGCGGAGCGTGTTCGCCGCTGCGCTGTTCTCGCCGGCGGGCGCCAAGAGCCCGGTCAGGCAACAAACACACAGCACAGGCATGCGTAATTGGAATGTTATCCAGTTGATCTTCCTCAAAATCATAATATTCATCTGTGGTATCTCTTGTTAGCGGATATTTACCAGGGTGGCGAGAACGAACCGTAGAAGCTGACGGAGCCGTGCCGGCAGTCTTCCAATCGTCGACAACAAGTTCAAAAAAAACTATCCTGGGGCAGTTGCGCTCAACGTGTGCGAATCATCGCATGTGCAGACCCGCCCATTGTAACAGAAGTGCGCCCCCCCGAGTCTAACGCGTTGGAAATGTTCTCATTTTTTGACTATCGGCCCCAATTCTTGGGCCCCTATCACTCAATACAAGGTTTTCAAGCTCCTGGGCCGGGCTTCGCGTCCTTGATGCGCAGATTTTTCTCCCGACATCCAACATTTTGCCGCCTTTAGGCTCCTACTCACTGCACCGAGTGTCCACCGGTGGCGGTAGTGCCAACTGTTCGATGCGGTCGAGGATCAGTTGTTTGAGCGGCTTGCACCGATGTGCCTTGTCGATCCACTCGCCGGAGAGATTCATCAGTGCCGTAAGGTTGCTGTTGGTACTGAGCGTCTCGATCTCGAAGCGTCCGACTCCGCTTGTGGAAGCGGCTTCTTTGTCCGCCTGCGCGGCCCGCCCACCGACAACGTGTCGCATGGCAGGGTCAACACACAACCGCTCGGCATCATTGACGTCCTCGTATCCTGCCAGTCGGCTGTAGATTGACTGACGCAGCAGTGGCACGAGGCCATGTTGTTGGTTCGTGCCCAGGCGTGAATCGCTTAGCACTTCAACGCCCATTTCCGTGAGACAGAGTACTTCGTCCAGTTCGCGATAAGCCAACAGGCCGGCATCGCTGGTGATCTTGCTTCCTACGAATTCCAACTTCAACCGAAAGTTCGAGCGAGAACGGCGAGAATCGGCGCCAGGGCAATGCAGATGCTGAAAACCACGAGGCCACGCGGGGGCGGGACACGTCTCACTCGATAGAGCACCGGCAGGATTAGCAGCGACATGATTCCAACGATCGAGCCGCCAAGGAGCATGAGGCCGCGGAGTAATTCCATCCGCTTGGCGTCGGGATAGTTGATGAGGTAGAAGTGGGCTGCAATGATCATGAGGTTGCAGAGCAACGTGGTGGTGACGGTGACCGTCCAGGCAATGGTAATCGCCTCGCTGGCCCGTGCTTCAGGGGTGACCGCAACATGGGCTCGCGGTTTACGTTTTTTCTTCTTCGCGGCCATAAGGCAAAGGTAAGGGGGCTGGGGGTATGTTGCCGAAATGCCACATTGCAATAGAAGTAGTAAGTAGACACGATCGCTTAGATTGCTAAAAGCCCTCCGATCGGAATCTTCGAGATACTGAGCCACGAACTTTGCTTCGTTTGGTTTTGTGAGCTATCTTTTCGATGGCGGAGCGGCGTACGCCGTTTTGCGACCAATTTTCCGAATGGCGATCTGGCTGTCGTCCCTACCTAGGTATCCTGCCCATAGGGCAGCTTTTCAAAATGCGTGATCGTGATTCCCGGGGGGAATTACTGAGAAAACGGCAAAACATGACGGTGTGGGTGTACGCCTTGCACTAGGCACGGTCTTTTCCAACAGTTTCAACTTGCGCCTTTCGTGACTTAAAATCTCCTGCTGCTTATGTCAACTTCTGAAACCATCGAGTCGATTCAAGCAACTTTGCAGCCTTTAGAGGATTTGCAAGGCGAGCAAACCCAGCTAGAGGCATGGGTTCACGACTCGTTTAGTGCTCTCGAAAAATTGCACGAGGAGTTGTCTGAGTGGCAGACCGAGTTGGCACGGAAACAGACAGAAATCGATCTACGCGAAGATGCGTTAGAAAAATGTCAAGAACACGAGAGCCACCTCGACACTCATGCTGCACAGTGGAAAAAAGACTTAGCCGAGACTCGCGAAGAAGTACAACAGCTTGAGGAAGAGAATACCGAACAACTCCAGGAATTTGAGAAGTTGGAGCGAGGCCATGACCTATTGGAAACTGAGCTGAAACTGGCAAGGCAGCGAACCGAGGATTTATCAGCAGCATTGGAAGCGGAGAGGGGAAGAGTCAGCCAAGAACATGGCCAATGGGCGAGCGAGTTTCAGAAAATACGCCGTTTGGTAGAGAAACAAGGTTTGCTGCTAGAAGAACATTTGGGTGAGGACAAACTGTCAGCCGCTCCTAGCGAGGAGGAGGCTGTGGCATCAGCAGTCGAAGGCGATATTTCGTCGCGCAGCGCGGAGTTCAGGCGACGAGCCCAATCGCGTCAAGCTGCCAAACGTCGTCGACAACGAAATACTGAGGAGCCCGACCAAGTATGAGTGATAGTCACATTCGTCCACATGCTGCGCATGCGTCCAGAAGTATCGCCAATAATGCCGCGGGTATGCAGGTGCAGCGTCCGGCCTGTCTGCTGGAGGTTGAAACCGAGAGCGTACGGGCATTGCTGGAGGAGTTAGATGACGTAATATTTTCAGCCATCCAGGGGGACGACGAGGCTCTGGCCCAGGCACGCAAGCTATGGCCCCAGGTGGTGTTGGAGATAGGCTGGGAAATGGTTGAAGAGTCGCGAGAACAGTATTTACGCTACGCCATTGATATCACACGATGCGGAGAGTTGAACGAGTTGCGATCTCCTGAACACGCGATTGCCGCTATCGAGGTGATTTCGTTACTTACGAAGGACTGATGGCTCGGAGCAAAGATTGTTCAGTCTATTGCTGCATAAACGCACCACATTTTGGGCAACGTGCAAACCACATCGGAACTTTTTCGCCGCAACTGCATTTGATGTTGTGCCGAATGACAGACGAGCTGAGTAGACTGCCGCTGGCGCTGGAGTCTTGCGGATCGGGTTCGTCGAACACGGAAGAGGCCGCCGTCGCTGCGACAGTTTTCCCGCCATGTTCTTCTCGGGCAACCCGCATGGCTGCTTTGCTTAACTCATTGGACGAAGCAACGTTAGGCACGCGGACCGCCACTTGGCCAGGGCAATAGGGGCATAGTCCTTTTTTGCCGGCGTACTTTTCTTTTACTTTGAATTCATGCCCGTTGGGACATTTGATAGAAATCCCCATAGCGGTTTCTCCAGAAGTCTTGGCCTTTCTTGATAAGACCCGATCCCTGACCAACCGCGCAGCAAACGGTACTACGCGCACCCACTTCTCGTGCCTCTCCTATGACTTTTCAGTCACCCATAGGAAGCATTGAAAGAATCGAACGATCCGAAAGTAAGAAAAGGCTCCGCCTGCCATTGTCGCAGATTAGGCCCTTCGGTGTCAATTATTTATGCGGGGTGAACCGGAGAATTGCAAAGTTGCTAGTTCCATGGTAGCCGTGGGCGGAAGCTGCGGTCGAGCACGAAAAAACCGCGGCTTCCGCCTGCGGCTAGTATGTTTGGGGTACTTTGCCGTGTTGAAATGGGTCAGGCAGACTCTGTTTGCTGGGGTGTGGATTCGCTGTGGTTGGGAGCCAGTTGGACATGGCGATCTTCGAGAGTCGCTACGATTTCAATGGCTTTTCGGCCTTTGAATTGCCCTGGCTTGGCATGAAATTTACTGCGTCCTTCAACCGAAACAAGAAGCGGCTCGTGGACATCTTTTTCGCTTGCAATGATGTCGCCCACGCGGAGGCTGATGAGGTCGGCTGTCGAGATGCTGGTTCCTGCCAACTCGACAACAACTTCGACAGGAGATTCTGCAATCTGATTGCTCAGTTGTTGAATCGATTCAGGGGTCGGAGGCCTCTTGCTGTAGCTGACCCAACTGTTTGAGGTGAGCTTGTGGCTGATGCGTTCGATGGAATTGTATGGGATGCAAAGATTTACCATGCCCCGAGTATCGCCGACGGTAAGTTCGAAGCTAATGAGAACGACGACTTCGTTGGCAGGGATAATCTGAACGAGTTGGGGATTGCTTTCGACGCGATCGACTTCTAAGTCAAGCTCGAGTACGTTTTCCCAGCCGTGTTTCATCTCTTCGAGAAACAAACCTGTAATGCGAGAGACCAAACGCAATTCGATTTCGGTCAGAGGTCGACGCGCTGGCGCAGTACCTGATGTACTCCCGCCAAGTAGGCGATCGATGATTGGGAAGAGAATGGAGGGATTGAGGTCGAGAATCAGTTGCCCCTCTAACGGCTTGGCACTGATTAGGTTGAAGCAGGTTGGGTTTTCGAGACTAAAGACGAACTCGCTATAAGTGAGCTGGTCGACACTGGTGAGTTTGACTTCGACAATGGTGCGTAGGAGGGCGGATAAAGCAGCCCCGAAATTTCGGCCGAAGCCTTCGTGCATCGTCTGCAATGCGCGCATTTGCTCTTTGCCAACGCGCTCTGGCCGTTTGAAATCGTAAACGGTTATTTTCTCGCGAGAGCGAGCGGATGGAGCCGGCGCTTCCTCATTGGTCGACGAATCGCTATCCAACGAAGTGAGCAGGCTTTCGACTTCTGCTTGACTTAAAACATCACCCATCACGCACTCCATTGCGAGAGGAAACTGCGAGGCTAGTATCTCGCATCTACTTTCGAACTTGACCGTTCCCGTGTACGACGTATTTGTAACTGGTTAACGACTCGATGCCGCAGGGTCCGCGGGCATGGAATTTGTCGGTGCTGATGCCGATTTCAGCCCCCAGGCCAAACTCGCCACCATCATTGAAACGTGTGCTTGCATTGATCATCACTGCTGAACTATCGACGCCGGAGGCGAATTGTTCGGAGGTTGCCAAATCGTTGGTGACAATGGCGTCGGTATGCCCCGATCCGTAGCGATTGATATGCTCGATGGCTTCGGTTACCGAGCCGACGAGGCTGACAGACATGATGGGGCCGAGGAACTCAGCAGCATAGTCTTCTTCGCTGGCCAGCGTGGCGGTGTCGAGCAGTTCGCAGGTACGTTCGTCGCCACGAAGTTCGACCTCGTGTCGGTGCAATGCTTTTGCTAGCGGGGGTAGGAACTCACTCGCGACGTCAGCGTGTACTAACAGCGACTCGGCTGCGTTGCAAACGCCCATGCGATGGCACTTGGAATTGATGACAATCGCTCGGGCCATTTCTAGATCGGCAGCGGCATCGACATACACATGGCAATTGCCTGCAAAGTGTTTGATCACAGGCATTTGGGCTTCGGCCGCGACGCGGCGGATAAGGCCCTCGCCGCCACGGGGGATGGCGACATCGATGAATTCAGAAAGTTGGAGGAAATGGCCGACGGCATCCCGATTGGTTGTTTGGACTAGTTGAACGGCATCTGCGGGGATGCCAATCTCGGCGGCAGCTTCGTGCAGTAGTTTTACGATAGCTTGGCTGGAGTGGATCGCCTCTTTACCGCCACGCAAGATGACGGCGTTGCCGGCTTTCACGCAGATGGCGGCTGCGTCGGCGGTCACGTTGGGACGCGATTCATAGACAAAGAAAACCACGCCGAGCGGGACGCGGGTCTTGTTGATCGTAAGCCCGTTGGGGCGGATCGTGGAGTCGATGACTTGCCCAATCGGGTCGGAGAGGGTGGCGACTTCTTCAAGGGCGGCTGCGACGCCTTCGATACGTTCGGGGGTTAGACGCAAGCGGTCGACTTGTGCGTCGGTGAGGCCGTATTTGGGGGCGGCTTCGATATCGAGTTGATTCGCGGCTTGGAGGGTGTCGATGCGTTGGCGGAGCAAGTCGGCTGATCGGCGCAGCCAAGCAATCTTCGTTTCGCCAGCGACTTGGGCCAACTCGACGGATGCGGCTTTGGCGCGGCGGGCGGTCTCGCAGCAGTACTTGTCTAAGTCGGCGGGTTCGGTTTGTGTTTCAGCAGTTGCGGTCATGGTGGTCGCATCAGCGTTGGAAGGAAAGCTAGCCCACAATGGGTAGCGGTAATAGGTAAACCCTAATCGCGTAAGTATCGGTCAATTGCTAGGAATGGTCAACGTCGCTCTGATGGTTACTATTCCGCTGGAAAGGCCAGGACGGCCTGAATATGGGGACAAACAAAGGGGGGGCCTCCCCATGAGGGGGGCGTAGTGCTAGCATTTGCTCCCACCATCGAGCCCGCCGGTTGCTTCAAATGCCAGTAGGGCCTCGCGAACTGGTCGGACATCGTGGACGCGTATTATCTGAACGCCTTGGACGGCGAGCGAGAGGGCTGAGCCAATGGTGGCAAAAGTTCGGTCGGCGGTGCTGTCTGCGAGGATCTTGGCCAAGAAACCCTTGCGAGAATGGCCCACTAATAGAGGACAGCCGAGGGCGTGGAAGCGGCTGCAATGGGCCATCAGCGTGAAATTGTGTTGGTGTGTTTTCCCGAAGCCGATGCCGGGGTCGAGGCAGATGCGGTCGGAGGCGATGCCCATTTCGATCAAAACATCGCGGCGCTGTTTGAGGTAGCGGTAGATATCTTCGACGACATTGTCGTAGCGAGGGTTGTCTTGCATGGTCTGGGGCGAGCCTTGCATGTGCATGGCACAAACGGCGGCCTTGGTTTCGGCGGCGAGAGCTGGCATGGCTGGGTCGCCTTCGAGGCCGGTGACGTCGTTGATGATTTCTGCCCCGGCTTCGATAGCAGCTTTAGCAACTTCGGATTTGGTGGTGTCGATCGATACCGGGAGATCAACACGGCTGGCGAGGGCTTCGACGACGGGGACGACACGGTCGAGTTCTTGTTGAGCGGTGACGGGATCGGCATGGGGCCGAGTGCTTTCGCCGCCGATGTCGAGGATGTCTGCGCCGTCGTCGGCCAGTTGGAGGGCTTGCTGAACCGCTGCCTCGGTCGAGAAGAACTTACCGCCGTCGGAAAAACTATCGGGAGTGACGTTGACGATGCCCATGAGCAGCGGTCGCCGGTCGAACTGAAGAACCCGAGTACGGAGTTGCCAGTGGGTGGCGCGGTTGGGGGCGTGTTTATTGGTTGGGGGCATCGGGGATGTTTGATGTTTGATTGTTGATCTGTTTATTGGCAGGCTGAGTGACGATTGTGGACAAAACTGTGTTGGTTGGTGCTGCTATCGTAGTGTTTGGTGGGTTAGTTTTGGCAGTTATCTAGGGAAAACGCACTCAAGTGGACAAAATTGAAGGGAAAGGGCGGAAATTGGAGGGTGGAAGGGAGAAATATTGTCCATTTGGGCGCGATCAATGACGAAATCTGAATGACGAATGACGAAAAAACTGGTCGCTAACGGCTAAAAGCTAATCGCTATTCTCCCTGAAGTGGTGGCCCAATTTCAACTGTATAATTTGGCTGGGGAATGGTTTCTCGCAGAGACGGCAGAGACAGCAGAGTTTTGTATGACGGGATTTACAGGATGGGCGGGATTGATTCCATGTGCCGCGATCCTGTAAATCCTATCGAAAAAATCTCGGTGGCAGTTGGAGTTTCGTAGATTCTGGTCAGTTGAACCACGACGGCACGACGAAAGGAAAGTAGGGGCCGCTGTGCGGACCTTACTTGGTTGTCACTTTGCGCACCCACGCACTTTATTTCGGAGCGACAAAGCGCCACGGGACATAGCGATCTTTTTCCGTAGCTGGATCTCGTGCTGGCATGTGCCTCCCGCTCATTCCCCAACCTGCGGTTGCTCTGAATTCACGAATTCGTTGTGAGCCACGGCTTGATCCCTCGAATAAGAATTGCAAGTATCCGATGAAGGACTTATTGTCGCGAAAGAATTCGGGCTGCTCCTTCACGATTAAGAACGCCAGTGCTTCCTCATCACTGGCCCAGGCAACGTCGGTTCTCTTGGTATAAGCAGTTAGGCGTTTTTGATAGTTCAAACGTTCTCGGTGTGGAATCGCAACTATTCCAGAAAAAGTGCGTTTCCCGACATTTCGATCCTGGGCCGAGTCATGCCGAAGTGCCTGCCACGAAGACCAATGCTTGCTATCGGGGCTGTGTCGCACATAAACCTGTCCTGGATACGGTGTGCTTGTTTGGCCATTGGGAAGCTTAAACGAACTTGGAGCAGGATCGATAACCACTTGGACTCCCGTTTGTGTGAGCGGCCGCCACGAAAATCCCACGGGCATGGGCTTGGTTTCTATCCAGGAATCGAATGATGAACTATTTTCTCCATCCCATCCCAAACCGTCTTTTGTAATGTCGAGTCGATCATGCGGCGACCACTTTGCCTTTGCTGTTGCATCTTCTTGATTGGTGAAATTGATGACGAGAGTATCGCTCCCGTTCATAGATGCCTCGCACCGACTAGGAACGAGCAGAAACAATGCTGTGAATAGCCAAATCACTCGGACCATGAAAACCTCCTGAATGGAATACGCAGAAAATGGGGTGGGTGTGTTGCGCTTCGCTTTGGGGTTAGGGATTGGGGGCTGGGGAATTTCGAAATCCGAATGACGAATTTCGAATGGCGAAAAAACTGGTCGCTAGCGGCTAAAAGCTAATCGCTATTGTCCCAGAAGTGGTGGCCTAATTTCAACAGTAAAATTTGGCCGGGGGAGGGGGGATGTTTGATGTGGGATTTTTGATTGTTGATCTTGGGGGGGGGGATGCGGTAGGGACGTGGCAACCATAGCCCGGTCATCCTGGCCGGAAACTCCAAAACACCCGGCGCGGCAAAGACGCAAACAAAAAAAGGGGACCGCTAATCAGCGCTAATACACGCTATTGATGTATGCGATAGAAACTTTACTTACTCCAAGCATTCACTCGCTAAATCCGGCACTCCCGTTGGTCGGCCTGTCGCTTTCCTGGCGCACACCTCAATAATAGATGAACCAAATGCGAAAAACAGACATGCGATTAGCGATTATCAGTGTTGATTAGCGGTTCGTTTCTTTCAAAAAAGTGTGTCAAGAAAACAAGCTTTTACGGGTTTGTCTTGTAGTGTTTTGTGTGTAACACTTGCCGCATTCAGTCCAATAGTCGAGGTGGTTTGGCAAAATTTGCCCTCTCGCCCAAGTTGCTGTACATTGCTGACATGCTTACCCCAGAGCGTCCAGTACGTATTTGACGGACGTCGTTATAATTATAGTTATGTTGCTAAGCCCCACCCATACAATATGCGCCGCAAACGCCTGAAACACTGTGCTGACACGCTCTGCCACATGTTCTGTGGATGGCGGCTCGTCAATTCGTACACCGACATTGAATCGCTCGGTTCCGGCACGCTCGAAATTGACGCCCTGAGCGGAAGCTCCAAGTTCGCCGACCAGCCAACGAAACAACTTGCAATCGCAGGCGAACTTCGTGCTTGGCTAATCGAAGATTGCGATACAAACCAAATACCGATTGACCAAATTCACGCCGCAAAGCTCACGGCGACCCTCGACTTCTCCAAAACAGACTGGAAACAACGAAAATCACGTGACCACTGGTTCGATCACAAAGGCGCCGAAATCGTATGGCGTCAAATCAATCGTTGTGTGATACAATGCAACTCGATAGTCAAAACTGATGAATGTGAATACCGTTCGCAATATCAAGACGTTGAAGAATGGCCGGAGGGATTTCCGGGCACGCGTTGACGGATAGCGACCGTTTCCCACTTCGTGCAACAAAACAAAAAGATGCACCCGAGCGGCGAAGTCGGGCGTTTTGAAATGGAGAATCTCTCATCGCCGTCGGGTGATTTTTGTCGTTATGCCACAAGCGATTCACCTGTCATGAATTCCAATGACTCACATGCCTCGATGCCCAAAATCGATCACGCAAAATTCGCTGCCCTGATTCATCGCCTCTATGATGTTGTCTCCGAACTGGAGCAGATGTTTCCGGGTCGGCCGTTCACACCCGACGGGCATATGGTAGGCAGCATTGGTGAATGCCTTGTTGCGGATGCATTTGACCTTACGCTAATGCCCCCCTCGAACACTGGCTTCGACGCTCAAGACCCACATGGAAACCAAATCGAAATAAAGGCAACGCAAGCGGCTCGCGTTGCATTCCGAAGTTGCCCGCAACACACAATCATTATTCGCATCCACAAAGATGGTACATTCGAGACATGCTACAATGGCCCCGGTCAACTGATTTGGGACACGTTCAAAGACAAAACTCGCCCTTCAAATGGTCAGTATTCGATCGCGCTTAGTCGCGTTCGGGAGCTGAATGACACGGTTCCAGACGATCAACGCGTAAAAGGTGTGGCATAACAAAAAGATGCGCCGGAGCGGCAAAGTCGGGCGTTTTCAAATGGACAATCTCTCGTCGCCGCCGGGTGATTTTTGTCGTTATCTGACCCGGTGTTCAGCATGAAGTACACGACTCGAAGTCTTCTGATCCTCACGGCGATCGTTGCGATAGTTTTGACTGTTGCGATTCGGCTCCCCTCACTGGTCGCATTCATTGTCTGTACGGCGCCACTTGTAATATTCCTTCGCTATCGGGGTACTCTTTGGGCGCGCAGTCGATGGCACTACTTTGCCTCCGCTGCCCTTGCTTTCACGCTCGCCTACGTCGCCTCAATTGGCCCATGGAATCTATTGGTGTCTCCCACGGAGTCAGATCCCAATCATCCTTGGACTAAAGCCATGGTTTCGTCAGCTAAAGTTGTCTACGCTCCAATTATCTCCCCCAAATTCATGGATGGCCTCGAACTTGTTGGCCTGAAACGCCATTATCAGTCATACCACAATGACTGGTACAGATACGGCATTTGGGCAGTTGGGCTCGTTCATGCCAGTGAATCCACTCCTGAATGAGGTGCTTCACGCCAATCGCCGAGAAGCAACACCAGACGGCGGATAACTATCGGATGCAGCGGGCCGGTTTGCTTGCGAATCAACTCACCGCCCGCTGTTCCAAACCACATTATGTTCATCGAAGAAAAATTGACGGCGATGTTGCTCTGCCCCGTCCACAAACTGCTGGGATAACCTCTGATGTCAAGTGACCGCTAGGTATTCAAGGCTCACACCGTGGTGTAGAATTGAACATGTAGCTTATTTGACTGTCCGCTTTTTGTTTTCGAGGTCAATTGCAGAATGCCGACTATTCCGGGGATCTCCGGGCCGTACCGATTATTCTTTTACAGCTTCGATTGCAACGAACCAAAGCATATTCATGTGCGACGTGAGCGATCGACTTGCAAGTTTTGGCTTGAGCCTGTGACTCTCGCCACAAGCAGCGGATTCAAAGCAAATGAACTCAGCCGTATTCGAAAGTTAATCCTCGACAATTTGAATCGCATTATGGAGGCCTGGGATGAACACTGTGGTGAGTAGTGAGCCGCGTATGATGGCGATGAAAGTCACGGAAGATTTAATCATCGCAGAGCTTGAAGATGGACGTATTATTAGCGTCCCGCTCGCATGGTCTTGGCGCCTATCTGAGGCAAGCCCTGAGCAACGCAATAGTTTTGAAATCATTGGTAACGGAGAGGGAGCTCATTGGCCTGATATTGATGAAGACATCAGTGTCCGAGGAATGATATTTGGCATGCCTGCTCGTCCTCCCAAGAAACAGGTAGCCACGTCGCAGCCGGGCATAACAAAACGCTGAACCTGACCGCGAATAAGCTTGCCAATTTAATCAACGTCGTTCGCCGCGACCTGGTGACCTCAAACGTTATGTGGCAGGTCCATGTAGCGATCCAATGGAAGCTGATTACTTTGACCATCCCCGTCGCTTTCCCAAGAATGCTGTTGGTCCATTCTACACTACAGCAAGTAGGGTGCGTGGTCGTTGAAAAAACGGTGCGTTTGACCTCGGATTCAAAGTTAGTGTAGTGTAGACGCATTACTCCCCTGTAACGCACCAAATTAGGCGGCGACCACGCACCCTACGTACTCTTTTCTAGTTGATAAGGAGTTTGACAATGAACATAGATAGCTTCGTGGTGCTCGCACAACGTGGCGCGGATAGCCCGGCCAACCAATGGCTAAATGAGCATCCGCATGTGCTTGGCCTCATCGCACTACTGATTGGTGCCGCTCTTGCGGGTTCGGGCGTATACGAACTGAGGAAAGGTATCGCACACGACAAGTTCGGCAACGAGATTCGTGGCGGGATGGGCAAAGTTGCGTCGATTTTCCGAGTCGTTTTCGGTGTGGCAGCTTGCGGATTTGGCTTGTACAAGATTGTGGCTGGATAATGGAGAATGTGTTCGATCGGCGGTGGCCCGGCTGCCGCAGCAGAACGACTGGCTGTAATTGACGCGGTTCCGTTGCTGGAGGCACCTACCGAGGCAAAAACGCTAGCGGATGCTTTGCTTGTTGGCCACGCTGTACCAAGATCCGAACCTCGTGACGCAACACACATAGCGATTGCAGCTGTGAATGGCATAGATTTGTTGTCGACGTGGAATTTTAAGCATATACTGAATCCTACGACCCAACATCTGATTGATGCTATCTGTCGCGATTCTGGTTACGAACCCGCAACGATTTGCACACCCGAGCAACTACTTGAGGCCTATGATGATTCTTGATCCCACCACCGAGATCAAACAGATCCGCCACCAATTAGGGGCGGATGATGATTTTGACCTAGATCGCATCTTTGACCATCTCCTACGACGCCAAGCCGAATCGGGTCGTAATTACGTTCGGCGGCCTGGACGCAAGCCGACGGATAACAAGGCGTTGCACCGGAGCGGCGGGTCAAGTCGGTTTTGAATTCAATAGTCGTTCGCCGCCGCCCGGTGAACTTGGTCGTTCTGTGCATAGAAAGAGAAGATGGTGCTCACCGAAATCCTAACTTGCGTGATTGCAATGTTGACGTTGGCACCAGGTTGGACCGACACGACAAAGTCGGACCTGAAGGTCACGCTCGGTTCTGTTTCACAGACAAGATCGGGATTTTTGACCGTTACCGGCCCCAAAGAACGTGCTCAACGTAAGACCGGCAAACATCAGGACGCCACATTGCAATTCCGCTACCGTGGACCATCAAAACGCACGTCGAAACTTGCGTCGGGCGGTTTCGTTCGTCAAATCGGACTTAAAATGCGGACGAAGAACACGTGCAATCTCTTGTACGTGATGTGGCGAATTGAACCCGTCGAGGAGATTGTCGTCACAATCAAGAGCAACCCGGGAAAATCCACGCATCGTGATTGCGGTGCTGGCGGATACGTTGCCATCGCTAGAATCCCACTGAAAGACTTCAGGGTCACGGCAACCACGAACGCTGCGCATCGACTTCGCGCCCGAATTGAACAAAACGGGGGCTCCTTTTCATGCATTGTCGATGTGGACGATCAGACAATATGGACTGGGCAACTAGATCCGAAACTGATTGCTCCGATCAACGGTCCAGTGGGGTTCAGTACAGACAACGGTAGCTTTATATTCAAACTGTTCGTTTCCGAATCCCAACAGAAGCACAGAAGCACAGAACCATGACATGCACCGGAGTACGCGGCAGCGCTGTTGCAAGTGGTGACTCAACCGCGCGCCCGGTGATGTCGGTCGTTATGTCGCTTGGCTGTTCATGCTATGCCCGACCCATTATTATCACCTTCGGATTTTGGTCCACCAATCGAGAAACCGACGATGACTGATGAATTGCCGATTCCGACTACTCGCCGGTGGATTGCGGGGATAGCGCTTGTCGCGGGTTTAGTAATCTTTGCGTGGGGTTGCTATCTTGAAATACGGAACCCTCGCTCGAATGCTGAAGACAACTTTGCATGGCTCATACTTGGCATTGGCGTTTCACTGGGGTCGTTTGGCATTGCCCTATGGTTCCTTCGTCCGATATTTGCTTCCATTATTGCGGTCGTTGCTCCGCCCTTGGCATTCTGCCTTGCCGTCGTGATATTCTGGGCATGCTTGATTGCTGAGGGCTTTCAGAATCGCGATCACTGCGATAGCCCAAGATTGACGGATACCGGGCGGGACAATTTTTACGCCGCAATTGCCGGGGCGTGATCGGCTTCGTATTGGTCAGGGGTT
>JAADGV010000058.1 GCA_013152205.1 Planctomycetota bacterium
GTTCATTGAACCACGACGACACGACGAGCACAACGACGCATGTGTCAGCAAGGTTGAAATGAGATTCTGAAAGTAAACCAGGATATGGCTGGGTACAATCAACAAGGCCATTGGGCTTAGGCCCTTCTCGTCGTGTCCGTTGTGTCGTTGTGGTCAAATTGTAACATGCTAGCCGCAGGTGGAAGCCGCGGTTTGTGCAGGTTCAACCGCGGCTTCCGCCTGCGGCTAAAATGGGACCAGCGGCTTTGCGGTTGTTGGGATTTTAGATTTCGGTAGCGCGGGTTAGTTCCAGCACGGCAATCTCTGGAGGGCAATTCCAACGCAACGGGGTTTCGCCTGAGATGCCGCGCGATACGTGCATCACCGAATTGCCTTTGCGAAAAACTCCATAAGCATAATGCGTGCCGTGCATACTCGGGCAAGCAACGGCACCGAGAATTGGCAAACGTATTTGCCCGCCATGGGTATGCCCTGCCAAGGCAAGGTTCGCATGATTCTCGCAAGACCAATAAAATTGATCAGGTGTGTGGATCAAGGACAGGTGAAACTGCTCGCTGGCATGGGCGTATTTTGTTCGCGTTTCATCCAGCGAATCGCTGCCCCAGGGGCGTTCGTTGCCTGACAACAAAACCCGACCGCCGTTCCACTCTGCCTCATGCCATTGTCCACTAAGGCAGATTAGCCCCGCATCGGTAAGCAGTTGTTGGGTACGGTTGGTGTCTACAAAAAAGTCGTGGTTCCCAAGGATGAAGTAGACGCCGTACTTTGCTCGCAACTTTCCTAGCGACTCGGTAACCCAGGGCCAGCAGGCTTCGTTTTCTACGAGATCGCCCGTGATTGCGATGACGTCTGCCTCCAGGCGGTTCACCTCGTCAACCACCACCTCATACCATCGTTTGTCGATTCTCCCGGTCATGTGTACATCACTAATATGCGCGATCTTGCAACCCTCGAGGTTGTCAGGCAGCAAAGGAATGGCGAGCCGTTTTTTTTCGATTGAAAGTCGAAAAATCTGATTTCCTGGAATGGCTGCCAGTAGGCGAGGATAGAGACCATACACGGCCAGCGGTTCGGAAGGTTCAATCCACTGTTTCTGACAGCGAAGCAAATTTTTTGGTGAGTCGACACTTCGCCGATCAAACCAGTCGAAGACGATTTTCCCGACACCCCAGATTACACAGAGTTGTGAATACCGCAGCAGAAAGCCCCCGGCTTTCCCGTATTGATAAACGTCAAGACCATCACGATTCCACAAGTCCCAAGCGACCAGCAGAGGAAGCGAGACAAAAGCTGCCAGGCATAGATTCGTCAGCCAATCAATCACAAACCTTGGACCTGCCCAAGCATGAAGGCGATTGATCGGCCCAATCCAGATATAGCCGTGCCCGACGAGAGCGAGGGAGATCAGAAAGACAGCGACCACGAAAATCATCCGCGAACAATCCTTGAATGGCTGAGCGTTGCGACTTTGCCCTACTCAGCGACGTTGGCGGAAATGGTATCTTCGATGGCACTTACCAATTGGTCGAGGCGGAAAGGTTTGTAAAGCACATTCTTCACACCTTCTTGTCGAGCCTTCACAATCGAATGCCCAGGGTCGTAGCCAAAGCCGGTCATCAGTACCATCGGTACATGTTTCATCAATTCTGCCAATTTCAACAGCAGTTCGTAGCCATTCATGTCTGGCAAGCGGATGTCGGCAATAATGACGTCGTACGCCGAGTCGGCACCTAAATTACGAATCATGAAACGGGCTTCGTTACCATCATGGGCTGTTTCAACAATGCAGTGAAACCGTTCTAATAAGGCGTGCGCTGCGGTTCGGACAGATTCGTCGGCATCCACCACCAAAATACGCTTCCCTGCCAGCAGCGGTCGCGACTCCGCCACGACCGAGCTTGGCTGGGCTTGGGTGGGAGTCATTTTCTGGCCGACCTTCTGGATTACCCGTTTTATGTCTCGCGCGTTACGAAGAATGCTTTGCAGCCGCTCGACGACTTCTGGCTCGTGGCCGATATACCGTTCCATGACGTTGACTGCGTCATTCAAGATATCGTCCACCGGCAATGCCACGGCGCTATGAATCGCCTCGACACTTGCCGCGGCGGTACTCGCTTTCTCAGCTACCAACAATTCGAGCGTGTTCAGCGCAACGGCGACGTTACGAGCAAAAATCTCAAGAAATTGCAGATCGCTATCGGTAAAGGCGTTCGCCTCGGGGCTTTCGACGTTTAGCGTACCAATGACCTGCTCGTGAAGTATGAGTGGCACCGTCAGCGAACTTCGTGCGCCTTCAGCACCTTGTAAATAAAGCGGATCCTCGGTGGTGTGCTCGCAGATGTAGCTTTTTCCGGTGGCTGCAACAAATCCGGTGACACCACTGCCTTCGGTTTCTGCACTCAACTCGCGTTCGATGGCGCCTGGTGCCATGCCAACGGCCATGATCGGATCGAGGAAACCGGTTTCGGGGTTGAGCATGCGAATTTCAACGACATCCAACTTCAGAATATCTTGCGTACACTGGAGGATGTTCGACTTGAGAAGTTCAATCCGTTCTTCGACCGTCAGCGAAGCGATCTCATCGGTCGTCAGGTCAGCCAAATCGCCCCCTGCTTGATGGATCGCTTCGAGTTTCTGCTGCTGGAGAACTTCCTCGCTGATGTCGTGAACCGTGACGACCAAGTTTTGTGGAATCTTGTCGCCAGATTCAATGATAGGAGCCGCGTGAATTCGATAGTACCGGTTGTCAGCACAACGGAGCATCGAGGTACTCGCTGCACCAGTCGCCAGCGCCGTGTGGAAAGGGCAAAAATCGGGCCCTAAAATCTCGGGGCTACCTAGCATTTGGTAGAAATTCTCGCCCACCACATCGTCGCGACCGCACCATTCCGAAAGTCGCCCGTTGCCCCAGAGAATAAGGTTGTCTTGATCCAACAACACAACCCCGTCGGGCACACCTTGCAAAATCCGGTCGTTGCGAATCAATTTCACAACGTCGGTTGCGCGAGAAAAGTGGTCGGCGTCGCAATAGATCGCAGAAAATTTACCCTGCGTTAGCAGGCTCAGGGCTTTTACCGGAGACGAGACCTCGACCACCTCGACATCATCGCCCAATCGGCTGCGGATATCCTCCACCGTGTCATGCGTGCCACCTAGGTAGAGAACCTTGGACAACGCTGACGTTTGATCGCGATTTGCGTGAGTATTACCGGGGGACGCAATGGGTCGTGACACCGCGTTATTCCAAGTGTCGTTCGTGGGGGCAGCGGACCTCGCGACAGTTGCGAGAAAACCAGCTACCGGATACCTGCCTACAACAGTATACGTGCCTTGCGGCGGGCTAACAAGATTCGCAGCGCCGCCTCTACTGGCATCGGCTCTTGATGCTGGCATGGGTGAGTCGCCTAGAAAGAAAACACAGAGATTTAGGCACTTTCCAGCGAATCGCCCGCACTTTCTGCATAACATACGGCCAAGTTTTTCCCGTAGGAGGTCTCAAAAGACCTATAAAAATCCCGAAGTCATGCACGATGGCCAAAAAATTTTCTGGCTAACAGCAAAACGTTTCATGTATTTAAGCAAAATGAGCTGACGTAGTAGCCGTATCTGGCGTACAATGACCTGCTTCCGGCTTGCCTGCCCTCGCTCTTCTGCAAGGGCCGACCCCCCAGAGACCCTCCAGCTTGGCTCTACGCCTCTGGGGCCTGTTGCCCGCCTAATTGTTTCCCCTTTCGAGTATTCGATGCCCGCCCTCCGTACCGCGATATCAGTTTTAAACCTACGAAATGTTGCCATCATCGCCCATGTCGACCATGGCAAGACGACGCTGGTCGATCAAATGCTCTACCAGTCGGGCCAATACCGAGAGGAAGATCTCACCAAACTGGCAGGGGGGCAACATGGCCTGATTCTCGATTCCAACGATTTGGAACGTGAACGGGGCATCACCATCTTCAGCAAAAATTGCTCGGTTCGGTATGCTAGCGACGAAGGTGCAGAATACCGCATCAATCTGATCGATACGCCCGGTCACGCCGATTTCGGTGGCGAGGTCGAGCGAGTCTTGGGGATGGCCAGCGGAACACTGCTGATGGTCGACGCCTACGAAGGGCCCATGCCACAGACACGCTTTGTGTTGCAAAAGTCGCTCCAGCATGGCTTGCGTCCAATCGTGGTTGTGAACAAAGTCGATCGACCGGATGCTCGCCCCCACGAAGTCGTCGACGAAGTTTTCGATCTTTTGGTTGAACTCGATGCGCCAGACGAGGTGCTGGAGTTCCCCACCTTGTTTGCTTCGGCCAAAGAAGGTTGGGCGACGCTCGACTTAGACAAGCCGAGCGATACGCTCCGACCGTTGTTCGATACGATTTTAGATTATGTGCCTGCTCCGGATGGGGGCCTCAGCGAATCGCCATTGCAACTCCAGGTCACCACGCTCGACTACTCGGATTATGTAGGCCGTATTGCTATCGGCCGAATTCGAGAAGGAACCATCCGACGACGGCAAACGGTTACGGTCGTCGATCGGCAAGGAAAAGCCTCGAACCGACAGGTTGCCCAACTTCTTGCTTTCGAGGGAATCGATCGAGTCGAAGTCGACGAAGTGGAAGCTGGTGATCTATGTGCCATTGTCGGAATCGAGCCCATTGAAATCGGCGACACCGTGACCGACCCATCAGCACCGATAGCGCTGCCAGCGGTGACCATCGATGAACCAACGCTGCACATGACATTTCGTGTGAATGATGGCCCCTTCTCTGGCCGCGACGGAAATCTTCTCACAAGCCGCCAGATTTCTGAGCGATTGCAGCGAGAAATCCGTTCGAATGTTGCGTTGCAGGTAAGGCCCGGGCAGACTCAAGAGCAGTTTCGCGTTTCGGGCCGCGGGTTAATGCATCTGGGGATTCTCATCGAGAACATGCGCCGCGAAGGATTCGAACTTTGCGTAGGCAAACCCCAGGTGATCTGCCGCGAAATTGATGGCAAAAACTGTGAGCCTATCGAGCAACTTGTAGTCGATTGTCCTGAGTCGTGCCAGAGTGCAGTCATGGCGCTCATCGGCGATCGTCGTGCCACGGTAACTAAAATTAGCCAACGCACCTCGACCGGCGGATTTGTTCACATGGAGTTTACGATTCCTGCTCGTTCGTTGATGGGCCTACGCAGCCGCATGCTCAACGCCACCAAGGGTGAGGCAATCATGCACCATACACTCCTTGGCTACGAACCGGTACGAGGCGAAGCCCCTCGTCGATCGGCCGGGGTGCTTATTGCCAACGAGCCCGGGTCGATTACTGCCTATTCTTTAGATGCGCTTTACGACCGCGGAGAATTCTTCGTTCGCCCTGGCGACCATGTTTACGAAGGGCAAATTGTTGGCGAACACTGCCGAGTCGGCGATTTGGTGGTAAACGTCGTCAAGGGAAAAAAGCTAACCAACATGCGAGCTTCTGGCAAAGACGACAACAGCCAAGTTCGCCCCGTGCGTGATATGTCGCTTGAAGCTTGCTTAGAATATATCGAAGACGACGAGCTGGTAGAAATAACCCCCAGCGGGGTTAGGCTCCGAAAAATCATGCTAAGCGAAGCGAACCGACGTCGCGCAGCACGTCAGGCAAAAAGTTAAAGCAAAGTGCCAATTGCTTGCCCTGTTTTCTTTGTGCAAAACAAGAGCGGCCCAAATATCCTCTGTTAGCGGTGGCGGCCACGCTCCGCTGCTCTACCCCCACTCGCAAGCAAAACCCGCTGCTTAGCCCACGTTTGCTGCAACCGTTGCACTCGTTACAAGTCGAACTCGACCGATTCCCAAATAGAGGTTGCTCATGCCATTTCAGGCGATGTCGCAAGCTATGTTTGAAGTGGTGAAGGACGGCTTCCTTCCCACGGTTCTAATCGAGTCAACTTGTACCTAGTATTTGGTGAGAGTGAAGCAATGCTATTCAGCAAACATAGAATTGGACGCCGCACTCAAGGTGGTTTTTCGTTTATCGAGTTCATCAGTTGCCTCGCTGCCATCGGTGGCGGGCTTGTCCTTGGGTTAGTCTGCCTTGGCTTCGATCTCAAAGAGGTGGCAGCAGATGCCTTGGACTATGTCGACACGATCGCTTTCGAAGAGACAACCACTCAAGAAGATGGCGCAACGAACGATGTTCTCGTGGCGACTTCAGAGCCATCTGAGCCGACGGCTAGCAAGGCTCCCGAGAATGAAACAACGATTGAGCCAAATACTCAGCCCATCAGCACCCAATCCATAGAACAAGCAAGTCAACAAGACGAACTTGCGGTCGTAGAATCTGACACAGCAACTCAGGTTTATTGGAAAGCGCTAGCCAGTTGCATGCAAAAAGAAATCAAACAACGAAAGTCGATTGTCAGCAGCTCGGGCGACTGGTTGCTGTACGATTATCTGACTCATCGGAAAACATGCCACCAAGAGGTCGTCTCTACGCTTGAAAATCTGGACGACACCGAGGTCGATTCAAAACTTCGTAAGCATGCCCGGCAAGTCCTTTCGTGGCACCGGGCGGGCGCGAAGCTTTATGGCCGCGCCGTGGAGTTGCTGACGGACAGCCCGACAGCCGATTTGGACTTTCCTTCCGCCCAAAGTTGGCAAAGCGCCGCCACTCAACATCGGATGGAAGAAAAGCTAGTTCGAGGAAAACATGCCGGTATGGCAGGATATCTCAACCATACCTACAACTCGCAGGCACCGTTCTACCCCGCGGTTTCGCCCTAGCCACGTCCGAACGGGAATCCGTCGTAGCCGCAGACCGAGGCCGCGGTTTTTTCGGGCTCAACTGCGGCTTCCGCTCGCAGCTAGTATGGCGGCTAGCGTTGCTAGCGGCCTTAAACTCACGCTGCTTTTCCTAATCCGCCAGTTGCAGTGTGACGATAAATTAGTGCGTGCAACCCCTGTTTGCGCCTCTGCAAGGATGCCTTTTCGATGTCGATGGAACCAATACTATTCGGAGTTGCTGCGCCAGCGATTGCCACCGGCGCAAGCACGGTTAGTCGTGCCGCGGGTACGGTTGCGCAGTCATTCAGCCGCACGCTACAGTCGGCTAGCCAGCTTCTGACGACGGAACCCAGCGCAGAGACACCATCGCCCCAGCAAGCCTCGGGCAGTGAGGGGCCTCGCTTTGCTCTGCTCAGCAAGCTCCTCGCGGGAAAATCACCAAGCGGCACACCTTCGAATCTTACTATCGAAGATGTCCAGTCACACGCGAACAATTTGCAAGCAGACCTCCAACAACGTATCCAAGACGCGCTGGCCGGCGCTGGGGTCGAGCTAGAACAGCCGCTTCGACTGAAGATTTCTGGCGCCGATGGATCACTCGAAGTCGACGGAGCCCATCCGCAACGGGCCATCATCGAAGCAGCACTCAATAGCGATCCTTCGCTTGCAACAGACTTTCAGCAACTTTCTTCGGAACGCAAAATTCTAGATCTTTACGCCCGTAGCAAAACGTTTGCAAAAGACTTTGCCGCTCAACCCTGGCAAGCGATGGCGTCTCAGACAGGCCGTAGCAACGAGCGCTACAACGCGACACTAGAAGTCTCTAAAAACAACGGCCAGTTACAGCTACAATTCGATTGAGCTAACTGGCAGCCACTCGACCGCCTACCAAATCCGTCGACTCGATCGCCAGGGCCAGTAGGAAGAGGGCCGGGCACCAAATCGCACTTCCATGCCCGTGGTGATTGATACGTTATTCATCGTAGAGGTTCGACCATCGCCCAAAGCTAGGTTGTTAATGATATCGATTCGCCACGTCATCCAAGACGATTGACGGAATTGTACGCCGCCGCCAAATGGAATGGTTGCTAGACTTGTGCTATAGAGTGTGTTGGTTTCGTCATAGAAATCGAGCTGCGTTGTGCCCAGGCCAACTAAAAAGTAAGGGCGTACTTTCGAATCACCCCAGGGGTAGTAGATGAGATCAATGTCGCTAACGACATAGCTCATACTATTAAGACTGGTTTCTTCTGGTGCGGTAAAGTCTGCTTTGGGATCAGCCCAGCCCAACCGCCATTCCAGGCCCCAGTAGTAATCGAAATCCCAACCGAGGCGAAACCCACCCAGCAAGACGTTGCCTTGGCTTACTCGATTGGTGATTAGGTCGTCGCCAAGCAAGGGACCAACGAAAAAATCGAAATGGTAGGGCCGATTCAAAACACTGGTGCCCTCCAGCGGCAAACCTTTCCCGGTGTTGCGCCCGTGGGTCGACGAATGACGAAATCCATAGTGACGTACCCAATCGATGGGCTTCAACTCGGGCGGATCCCATTGCATTCGCGAGTCGTCATCAACCAACGTTTCCCACTCGTCAAACGAAGCCGCCTCAGGATCGGTGAAGTCGCTGTCCGCTATGGAGGGGAATTGTGCCGCCGGGAGTGTCTCGTCGCTGCCTGAAGCAGTTGGCTCTGCGGCGTTTAGCAAACTCGCCACCGAACTGAGCATCGCGAAAGCCAACAACGCAACCACCACTCGTCGCTTCAGTAGGCGACGGCAGAACGGGTCGATCGTTAGCAACTGGTTCGCCACCATGCGAATCCAACGAGAGAAAAGTAGTAGACAAGAAAGAGAGACCATTCGTTTGCTCACAGCAACAGCGCACGAAATGGGCGGGAATTATGCCGATCGCAGCCAAATGTGTCAACGGAAGACCAAAACACGCCAGAGCATGCAGAGCAGTCATGCTAGCTGTGGGCGGAACACGCGGGCGAGCCTGTAAAACCGCGGCTTCCGCCTGCGGCTAGAATGGAGACGAGTCTTGTGAGGAACAGCACTTTGCGCTAGTTGCTAGCGTTGCCAGCAACTTGATCGTCTTTTGCAGCCGTATTGCTCTGCTTTTCTTTGCCCGCTTGTGCTTCTACTTTAACAGCCGCTTCTTTGACGTTGGCGGAGATAACAAATACGACACCACGGTCTTCACCCCGATCAGTCGCAATCCGCACAGGCACTTTTACGCCACCAGCCACCGAACCCGGGTTATAGGTAACTTCCACTAAGTGCAATACCTTCGACTGCTCGTCCGACTTGAAGGCAAACCGTTCGTCGCTACAGCTCATCTCGACAATCCGGAATGGTTTTTTGCCACGCACAACCACTTTGCGAGTGACAGGCTCGTTCGCCTCGATGTCGCCTAGCGCCAGATTAGCCGGGGTGACCGAGATCTCCGGAATCACGCGGCCTTCGACATACAGCGGGATTCGCCGTGTCTCGGATCGTGGATCGTTGGTAACCACCGTGAGTTGATCTTTGACATAGCCAGCCGGAAGATTGTCTTTCAGCCGGACCGTCAATCCGTAAGACACCTTGCCTGTGCCTCGGTAGGTTTCTTGAAGTTCGACTTCAAAGTGATCGTTGTCGTTGGTGATGTCGACGATCTTCCAGTTGCTATGGCCAGCGTAGTTTACTGAAATCTTTCGCTCGATAATCGTTCCTTCGTCAACATTACCAAATTGGATAGCACCTGGCTCGAAGACGACGTCGCCGCGAATATTGCCATGAACTCGCACCTGAACTTCAGCATGATACGGTGCTCCGAACGAGACCGTTAGCGTTGCCCCATGCCGACCCGTAAAGGTGTGGGTATTGAATTTAGCGACGATATAGGCTTTATCGTGCGTCTTGAAGGTCGCATTTTCGATCGTTGGCGAGGTACAACCACAACTCGTGCGCACCCCGGTGATGTGCATCGGCTGCTTGTAGAGATTGGTTATCTCGAAACGGTAAACCGTACTGGCCCCTCGAGCAACCGTTCCAAAGTCATGTTCAACCTTGTTGAACATCCGCTCAGCCCAGTCTTGGGCAGCGAGTTGGCCAACCAACGGGCCGGCAAAGCAAATTAGACTTAACATCATTGAGCGAATCATGGCAAACTCCTCGCGACAAAGCGACTGGCCCGACAATGCAATTCCCTTTGCAGCATGCATCAACGACGTTCCCTGCGTCCTACACGACTTTATTCCGAAAATCGCTTATGGGATTCTACCCCAGGTCTCTTGCAAAAGCTCGGTAACAAATACACAAGAAGCCGATTTTTACATGAATTTTAGTCGTCTGGACGCAACCTTTCCGGTTATCCAAGTTATACCCGGAACCGTGGGGCTGGCGTTTTGCACAGATCGTGGGCGAGGCACCGTTTTGCGCGATACAAACGGTTCGAGCGGTCTAGCCGGAGGGCAACAACCTCATAAGGTTGCTGGCTTGCCCCCCATGCAATCAGCACACACTTTGGTAGAATGCGGGAAGTTTGACCAGAGCAATCCCCGCTACAGCGGTAGTTTGTTCAAAAGTCACCCCTGTATCTTACCCATCCTGTCCTAATTTTTGCCGCCCTCATGCCTGCCTATCGAACTGTTGCGATCGTTGGTGTTGGGCTGATCGGTGGTTCGATCGGCTTGGCTTTACGGCAGCGCAAACTAGCGGGAAGCGTGATCGGCATAGGCCGCCGACAGACCAGTCTCGACAAGGCCATCGCCTGCGGGGCAATCGATCACAGCACCACCGACTTCGAATCGGGCGTCGCCGGGGCAGACATTGTGATCGTCGCTACGCCGGTCGACTCCGTGGCCGACGATGTCTGTCGAGCGACAGCAATCGTAGACGAGGCAGCCCTGGTCACCGACGTAGGTAGCACCAAGGGGGCGATTTGCTCGGCGGTTGAGTCTAGCCCAACTGCTGTGGCCGAGCGATTTGTCGGGAGCCATCCCTTGGCAGGCAACCATCGTAGCGGCCCAGAACATGCCACGGCCGACTTGCTCGAAGGCAAGACGGTTGTGGTAACCCCCACCCCAAAGACTCCAGGCCCTACGACTGAGCGTATTGCCCAGTTTTGGGAGGCCCTAGGGGCCCAGGTCCAGCGAATGTCGCCCGAGCAGCACGATCAGGCGCTCGCCGTCACCAGCCACTTACCGCACTTGGTTGCTTCGGCACTGGCTGCTTGTACCCCGCCGGAATGGCTCCCGCTGGCGGCTACTGGTTGGGCGGATACCACACGAATCGCGGCTGCCGATCCGGAACTTTGGACCGCGATTTTTTCGCAAAATAAACAGGCCGTCTCCGAGACACTAGCGGGCCTGATCGAGCAACTCACGAAGTTGCAAACCGAACTCAACGAAGAAAACTGGACTCAGATTCACGATACTTTGCAACAAGCGAAACGGATTCGAGATGCTTTGGGAAATTGATATTCACCCCCGACAAGATTTGCCCGACCACGAAGCACGCCGTGTGCTGGCCGATGCTGCCGAGATAGGAATTCTCGACAGCCTAACGGTTAGCTCGGCTCGCGGTTTTTTGGTCGAAGGGCCGACTCTCGAAGCGAGTCAAGCCGACCAGCTCGCTGCTGAGTTGCTTGCCGATGGCATGGTCGAACGCACCGTGGCCGCTCCGATTGGCGACCAAAGCCTACTCGCTTCGCCCGCAGGCGACGGCTCCCAGGACGCGACTCTCATCCATGTTCTGCTCAAACCCGGAGTCATGGACCCGGTGGCCCAAAGTGCCGAGACGGCTGCCCGAGACTTTGGACTCTCGATCGATGCCATTCGTACGATACGCAAATACTGGATTTCTGGCGTCGACGAAAAGCAACTCCAAACCCTCGGCTCGCGGATTTTGGCCAACGATGCCATCGAGCAGCTAGTTGTCGGACCGTTGCCGTTCGATCGCTTGCAGCTAGGAAGCAAGTACGATTTCGAGCTAAAAACGGTCCAACTGGCCGACTTAGACAAACAAGGCCTAGCCAAACTAAGCCGCGAGGGCCAGCTTTATCTCCAATTGGCCGAAATGGAGACCATCCAAAGTTACTACACCGATCTCGGACGCGACCCGACCGACATCGAGCTAGAAACCATCGCCCAAACCTGGAGCGAGCATTGCAGCCATAAGACCCTGGCCGGTCGAATTGCCTATCGAGACGAGAATGGCGAGCGAAAATTCGAGAATATGCTCAAAGAGACCATCTTCGACGCCACCCAACAGTTGCGTGCCCGGTGGGGCGACAACGATTGGTGCGTCAGTGTTTTCCGCGACAATGCCGGAATTGTCCGCTTCGACGACCAGTACAACATCGCCTTCAAAGTCGAAACGCACAATCATCCCTCGGCCCTCGAACCCTACGGCGGGGCCAATACGGGCATCGGCGGCGTCATTCGAGACACCATTGGCACCGGCATGGGCGCCAAGCCGATTTGCAATACCGACGTCTTCTGCTTCGCCCCGCCAGATACGCCGACCGACAACTTGCCCCCGGGCGTGTTGAATCCAAAACAGGTCATGCGTGGCGTCGTCAGCGGGGTCCGAGATTATGGCAACCGCATGGGGATTCCTACTGTCAACGGAGCCGTCTACTTCGACCAACGCTATCTCGGCAATCCTCTCGTCTATTGCGGCAACGTCGGGCTTATCCCGCAAGAGATGTCCTTCAAAGAGCCGCTGCCGGGCGACCTGATCGTCAGCGTCGGCGGTCGAACAGGCCGCGATGGCATCCACGGCGCAACCTTCTCTAGCGCCGAACTCACCAGCGAAAGCGAATCGCTTTCTGGCGGTGCGGTTCAGATCGGTAATGCGATCGAAGAGAAAAAAGTGCTCGACGTCTTGCTCGACATCCGCGACCGCGGGCTGTACACGGCCATTACCGATTGCGGAGCCGGGGGTTTCAGCAGTGCTGTGGGCGAAATGGGCGAAGAAATCGGTGCCGAAGTTTGGCTCGATCGCGCCCCGGTAAAGTACGAGGGCCTCTCCTACACCGAAATCTGGATTTCCGAAGCTCAAGAACGCATGGTCATCAGCGTTCCCGAACAGTCCTGGGAAGAGGTCCACCGACTCTGTGCGGCTGAAGGGGTCGAGGCCACTGTGATCGGTAAATTTGAGCCGACTGGCCGACTCGTGTTGAAGTATGGCGACAACGTCGTTGCCGACCTCACCATGGATCTGCTGCACAACGGTCGTCCCCCAGTCGTGCGCGAGGCAAACTACCAACCCGCTCCAATCAAACCGCTTTTGCCTTCGTCAAAAGCAAACTACACCGACGATTTAGAAAAAATCCTAGGCTCCTACAACGTCGCCAGCAAGCAATCGATCATTCGTCAATACGATCACGAAGTGCAGGGCGGCAGTGCCATCAAGCCGCTGGTCGGCGTCGCGATGGACGGCCCTGGCGATGCTGCCGTGGTTCGCCCGGTGCTTGATTCTCGTCGCGGGGTGGTGATCTCCTGCGGGATGAATCCTCGCTACGGCGACCTCGACACCTACCACATGGCGGCCAGCGCCATCGACGAGGCCATGCGAAACTGCGTAGCCGTCGGGGGCGATCCGAGCCGCGTTGCGATTCTCGACAACTTCTGCTGGGGCGACTGCGAGAAAAGCGAAACCCTAGGCAGCCTCGTTCGGGCAGCCATCGCCTGCCACGATCTGTCGCTTGTGCTAGAAACCCCGTTTATTAGCGGCAAAGACAGCCTCAACAACGAGTTCAGCTACGTTGATGCTGAGGGCACCAAGCATACAATCGCCATTCCGTCGACCCTTTTGATTAGCGCCATGGGGCAAGTCGACGATGTTGCGAAATGTATCACGATGGATCTCAAGGCCGCTGGCAACTTGCTGTTTCTTGTCGGCGAAACCAAAGACGAACTTGGCGGCTCGCACTTTGCCTTGGTCAACGGGCTTACCGGGGGGGCCGCACCAGCGGTCGATCCGCTGATGGCCAAGCAGACCTTTGCCTCGTTGCACGGTGCTATTCAGCTAGGATTGGTTCGCTCGTGTCACGACCTCAGCGAAGGGGGCCTAGCCGTAGCTGCCGCCGAGATGGCGTTTGCTGGAGGGATTGGGGCAGAGATCGAACTCGACTCGATGCCCACCGGCGACAAGCCACTCAGCGCAGCGGTGCGGCTGTTCAGCGAATCCAACACCCGTTTCCTCTGCGAAGTCTCGCCCGAGCACGCAGCAGCCTTCGAGCGGCAGCTAGGCGACATTCCGCACGACTGCATTGGTCGGACCGAAGTAGCCCCGCGTTTAACCATCACCGAATCCAAAGAGGGCAAGCCTCTGATCGAGGCCAACCTAGACGCTCTGAAAGCAGCTTGGCAGCAGCCCCTAGCCAACTAAACGCGTCCCCCAAGCACTTCAAATCGTCAATCAAACATCTTAAATCAAACATAAAATCCCATGCCTCAGCCTCGTATCCTCATCCTTCGCGCCCCTGGCACCAATTGCGACGCCGAAACAGCGTTCGCTTTTCAGACGGCTGGTGGAGCGCCTGACGTGCTTCACCTGAATCGCCTGCTTGAGTCGCCCCAACTGGCTGCCGACTACCAAGTGCTTTGCATCCCCGGGGGATTCAGCTACGGCGACGATGTTGCCGCAGGCCGTATCTTTGCCAACCAGATTCGGCACCATTTGGCCCAGGTCATGCAAGATTTTCGCGAGGCGGGCAAGCTCGTGCTTGGCATCTGCAACGGCTTTCAGGTACTCGTCAAGTCGGGCTTGCTCGACACTGATGACCAGACAGGCCCAGCCGCTTCGTTGGCCTGGAACGACTCGCACCAGTTTCTCGACCGTTGGGTTCACCTTCGCGCGGACAGCTCGAAATGTGTTTTCCTGGCTGATACCGAGCGGCTGTTTTTGCCAATCGCTCATGCAGAAGGGAAATTCGTCGTCCGCGACCAGCAGACATTGGACCAGCTCGATCAGGCGGGCCAGTTGGTGCTTCGCTACACCCCCGGGGAAGACGAGGCCACGGACTTCAACCCCAATGGCTCAGCAGGGCACGTGGCTGGCATGTGCGACAAGTCTGGCCGCGTGTTTGGCCTGATGCCGCATCCCGAACGATTCATCGATCCCACGCACCATCCGCAGTGGACAAGGCTCCCGGCTCAGGCCGAGGGCCAAGGCCTTGCGATCTTTCGCAACGCAGTCCGCTACTTTTCCTGATTCACGGCTTTACGGGGTTCACAGCCGCATTCGGGAACTTCGGGATGTCGCCAAGCGGAGTGCCAAGTTTTCCTAGACCCTTCTTTGCGACCACTTCGTCGATCCACTCATGGGCGGCAGCCGTTGCTTGCTCGAGGCTGGAGAAACCTCGCAGGTATTCCACCCGATTGTGAAAAGGATCGGCAATCGTCACGCTGTAGCTCGTGCGTCGTACGCTCATGCCTGTCTGATGGCTGGTGAAATGATACAGCCAGCCCCGATGCTCGGCCTCGCCAGAGCGTGTCAGGCCAGTTCGGGCCCGTTGATGAAACTTACCCTTGTCTCGATAGCGGGTAGCGCTGCGTGAGTGCCAAAGCGACATGTCGAATCCTTCAGAGAGGGGGGAAGGGGGACTTCCTCCAGTATGATCGGCGAAACAGACATTCGCTCAACATCAAGGCATCAAGCAATCACATTGCACCGATCAGAGCAACGATCGTAAGGCCTGTAGCGGCAGTGAGCCCTAAAATCAGCCCCCGTCCTCCGCTGGCATCGACTCGGCCAGCCACCATGCAAACCGACCCAGCAGGCGGAAATACAACAGCGATGCAGCTATTGCAATTGGGCAGAAAAAATACAGGTAATCAGGGACCAATTTAGTACCGATCCAGACGCAAATACCAGCCAAAGCTGCGATTTGGAGATACAGTAACAACCAAAGCGCTGGCCGGCGGACCAGACTTTTCAAGATGCGTATCGAGATAACTTCTATCGGTGAGCCTCGTTCGAGCGCCGAAAGCAAGGCGATGGGAAAACAGAGTAACATGCTGAGGCCAATCGATATGCCTTGGTTCGAAATCACTGTCCCAATGGCCCAGCCCGGAATAATGCTGACAGCCAGTGAAAGTCCCACAAATAGCATTTCTCCAAGCCACTCATGCGGAACGGCGCTAGGGGTGTTGAACAGTCGGTCGTTCCCTTCGGAGCTGTCGGTCAGAATGCTACACCAAAGTGCCGCATTAGCCGAAAACCAAAGGACGCCAATAATACACCCCATCGCGAAGAAACAGAGCGCCATGATTGCGTCGAACCCGCCCCCCGCAGAATTCAATACCATCGCCCCAAGCAGGACAGCCGCAGTCAACGCACAGGATAGTCCCAACCACCATGTTGGAATCGGCGGTCGAACAAGCATCGAAAAAACGCCTTGAACAGTTGGCAACCGTGGTATCTTGGATCGTTTGCCGTACTCCTCTTGCAACTTTTCACGGTAGACTGCTCGCGATTTCCCTTCGACAAGAGCCGGCGGCACGGGCACCGGACGAGGCCCTGGAGTAGCCGCTTCGTCGATTTGATACTCCTCGCCGTCTGGTACCATTACCGAGGCTGCTGGCCTCTTTGGCGGCGGTTCGACCACCAAGGTTTTAACACCGCAGTCGGGGCACTTCAGCTTCATGCCCACCTGCTTGGGTTGGGCATGCATCAAGGTGTTGCATAGGCGGCAGTAGACGGGGAAGAATTTCGGCAGCCGGGCGGTCAGTTCCTCGGAGGACGGGGCCTCGTCGACGCCCCACAGGCCGTACTGCTGGCCGTGCATGGCGTCGGGAATCCGCTTTTTCTTGGCTTTCGGCGGGGGCGGTACTTCGGTCAGCGCGTAGCAGTCGGGGCATTTCGTCTTTCGGCCAACATGCTCGACCCGAGCTGAGAGGATTGTTTGGCAGACTCGGCAGACGAAGCTGACATACTTCGGGGCGGGTTCTTTCTCTTCCTTCTCCTCTTCTTCACCAGGGACGGTGAGAATCTTTCCGCAGCCGCCACACCGACATTTCATGCCTGCGTGTTCGGGTTCAAACGGCAAGGTGGCACCGCAGGCGTCGCAGGTTAGCAATCGTGTCGGGGAGGTAGGCATCGACATAGCAGGATCCAGTACCGATACGAGTTAGCCAATTGTCGAACATTCGGCATGGGTATTCTACCCCAAAGTCGTTGGGTCCGTTGTAGCGGTAGGCGGAAGCGGGAGTTTTTTCAGGCTCGACCACGGCTTCCGCCTGCGGCTAGTATGACTTTGTAATCGTTCTTCACAACGGGGATGAGTGGCCGGGTATTGGCGTTGGTTCCGTGTCATAATGGACAAAAATGGTGTGGTTCGTACTGCCATGCAAGTGTGTGAGGAGTTCCTTTTGGCACGAATTGCGGGGAAGGTTGTTGGAGTGGACAAAATTGAGTTCGGAATGCGGAATTTGGAGTGCGGAAGGAAAAAATATTGTCCATTTGGGCGCGACAAATGACGAAATCTGAATGACGAAAAAGCTGATCGCTAACGGCTAAAAGCTAATCGCTATTCTCTCAGATGTGGTGGCCCAATTTCAACACAAAAATGGGCTGGTCGGGGGCGGCAATTCGCAACGCTGTTTGTAGTAAGCAGTTACGCCCCAAAACACCCCATTTTCTCTTCTGTCGGGCACGGGGGGAAATCTTGGGAAATCGTTCAGATCTACTGCTTAAAATGGGGGGGTAGAGTACAATCGGGCTTGCACGTCATACTAAATCCACAACCTTTGGTTTAGGTAAACGCTAACGATAGACCCCGTATTGCAAGATTCTTTTTTGCGCGGCCGCTTGGCCGTCGAGAGAGTCTGGCAATGCGGGGTTTTTTTGTGCATTGGCTGTTTGTTGAAATCCGCTTCTCGTTTGTTACTTTTGGAAAGGATCGCGACTCATGAAGACCACCACTTTGGTAATCTTAGCAATCACATTCTTCTCTTTTTCGACAGCTCACGCGGCCCCAGTCACGTTTGATTGGGCCACTGTCGGCAATCCGAGCAATACACCAGACACCGAAGTTATGAACGATGGGACCACCGGTTACGGTGCCGTCGCCAACACCTACCGCATTAGCAAGACCGAGGTCACGAACGCCCAGTACACCGAGTTTCTCAATGCAGTCGCCGATGCCGACCCCAACGGGCTCTACAGCACCTTTATGGATTCAGATACCCGAGGCGGAATCACTCGCGGAGGTTCCTCTGGCAGCTACACGTATGCGGTGAAGTCTGATTCGATCGGCAACGGCCCCGGCGGAGCCGATGGCGATGACTACACTTATGGCAACAAGCCGGTGGTGTGGGTATCGTTCTTCGACGCGATGCGATTTACCAACTGGCTAGAGAATGGCCAGCCAACCGGCGCGCAGGGCGCTAGTACCACTGAGGCGGGTGTCTACAGCATCGGCAGCGGGTGGGACGAAGTTCGCAATCCGAGTGCGACGTATTTCATTCCCAGCGAAAACGAATGGTACAAGGCGGCTTACTACGACCCGAGCGGTGGCACCTACTACGACTATCCCACCTCAACCGATATGCTCACCGACATAAATAACAACCTTCCTTCGTCCGACACGGGCAACTCAGCCAACTTCTGGCAGAGCGGGTACACGACAGGCGATTTCTCCTATCCGATGACCGATGTCGGCGCGTACACCGCTTCGGAGAGCCCCTATGGCACCTACGACCAAGGCGGCAACGTCTGGGAGTGGAACGAGGCGCTCCTTAGTTCGTCTGGTCGTGGTTATCGCGGTGGTGGTTTGGACGATTCCTCCAGCTTCCTCCCCGCGTCGTACCGGAGCAGCATCAACCCCACATCAGAGTTAGGCGGCATTGGGTTCCGCGTGGCAAGTATCCCTGAGCCAAGTTCGTTGTTGCTTGGGGCGATGGCTAGTATGGGACTGTTGGTGCGTAGGAGAGCGGTAGGCGTCTCCTGAGGCCGAAAGTTATTCTGCTTTGAGACGATCGGCGTCGGAGACGCCTCCCACTGAAATGAGATGCCGGGTGTCGGGTGCCACTGCTGGGCAAGCCAGACAGTGGCACCCGTTAATTCTGGATTGACGGAGTATTAGCCCGGTTTTCTCCGGCCAGGATGGCCGGGCTCGAGCATTTATCACTTGAGTGTTCTGCTCCACCGAGACGGCGGGACTATTCTGTTCCACCGAGACGGTGGGGCTATATAGCCCGATCCTCTGGGTCGGAGTAGTGATATGCTTTAGTGGAATCACTGTGCTTTGCATTGTGGAAAACAGCAAAGCTCCACAAACCTTTCTGGCACGGTTGCGTTTCTTGAAACGCTTGGTACTATCTGCAAGTCAGCAAGAAGCCACCACTTCCGTTGCCAGCTTTGTTTTCCCCTTCCATCTGACTCAAGTCTCTGCTGGTGCGGCCCATGTGGCACGGCATTTACGGACACGACAGCGTTGTCGAGCGATTTCGCCAGTCTTTGGCGAAGGGACGCTTGGCGTCTAGCTATCTCTTTCTAGGCCCCCCTGGCGTTGGCAAGCATACGCTGGCCCTAAAACTTGCCCAAGGGCTACTTTGCCAAGGCTCAGAAGCTCATCAGATGGACCCTTGCGGCCAGTGCGAATCGTGTCGGTTGCTTGAAGCCGGCAACCATCCTGATCTCGACCTGATTGGGCTCCCGCCGGGCAAACGCTGGCTCCCGGTGGATTTGTTCATCGGTGATCGCGAACATCGCCACAAGGTCGGGCTTTGCCACAATATCGCCATGAAGCCGATGTTGGGGCAACGACGCGTCGCCATTATCGACGATGCCGACCACCTGACCATCGAAAGCGCCAACTCACTCCTCAAAACCCTAGAAGAGCCGCCCCAGGGAACCATTCTCATACTCATTGGCACCAGCCGAAGCCGGCAGTTGCCTACCATCCTCTCTCGTACCCAGGTCGTTCGCTTCAGTCCTCTACCAACTGAGGTGGTGGCCGATCTGCTGATTCAGCAGGAAATCGCCGCCGATCGGTCCCAATCGACAGTCCTGGCCCGGTGTTCTGAGGGGTCGTTGCAACGGGCCAGTGAGCTGGCCGATCCGGAACTTTGGCAACTTCAGCAGCGGCTGCCCCAGCAATTTTCGCCTCAAGGCTTTGATAGTATTCGGCTTGGGGCTGAATTAACGGCCCTAATTAATGCCGCAGGCAAAGAAACCGATGCTCGCCGGCGCAGAATGCGTGCTATTTTTCAATTGGTGGGGAAGCACTTTCGCCAAGTTCTGCGTAGCTCCTGTGGCGCAGCGTGTGAGAGCGGCGACCCGCAAACCCTAGCTGGTGAGCAAATGGCCCAGCTCGACCCGTCCGTTCAAGAGTACGCTTTGGCAGCCATCGATCGTTGCCTTGAGGCCGAAATGCAGTTAGATCGCAACGCAAATCAAGCAACCCTTTTGGAGTGTTGGCTAGACGACTTGGCCGACATTCTGACCCGATCGTTAACCCCGTCATAAAACCAAGTTGAAATGTGAAAATTACCGGTATGCGCGAAAGCCATGCTTGGTACACTTTCGACCCTTGCTATGCCTCCCGTCAAAAAAACATACCCATAGATCGACTGATTGCCTCAGCCATTGAGATATCTGTCACCCAATACACACCCCGTCGATTTGCTTAGGCAATTGGAGAATTCAAGGTGAACTCGAGTCTGATTATCTACATTGTTCCTGCGGTTGCGATTCTCGCACTCATCTATGCCATGATTCGTGCCGGGTGGGTGCGAAGACAGGATCCTGGCGACGATCGCATGCAGATGATCGGGAAATGGATTTCGGATGGGGCGATGGCGTTTCTGGCACGCGAATACCGTGTCTTGGCGATCTTTGTGATCGCCGTGGCGATTCTGTTGGGTTACACCAACTCGCAATTCGGCGAAGAGCAAAACACCAATGGGCTGATTGCCGTTTCGTTTGTACTCGGGGCAGCCTGCTCGGCCCTGGCCGGTTTCTTCGGAATGAGAACGGCCACGACTGCGAATATCCGCACCGCCTCCGCCGCGCGGCACGGACTCAACGACGCTTTGCAAGTCGCTTTCGCGGGTGGGTCTGTGATGGGCCTTTGTGTGGTTGGCTTGGCGCTGCTTGGGCTTGGCGGATTGTTTATCACCTACCTGCGGTTTTATCCTGCCGCTATTGCGGTTGGCGGGGACGCCCCCAGGATGCTTGTACTCAATATCCTCTCCGGTTTTTCGCTCGGAGCGTCTTCGATCGCGTTGTTTGCGCGTGTTGGCGGCGGTATCTACACCAAGGCGGCTGATGTGGGGGCCGATCTGGTGGGCAAAGTCGAAGCGGGCATCCCGGAAGATCATCCGCTGAATCCTGCCACGATTGCCGATAATGTGGGCGACAACGTCGGCGACGTCGCCGGCATGGGTGCCGACCTGTTTGAATCTTATGTCGGCGCGATCATCTCTTCGATGATCCTTGGCGCGGTTTGGTACGAGGGGCTTCAGGGTGTGGAGAGTGGCGCGGGAATGAACGCCGTTTATCTACCGCTCGTGATTGCCGCGATTGGCGTGATCGCTTCGATTCTCGGCTTTTTCTTGGTTCGAACAGAAGAAGGCGGCGATCCACAAAAGGGCCTAAATCGTGGTACATTTGGGTCTGCGCTGATGATGCTCGCCGGTGCCGGCGGAGCCATCTATATGCTGATCCCTGCGGGCGGGATCGAAGTCGAAGACGTCATTTCGAACACCACCTCCACTTTCCACTGGTATGGGATTCTCATGTCCGTGGCTGCCGGACTCGTTGCGGGAACCGCTGTCGGACTCCTCACCGAGTGGTACACCGCTACTAATCGGGCACCGGTCGAAACGATCGTCCAATCCTCTCGTACGGGTCATGCGACGACCATTATCCAGGGGATCGCGGTCGGCATGAACTCCACAACTTTTCCGGTCATTGTGATCGGAATTGCGATCTTGGTCGCCCATTCCTGTGCCGGCATGTACGGCATCGCTATGGCTGCCTTGGGAATGCTTTCGACCATCGGTATCCAACTTGCCACCGATGCTTATGGACCGATCGCCGACAACGCGGGCGGGGTTGCCGAAATGGCGCAGCTGGGCCGTGAAGTTCGCGCCCGGACCGACAAGCTCGACGCGGTTGGCAATACGACCGCGGCCATCGGCAAGGGTTTTGCGATTGGTTCAGCCGCCCTGACGGCGTTGAGCCTCACGGCTGCCTTTCTCACCAAGATGGAAGGAAAAGTTAGCCTCGATGCGGCCGACCCTTATGTGCTGGTTGGGCTGCTGTTCGGCTGTATGCTGCCGTTCCGCTTCTCGGCCATGGCCATGGTTGCTGTCGGCAACGCGGCACAGGATATGATTCAAGAAGTGCGTCGCCAGTTCAGCGAGATCCCCGAACTTCGTCCAGCGCTCGATGCAGCGAAAAAAGCGGAAAGCGAAGAGCGTGATCCTACCGAAGAAGAAGCTCGCATCATCCAAGCCGCCGATGGCAAAGCTGATTACTCCCACTGCGTCGCCATTGCCACGGCTGCGGCGATCAAGAAAATGCTCGCGCCAGGTTTGATGGCGGTGCTCGCGCCGATTGTTGTCGGATTCTACGACGTCAACATGCTTGGCGGGATGTTGATCGGGGTTACTATCTCGGGTGTCTGCCTGGCGATTTTCCAAGCCAACTCGGGTGGGGCTTGGGACAACGCGAAAAAGCAGGTCAAGGACGAGGGCCACAGCAAATGGGGCGACGATTTCGAGGAAATGCACAATGCGACCGTCACCGGAGACACGGTTGGCGATCCGTTCAAAGATACCTCGGGGCCTTCGCTGAATATTTTGATCAAACTCATCAGCGTGGTGGCGATGATCATCGCGCCGATGCTCCTGGCCTTTCACTTCGGTGGCTAGAGCATTTTACGTTTTCTGTTCGCATGAGTGTTCTGCGGGAGGGTGTCGTGGCCGACACCGCTAACGAAGTTGCTTTGGGATCGATTGCCGTAATCACTCGCTCGCGCGATGCCATCGACATCGTTTTTTCTCAACATGGAAATACGGACGGAACGTCGGGGCAGGTTTTTGTAGGACGCTCGTAAGATAGCATTGCAAGTCGATCTTGTGCTATCGCCCCCCCCGAGAAGAACGGCAAAGTCGTGCTAGCCGCAGGCGGAAGCCGTGGTCGAGCCTGAAAAAACCGCGGCTTCCGCTCGCGGCTACTACAGAATCAGTGACTTTGCAATCGTCCTGAATCCCCTACAACAAATCCTGGACAGAATGTTGTCCGACGGCTACAGTGTTGGGCAGAGGGGCAGTGGAGCAGGAGGAGAGACCATGTTCTTGTCACGAATTCCCCTAGCACGTACGCTGTTCACAAGCTCCGTCGCTTTGGTCGTCGGTGTTTGCCTCGTGGCGAGTCCCGCCGCGGGGGCGACCCTCGAATCGGCCCAGATGGGCATCCCGGGTAAAACTTCGGGCGTCGCGATCGCCCCGGGCCAAACGGCCGTCGGGTGGCGGTTCGAGGTGAGTGTCCCATTTCAGGTCGAAAGCATCGGGGGGCACCTGTTTAGTATCGACCAGCAACCTATCTATGGCGCAATCATTGCGCTCGATTCGATTACCTCGCTGCCGCAGGGCTTGCCTTTCAATCCGAGCGAAGTGGTCGCCTCGACCACGCTCATCCCCCCTTCGCCCAGCGACGAAATCCTTGTGCCACTCTCGGCAACCTTGGCCCCGGGCGCTTACGCATTGCTGTTTGGCACAAGCGCCTTGGGGGTAACCGGCCTCGCGTCGGTCCCCAATTTCTCTGCGGAGCAGCCTGACATTCTGCCAACCACGATCGATTCCTACATCACTTTTGGAATCCCTAGCCCTGGCGCACCGCTCAAATGGCGGGAGGGCCTCGGCTCGTCCAAGCGGTTGATCGTTCGCGGTACGACCGTAGGGCTCACGGCCGACTTCGATATTGATGGTGATGTCGACGGCAGCGACTTGGGGCTGTGGGAAACATCGTTCGGATCAAGCCCAGCCGCCGACTCCGACAACAATGGGCTCAGCGACGGCAACGATTTCTTGGCTTGGCAACGGCAATGGACAGGCAGCGCGGCTTCCCTCGGGGCCTCGCAATCAGTGCCCGAACCGACAACTGGCATGCTTGGGGTTTTTGCCTTGGTCTCGATGCTGATTGGCTGCCGGAAATTTCGATAGTCGTTCGATAGTCGACGCTACGATTTCTTTGTGGCTTGTCGCCTTTGGGAGAGCCCCGTTTGCAGGTGCTAGCATGGCGATCCACCGGTCCTTTTTTGGGGGCTGTGTTGTGGGTTTCCGGCCAGGATGGCCGGGCTATGGGGGAATACTCGAGCGTTACGCCGGGTTTGCCGCTCTTTGGGGATAAATGTCAAAGTTTGACGATTAGGGGGACGATAACAGTTGTGCTGACTGTTCTGGCAGTACGTGCGCAATCTCTATATCAGGTTGCCAAGTGCTAGCTGAGTGGCTTGCCGGGGGGGAAACCGGTGACGTCGGTAGGATTCGACATGAGGTCGAGCCCTACCACCTGGGCGGTTGATTCAACCGTGACGAGCTTATCGAAGCAAGGAAAGCAGCACCATGAATCGTCGGATTCACTCCCCCATCGCGCTGATGCTTTGCATTCTGACCTTAGCGTCAGGCTGTAAGCCCATGCAACCATTTTTCTTCTCCGAAGATGGTGAGTTGTTTGGCACTGGCGACCTCTCGCACTACATGGATGTCGCTACGGAGATTGAGTATCCGGACGTCAACGAGCCGAGTCTCGACGAAGTGCTAGCAGCCAGGCGACCGTTGACGCTTGCCAATGCCGAGGACTTCGACATGTGGGATTTGTCGCTGGAAGAGGTAACTCGCATTACGTTGCACAACAGTAAAGTCATTCGCCAGCTTGGTGGTCGAATTACCGACAATGGCAGCAACATCGCAGGAGCCACGCCAGAAAATCTTACACAAAACCCCAATGGTGCGATTACCACGTTTGACGCGGCGTTAGTGGAAAGCGGCAATGGAACAATTACCGGAAACCAATTTAGCGGGACCGGTGTAGAAGCGGCGTTGTCTGCGTTCGATGCTCAACTCGATAGTAGCATCACTTGGCAAAAGAACGACCGACCACAGAACTTCGGTGGCTTTGCCGGCACATTTTTTGCGAGCGACTTCCTACAAGATACGGGCAATTTTACCGCCGGCGTCACCAAAACCACAGCGAACGGTTCGACCTTTGGAATCCGCAATAATACGCTTTATGATTTGAATAATAATGGCAGCCGAAGCCAGGCGAGCGATTGGGTCACAAATATCGAAGCGTCGTTCAGCCAACCGTTGCTGCAAGGAGCGGGCACGCAATACAACCGCATTACAGGCCCGATGACCTTCCAACAAGCGGCGAGTGGGCTTCCGAACCAGATCGATGGCGTGATCATCTCGCGAATACGAAGCGACATCAGCCTTGCCACGTTTGAGGCGGGTGTGCGAGATCTGATGCGGGACGTCGAAGATGCTTACTGGGAGCTTTATTTTGCGTACCGCGATCTTGAAGCTCGCAAAATTGGTCGTGACAGTGCTCTGGAGACGTGGAAGAAAATAAAGGCATTGCAGCGAGTTGGCGGGCAAGGGGGTGAGGCGGACAAGGAAGCTCAAGCACGTTCGCAATACTATCTGTTCCGTTCGCAAGCTGAGTCGGCACAGACCAATCTGTTTCGGATTGAAAGTCGTGTTCGCTACATGATGGGCCTGTCGGTTTCTGATGGTCGACTGATTCGACCGATCGACGAGCCGACCACTGCTCAAGTGCATTTTGATTGGACAAGTATCCACGCGGAATCTTTGACTCGACGTGCTGAACTTCGCCAGCAAAAGTGGCAAGTGAAACGGCGCGAGTTGGAGTTGATCGCCTCGAAGAATCATTTACTGCCGCGATTGGACGCCACCGGGCGGTATCGTTGGCTTGGGGCTGGCGATCGCCTGATCAGCAGTAGCAGAAATGGAATCCCTCCATTCCTTGATGGGTCGAATGCCTTTGAGTCTCTTACTGGTGGCAACTACCAAGAGTGGGAGCTAGGTCTTCAATTTTCGCTGCCGATAGGTTTCCGCCGTGCGATGTCTGGAGTTCGCCATTTTCAGTTGCTGCTGGCTCGCGAACGGGCGGTGCTCGAAGATATGGAACTTGAAGTTTCAGTGCAAATGGGTGAATCGATTCGGGATGTTGATCTGAACTACGGCCTGACGCAAACCAACTTCAACCGGCGTGTGGCTACGGAAGACGAAGTCGAAGCGGTCGAGGCGGTGTACGACTCAGGCCGAGTGACGCTGGATTTACTGCTGGATACCCAGCGGCGACGTGCTGAGGCCGAATCGGCCTACTATCGATCGCTGGTCGACTACAATCGGGCAATCATGCGGGTTCATCATCGAAAGGGTTCGTTGCTGGAATACAACGGCGTATTTCTGGCCGAGGGGCCTTGGGCAGGGAAGGCACAGTTTGACGCCCTACGACGAGCTAGGCAACGCGACGCCAGCAAACGCCTGGACTATGGTTTTACTCGTCCCAATGTTATCAGTCGTGGGCCTTACGGGCAGATCACGGGGCAATCGTTCCCAGAGAACTTGCTACCAACCCCAGCTGACCAAGAGGGGATAGCCCCGACTGAGGATAGCCAGCCTGGCCAAGAGGTTGTGCCTACTCCCGAGGGAGATAAAACGACCAGTACCACGACTCCAGGTATAAATGCCAGACTGATGGCTTTGCCCACAGTCGACAACGGGTTACTATTACTGTCTGAACTTCCGGCAGTGAATGCGTCGGCGTTTGAGGCAGAGGCCGTGTCGTATGAAGAGCCTGTAGCAACGCAGGCGCAGTATAATCCTTATCTCCAAGCATTGAATAAGTTGTCGGCGGCAGAGAATGCACCGACCGTTACTCCTCAAAACTATACCGGTCCGCAGGGCGATGCTGCTGCGGCCGGGGCTAATAAAACGCTGAGTCGCACCGATGAACCTCAAGCGAATTACACGCCTGCTGAAATTGCTCCAAACCCTGCAGTCGGGCAATGGGGAGGACGCTAAGGCGTTGGCGGCGGCTTGCGGGGTGAGTCGTCGTACGATTTTTCGCGATTTGGAAACGCTACGGACGGCGGGTGTGCCGTTGCAGTTCGATCGTGACGAAGAGCGTTATTTTATCCCCAGTTCATTCTTCCTGCCTCCCACCAACTTTACGGCAGAAGAAGCGTTGTCGATCATTGCCCTCGCTGGGCAAATCGGTACGGGCATGCAACTGCCCTTCTATGAGCCTGCTCGGCGAGCCGCGTTAAAGCTAGAAAGCAGCTTGCCGCAAGCTTTGCGAGAGGAATTGCAGTCGTTGACTCGTGCCATTCAAATCAACGTCAGGCAAGTGACGCCGCTGGAAGATAAACGCGACATTTATCAACAGCTGATCGACTCGATTGCCCGTCGAAAAGTTGTGCGAATCAACTACGAGAGCCTCACCGAGTGGGAGACGATTACGACGAAGCTTCGTCCGTATCGTTTGCTGTTTAGTCGCCATAGTTGGTACGTGATTGGCCGTAGTTCGTTGCATACTGAGCTGCGTACTTTCAATCTCAGCCGAATCTCTGAGCTAACGACTCTCAAGGAAGAGTACGCCGTAGCGCGAGGTTTCAATCTCGATCGTTATCTTCGCAATGCTTGGCACCTAATTCCGGAGCATGGGCGAGATCAGGATGTGGTGGTGCGATTTCAGCCGTTGGTGGCTCGAAATGTTGCCGAGGTGGTTTGGCATAAAAGGCAACGTGTGGAGTGGCGAGACGATGGGTGCCTCGATTTCTTCGTTCGGGTTTCGGGATTGAACGAAATTGCTTGGTGGATTCTTGGCTATGGCGATCAGGCCGAGGTGCTCAAGCCGGCGAAGCTACGCAAGCTCGTTGCCCATCGGGTTAATAATATGCAGACGATCTATAATGGGGCGGGCTAGGATGATTCGAAGTGTGGCGGTACAACGGGGGGGGGGGGCGTTTCTAATCTATTCATCACTGATTTAATTGCTATGTTTTTTTCTTTTGATGGGATCGATGGCGTTGGTAAGACCACGCAGATGCAGCTCTTTTGCCAATGGCTTGGCGAGCAGGGGCACGAGGTGGTTACTTGTCGCGATCCGGGCAGCACACCGCTCGGCGAGCAAGTGCGCAAAATCCTACTGACCAGCGGCGACGATACCCCGATTGCTGCACGTAGCGAGATGCTGCTTTATATGGCTGCCCGAGCGCAGTTGGTCGAGCAAGTGATTCAACCGGCCTTGGCCGATGGCAAGACGGTTGTGTCCGATCGGTTTCTGCTGGCCAATGTCGTCTACCAAGGCCACGCCGGGGGGCTTGATATTGAGTCGGTGCGTGATGTCGGACGGGTTGCCACCGACGGCGTCTCGCCTGATGGGACGTTTCTGTTGGATATGTCGCCTGAGGCCGCTAGCGAACGGATGGGCGACGAGCTTGATCGGATGGAAAGCCGGGGCGATGAATATCGGCGACGGCTTCGTGAGGGCTTTTTGAAGGAAGCACAGGTGGGCGAAACGATCTACGTCGTTGATGCGGCTCGTCCGGTGGAGGTGATTCAGGCAGAGCTTCGCGAGATTGCCAGCCGGCTGTTGTTGCAGCTTTGATCGACGGGCTACCCGGCTTGCTCTTCGGCGGGCATTGCTGCGTGGCTGAGTCGTTCGAGTGTGAGAATGACAACGACCGCTGCTACGGCCAACACCAGGCATGTTGTTACCTGGGAATCCCATTGCTCGGGCAGGTATTGCTCGTAGCGTTTTAATTTTAGATCGGCCACCTCTTTGGTGAGATCGTGCTGGAATGGCCACATCAAGCGTAGCGAGCCGACCATAAATCCTCCTAGCACGGCCATGGTTGCCTGATGCACATGAGTCAAGAGCCAGCGGAGCAACTTGCTAAAACAGAGGAGGCCGATGGCACAACCGGCGGCGAAGACGGCCAGCGTTTGTAGTTCTCGGAACGTGATGTTCAAGTGAACTGCGTTGCGTACGGTTTCTGCGACCGTGACATAAGCGCCCAACAGCCAAAGGATGTACGAGCCGCTGATGCCTGGCAAAATCATTGCACAGATGGCCACCGCTCCGCAAACGAAGAAGTACGGCAGCGAATCTTGAAGCCCGCTCTGTTCGAGGCCAACCAACCAATAGGCAAAGATGGCCGCAGCCGTCGCCAAGCCACAGCAGGCTAGCCATTGGGTTTTTCCACGGGGGCGAACCATACGAGCGACAATCAGGCTTGATGCTACGATCAATCCAAAGAGCACCGACAACGTATACATTCGATAGTCGAGCAGCAGGGTGAGCATAACGCCAGCCAAAGCGATTGCGCCGGTGACGATACCGAGCCCCAGTGCGACAAGAAACCGAAGATCTACGTGATCGGCAGCGGCCCGCCATTGGCGTTGGGCCAGTTGTTGGAGCAATCGTTGGTCGAAGTGGCTGATCGCAGCGACTAGTCGCTCGTAGATTCCTAAAACTAGGGCAATCGTTCCGCCGGAAACCCCCGGGATAATGTCGGCCCCGCCCATGAGGAATCCGCGTGCCAGTTGTACAAGATCGTCGCGTGTAGGTCGCATGGAGTGTCGTTCTCTTGTAGATAAAGTACGGAAGGCCACATCGTTAGAATTAGAGCCCTTCGACCAGGGGAAGGTAACTCCTCAAAATGAAAACAAGAAGGAATTTCACCACGGAGACACGGGGGACACCGAGTATTTTGAATCAAAAAAATGTTGAAATCTACTCTACTTCAAATTGGACTTTGTGACTGTTTTCTCAGTGTCCTCAGTGACTCTGTGGTCATCTTTTTTCACTTTGAGTAACTGCATAACGTTACTTTACTTTGGATAAGCTGATACCGAAATCCAGTTCTCTTTCTAACAGGAATGTACTCAAATCGGGGCGCTTAGGATATCCGTTGACCTTTTATGCAAATCGTTCTAAAATTACGTTACGATTGGAGTTACGTTTTTTGTGATTCTCCGGTTTTGGTACGAGTGCTTTGACGTCTTGCATCCCAATTTTTAGTCAAGACAAAGCACTAGTCGACAAGAGCAGCACGAGGTGACGCATATTTTACTTTGCTCAGCAGTATGTTGAGTAGGCGGTTTGTGATGACGATGGTTCTGGATGAGCACCATGTTTCCACACAAAGTCGATTCTGCTTGGGAGATTGACGCTCCGGCCAAGCTGAATCTTTACTTGGAAGTGTTAGGACCTCCTACCGAGGGGTTTCATTCTCTTGAAACTCTGATGGTTCGGGTTCGGATTTTCGACCGACTTCGCTGGTCGAGCAATGCTTCTGGTCTTTCGGGCTGCTCTCTGCAGATTCGCAATTCGTCGGCCTCAGGTAATTCCACCTATGGGTCGCTGACGTCTGGTTCAGAGAATCTTGTACTCAAAGCGGCCGATCGGCTGGGCCAAGTTGCTGGAGTTGAGCCGCACGGCAGCTTTGAATTGGTCAAGCGTATTCCCATGCAGGCGGGTCTTGGCGGAGGCAGTAGCGATGCGGCTGCCGCGTTGTTGCTTGCAAACGAAGGTTGGGGGATCGGCTATTCTCGACAGCGACTCATGGAGATTGCCGCCGACATAGGTAGCGATGTTCCTTACTTTTTGAGTTCGGGCGCGGCTGTCTGCCGTGGCCGAGGAGAGTTGATCGAACCGGTGGCAGGCTTGCCGCGGCTGAACTTTGTTGTGGTCAAACCGCCGATTGGGCTTTCGACGGCTGAGGTTTTCTCGCGACTTGAATTCGGCAGCTGCGAACCTCGGGACGCATCCCCGGCGATTGCGTCGCTATTGGCATCACTTCGCCAAGGAGCGATTTCGGATGCGGGGCGTTGGATGATGAATCGGTTGGAGCCAGCGGCAGAGCAACTTACCCCGTGGATTAAACGCTTGCGCCAGGCGTTTTCAAAATGTGGCTGCTATGCCCACCTGATGACCGGGAGTGGCTCTGCGTATGTTGGAGTTATGAGATCGGCGAAACAAGCCCGAAGGGCTGCGAGACAAATTGCAGGCATGGACCTAGGGAGCGTATTTGCGACAGCCAGTTGTTAGCACGACGTTCACCCTCGCAAGGAGATGAATCGTGGAAATCACTGAAGTGCGAATCAAGCTGATGGACGAACCTAGCGAACGACTCAAGGCGTTCTGTTCGGTTACTTTTGACAACTGTTTTGTTGTTCGCGATCTAAAAATTATCGAGGGCGCGAATGGCCCCTTTGTGGCGATGCCAAGCCGCAAACTCACGTCGCATTGCCCCCGCTGTAGGACAAAAAACCATCTTCGCGCCCAACATTGCAACCAATGCGGGGCACCGCTCTCTTCGGATCGGATGCCGGTGGATCACGATGGGCGTGCGAAGCTGTATGCCGACATCGCCCACCCGATCAATTCCACCTGCCGCGAGATGATTCAGGAACACGTGGTGCGTGAATTCCAAGAAGAAATCGAACGGGCGAAGCAGCCGGATTATATTTCTCGCTACGACGATTTCGATGTCGACGTTCATGAACCACGGCCCGTCGCCCCGCCCGCTCGCTCGTCCGACACTCGTGTTGATCCAGCGCATGGCCAGAGCGGTTCTCATGCCCCTGGCCCCGGGGGTGCAGCTGAGCAAGTGCGTCCGAAAGATCGCGCGCCCGTTCCGCCGCCCAAAAGCGCGTCGGGCGATCCGCCCGTTGCCAACGGTGGTTTTGGAGCGGGTATCTTGCCTGAGGGTTGATGCGGCGGGATTGTTCGAGAAAAAAAGTACCCCGTCCGGTATTAGGCAATTGTTGGGCTCTCGTAGGTAGGACGATTGCAAAGTCGGTGCGTTTGCCAAAAATTAAGGAAAAAATCACCACGGAGGACGCGGAGTAGCACAGAGGGGGGGCAGAAAAATAGCTTTTCTCTGTGTCCCTCCGCGTCCTCCGTGGTCCAATTTTTTGCGATAGATTTCGTGCAATTGTGACTTTGCAATCGTCCTGCTTTCGTAAGTAATAAACAAGTCGCCTCTGGAGGAATGGGCCCAAAATGAAATACCGTAGTGGCAAGTTTTTATTGTGCATAACGATGTGCATGGTGTGGACAAGTTCTTCTGATGGGGCTTTTGGCTCTAACTTAGATGAGGATCTCCGTAGGCTCAGAGTTATACGAAATGGAAAACAAACGGATTTCAGGGCCGTGGAGGTCGTTGAAAAGGAGTTACTAAAGAAGTACACAGCAGAAGATGACCTGGGAAGAATCTACTACGAACTTAGTAACCTATACGCACAATCGGGTTTGGTGCATCGAGACCGAGTAGTTCAATATGCCGATAAAGCCCTAAGGTTGCTCAAGGATCCTAGGCTGCGATTACGGCTTTATGTCTACGGAGGAGATTCAATTCGGAATGACAAAGCTATTGAAGATCCAGGAAAACGAAGAAAGCAAGCTCTTGAATTTTATTTAACGGGGCTTGCTGAAATTCAGGATTTATTAGATTTACAGGAAGAACCTTCTGAAGTACCTTCCGTTAATAATATTGAAGATTTGAAAAAATTAGCTCAGGCTGGCCCTGAAGAATTTGATAAAGTGAGAAAAGCGAGGGTGCGTAACTTTAAGCGAGATCGGCTCCTGAAGGAAATGCACATTTACAGAGACGTGCTAATAAGACAATCGGCAAGCCTTTATCACAAGTTCCCAGGTGATTGCCCTGATGAGTTAGAATCGGCAATGAAGCTTGCCGGCATCAATCCAGATCATGTGGGCAGTATCCATCAGAACATCAATACATACAAACGAGAGAATCCTCTACAACCACCACAAGTCGATAAACGAAATAAGGCGAACGGCAACTGAGAATATATCAACCTCGACGTGCTGGTTTTGCCACGGAGTAAGTATATTGAACCACGACGGGAGCGGCGTGAGTATGGCATCTGGGAGCGGTTAACTATTTGTCGCGTGTCGACACCGCTACAAATCCGCTTTGAGCTTAAGCGACTCTTGGGAACGTAAACTGAAAAGGCTCTGTGCTACTCCCCCCTGGGCCTTTCTGGGCACAGGTAGGCTTTCATGGAAGGTCTTCTGTGTTTAGGGCATGTTGTGCTTGCTTAACTATTTCTTCGGCCCAGCTTTGATTGCCATAAAGGTCGACGATTGCTTGGTACATTTTTGCGGCTGTTGCTGGGTCAGATTTTTGCCGCTTGGCAGCGGCTGCGAGTCGTTCGCGCAGGGCGGGCAATTGCGTGGCGGTTAGTTCCGCGATGTTTTGGGTCAAGCGTTCGATCTGTCGCCTCGTCAGTGCCAGCCAACGTTGGTTGGCGTCTTCCGACTTGCTGGGAAGTTGAGAGGCTGCTGTCTCCTCGGGATCGTACAATGCTAATAGTGATTGCAAAATCGCCAAACTTTGGCTGGGGTCGTTCTCGGCAATCGCCATCGCTTCGTAGTATTTTCGCTCGATCGGGTTTTTGGTTTTGCCTCCATTCATGCGCGATTTCCTGCGCGCATTGCGTTCGAATTTCTGGTATTCCAGCCGTTCTCGCCAGGGTGCAAGCTCAACTGCACGCGGATCGTCTGGAAATCGCTCGAAGTATTCTTTGATCTCGCTTGATACCGAGCGGAGCCCTTCTTCGCCTTGCTCGCTGAGGACCGTGGATATTTTGCTAAACAACTCATCCGCAGTAGCGGGTTGCATTAGCCGCCAGCCAATCCAGACCAGCACTGCCAACGCAAATAGCAGACCGCCTAGTTGGCCTGCTAGTACCAGTCGACTGCCGCGTGCCCGCTCTCGTTCTCGACGGGCATCTTCGTCGACCGTAATGAATCGACTGCCAGTAGTCCGTTGTTCTTCTGGCGTGGAAGTAGTTATCTGGGTGGGGACATTTGCTTTGTTTCGAGTGAGATCGATGGGTTGGTCGAGCGTGGGCGCATCGTAGAGGTCGAATGGCGCTTCGCCCGACTCGTTGTCGTGAGGCAAAACTATCGGGGAACTTGTCGAGGAGGTTGCTTCTTTAGCGAAGTCGGCAGTCGCATCGGTCGGCGATCTATCTGACGTGAGGTTCTGAATCTTGATATTCGGCTCATGCTCCTGCGGGGTCACCGGCCTAGATAGCGCCTTTTCCATCGCCTCCATGTGACGTCCCAATACCATCACGTTCGGGAATCGATCTTCGGGGTCTTTGGCCAAAAGCTGATGGATCAATTGCTCGAATTGAACGGGAGTGTCTGGCGCGTAGCGGCTGACCGGTTCTGGGTCGGCGAATCGTTGCAGTTGCAACATCTCGGGCATTGATTTTGCTCGGAACGGAGGGCGACCTGCCAGTAAGGCATAGAGAACCCCGCCCAAACTATATTGGTCGCAGCGGTCGGTAACTGGTCGTCCATCGGCCTGCTCGGGCGACATGTAGTCGGCCGTTCCCAGCACGCCTCCAGCGGTCGTCAACTGGGTGCCCCCAAACAGGCGAGCGATTCCGAAGTCGGCAATCTTGATTCGATTGTCAGGGGCCAGCAGAATGTTCGCCGGCTTGATGTCGCGATGCACTACGCCATGGTCGTGGGCGTGCTTGAGTGCGTGGCAGATTTGAATCGCGATGTGGATTGTTTCTCGCCAATCAAAGCGACGTCCTGCGACGAGTTCTTCTTCGAGGCTGGTGCCTTCGACCAACTCCATCGAGTAGAACAGTGTGCCATCTTGCTCGCCATAGCCGAAAAGTCGCACAATGTTTTCGTGCCGGAGCTTTTTCAGAGAGTCGATCTCGGCTTCAAATCGTTCGCGGAAACCCTCGGCCATTGCTAGCTGCGGACTCAACGACTTGATAGCAACGCGCTCGCTATCATGCAACTCATGGGTCGCCTCGTAGACGGCTCCCATTCCGCCTTTGCCGATTTGTTTGCCGATGCGGTAAGGCCCGAGTTTTTCGAACTGCATATCTCGCCTCAAGTCCTTATTTTAGCCAAGCTGCCGATTGCAAAGTCATGCTAGCCGCAGACGGAAGCTGCGGTTTTTCCAGGCTCGACCGCGGCTTCCGCCTGCGGCTATTAACGGTTGCAACTCTCTTGCGCCTATATGCCCTCTGGAGCTATCGTACCAAGGCCCTTCGGTAGCAGCTAGCAGATGCTTCTGTGTTTAGCAGACCTTGAGGTAGCCCTGCGGATTCTCTATAAGTCGCTTCCCTATTTTCGCAGTGTTTCAGACATCAGCCCACGAGGAAAGTTGTCATGGTCCAGCTCATTCAGTTGAACCTAGTGCCGAATTTTTTGCGAGGTATTCGCAACCGCCAGATGCTCATGGCGGTTGTCCTTGTGCTTTCTGCGAATTCCGCGTTAGTAGGGCAACAATTTCCCTACGTGGCGTATGCAGATAAGCCTGACATTTATGTTCGTAGCGGTCCGGGGCAACGCTACTATCCGACGCAACAATTGCAGCAAGGTCATGCGGTTGAGGTTTATCGACACGATGGCGACGGCTGGTGCGCAGTTCGGCCACCCGAAGGTAGCTTTAGTTTGGTTGCAACGCACCAAGTCAATCAGCTAGGGCAGGGCGTTGCTGAAGTTTCTGCCGAGCAGACGGTGACTCGCGTTGGAAGTTTATTGTCGCCTGAACGTAGTGCCATACAAGTGTTACTTACTCGCGGCGAACGAATCAAAGTGTTGGATTCTGCCGGAGCAGACGTTTCGCGTTGGTTGCGGATCGCAGCCCCTGCGGGCGAGTTTCGTTGGATTGCGGCAGAGGATCTTTCGCCACAGCCGCCGGTTGAGTCGTCGCACCGCCCACAGACTCCAACAAGTTGGACTCGGCGAGCTGATGTTGCTCCGGCATCCGCTCAGCAAGTTGTGCAGCAAGCTGGTGTTTTCGATCATTTGAAAAAGTCGCCAGGTCGTTTGCAACCTACCGAAACGGTGACTATCCCTAGTAGCGAGACGCACTCGCCGCTTACAGCTAGCGAGTCGGATGCCATGGATATTGTTGCCGGGTCTCCAGCCGAATTGCAACTTGCCCAGTTTCAGGCACAAGGTACCGGGCTGCAAACCTCGCAACTCGAACAGGCGATTACACCAACCACGGGTAATGGGCCAAACGCGACTTCTACGCAACCACGAATTCGTTTCCAGGGCCGGACTTCGCCCCAAGCCCCTTCGACGCCTCGTGTTGCTGAGCTTGAGCTACGGTTATCTGAAATTGTCATTCGGTCGCCGGTCGAATGGCATTTCGGACAATTGAAAAACGAAGCAAACGGCTTGTTGGTAGCCACCGACTTACCCGGCGAACGTACTCGCTTACGCGATGTGCTCGAGAGAATCACACGTTTCGAGCAGGTACAAAGGCGATACACCATGACGTCAGTTGTTGGCGCGCCTGCCGCACCTACCGTGGTTGCTACGCAACCCGTGACTTTGGCGACCGCTTCTCCACTAACGGCAGAGGCACCACGTAAAGAATTTACGGGCAGAACCGCGAACGTACTGAAACGTGTGGAAAAAGATCTATTGGCTGGTGGAGCTACGGAGTCGGCAAGTGATAGCGAGGCTCCGCTGTACGACGCAGTTGGCATCCTCAAGCCGGTGATTTCTAAACGCGAGAAGGCCCCCCAGTTTGCATTGGTCGACGACAAAGGCGAAGTGGTCTCGTTTGTGACCCCGACCCCCGACTTGAATTTGCAGCCGTACCTTGGCCAACGGATTGGTGTTCATGGGACTCGCGACTACATGCAGGAGTTTCGCCGTGCCCATGTTACTGCGGGGCGTATTACTCCGGTCGAAGGTCGTATGCGGCGTTGAGCGGTGTGGTAAGTTGCTTGAGGCGTTTATCGAGTGTCTTCCATTATCCTCGATGCAAGCTTGGCGATTCGAGGGTCTTGGTCGTTTATGGCTAAGTCGCGAGCGATATTGTACAAGCCCGGATCAGCCGTAGTGGCGATGGCGGACAATGCTCGCAGGCGGACCTCGGCGTTTTTATCTTTCAGAAGCCAGCGTAGCCAACGCCTTGCGGTTGCGGCGGGTAGCACCGATAGATCGTCGACTAGTTGTAGTCGGTCGCCAACTTGGGCAGACGAAAACTGCTTTGTCAGATTCATCTCAGCGTCGGTTAAGCCTCGTTCTCGCAACACGGCACGAATTGGTCCGGCTTTGAAGAGGTCGTCGCGAGGTAGTAGTTGCACCAGCTCTTGCGACGTTTTCTGACGTAGCCGTTTGATTTGCTGATCCATCTCTGCTGGCGAGGGGATGTCGAGAAACAGGTGGCTGGCTTTCTTCGGTTGGTTGGTGGAAGTCGGTAACGGCGGAACGGCCGGTTGCAGAGGGGCCGTTGCTAAAGGTTTCGCAGACGGCAAGGGGGTGATTTCGTTTCTCCACTCGGGCGACCAATTGGAAGGGTTGGGTGGAGGGAGCTGGTCTGAAGTGCGCGGGACGATCGAAACCGTGGATGGGTCAGCAGGGTAAACAGGTGTCTGTTGTTCGAGGTGGTTTGGTTTTAACGTCGGGGTGTTGAGCACAGTTTCGCTAGGCACGGCAAACGCTGACAGTGGCATGTTCGGGATGGCTGGTAGCCGTGGAGATGCCGAGGATGTTTGGACAGGAGTCGTCGGCAAGTTCCGTAGTCGTGGGCCACTTGCCGGCACGGCGGCCAGAATCCGTGAACAGTCTTCGAGCATTGCCGGGGCCTTGTTGGCGGGAATGGTTTCAGCCAGAACAATCAAGCGGAGTGCTAAACTCTCGGCCCACTGTTTTCCTCGTGGGCCATACTTATCGATACGGTCTGCCAATGCTTCGGCTAGAGTCGTGGTTGGCGTCGCGAGATCGAAGTGGCGGTTTGCTTCCGCCTGTAGACGCCAAGACTCAAACTGCTCGTTGATTATTAGCCGGGCTTGCTCGGCAACCTTCGAGCGCTCTGAGGTCGAGGCTTCGACCAACGGATGCAAGGCGGCAGTGCCCAGGCTGGCCAACTGTCGCAACGGTATTCTCGTGTTGTCCTCATCGGCAGCTTTGATCTTTGCTGCCAGTCGGCTTGCCAATTGTTGCTGGTTCCAACTCACAACCTTTGGCCAAAGGCTCCACGTTACGACCAGACAACACACAACCAGCGCAGCAAGCGTGCTTAGGCGTTTTATGCTGTCGCTGGTGGGCATGACGATTGGATATCGGGCTAGGGAAGGCCTGGAAATTGAGGGGCGAATTGTCGTGAAATTGCCCAAACCACGCAAGATCGCCCCGATTTGCTAGCAGGCTGTGCTAGCAGCCCTCCCCTCTCAAAATTTCTGTGGCGAGTTCATGCGTATCAAGCCGAAATAGTTCTACAACCCGCAAAGTTTCTCAGTAGGTTGCGGGTGTCAATCCGGGGGGGGGATGCATGCCACGCTGTTTACGCTGCGTGCTTGACGTAGCGCAATCGGTCTTGCACCGAGATGCGCCAGTTAAGCTACGTAATCTCAAAATCTGTAGGTTTGTTCCTGCGTTGGTTATCTGTTGTCTAGTGCTAGCGCCGCGTGTGTCGTGCTGGTCTGCGGGGAATATGCAGGCAACGACTTCCAAATCGGCTCGACAAGAAGCGATCCGCGCGATCTCTCTCAAGAAGATTCATCCCAAGTATCGCCAAGCGGTGCAGCAGGTGCTGAATGATAGCAGTCTTTATCGTCGATTGCCGACGCAGATGGTCGATTGCAATCCAGAGCTATTCACCTTCTTAGCGCAGAATCCTGAGATGCTGGTAGAAATCTGGCGGTACTTGGGGATCACCAAAGTGGAGGTTCAGCGAACGGGTGCCAATACGTTTCGCCTTACGGATAATTCTGGCACGACCGGCAAGCTATTCATTGTGGAGCAAAGCTGCGACCGGCGGGCCCAAAATCGTATTGTGATGTATGCAGAGGGGGCCTACGAAGGCAAGCCTTTCAAGCAGCCGGTGAGAGCCCAATGTGTGTTGCTCTTGCGAAGCGGCTCGTTCAAAGAAACCAACGATCGGCAATACGTCGCGGCTCGACTCGATTCGTTTATCCATATCGAACGAACCAGCATCGAGTTGTTCGCAAAGGCGGTTCATCCCTTTGTGGGTAAAACGGCGGATCGCAATTTTGGCGACACGCTTCAGTTTATCAGCAATTTCTCGAGTGAAGCAGAAACTCGCCCCTCGACGATCGAAAAACTGGTTTCTCGTCTGCCTCGTGTTCATCCAGAACGCCAGGATCGGTTGATTCAGATTGCTTATCAAAGCAGTGTGCTTGGCGAGAGCCGCAAGTGACAAGCCTAGCGGTTTGCGGTTAGCAATTAGCTTTTCGCCCGATAAAACGTGGCCTACTAAAGCTAAACGCTCACTTATCTCAAAACACTCTAAACACCGAGCTAGGCGACTTTGCCGGTCTCTTGCCCAAGGGAACTGCAAATCCGCAAAAAAACCGCAACAATTTGAACCACAGAGGACACGGAGGGCACAGAGGAAATCTATTTTTTAAGGCACTCTGTGCTACTCCGTGTCCTCCCTCTGTGGTTATTCTTTTTTCTAAACTTTGGTCGATCGTACCGACTTTGCAGTTGCCCTGGCCTCTTGCCGAGCAAGCCTAGGCGGCTACGGGTGTGGGAATTACAATCGTTAGTTTGCCATTCGGCCAAATAACCAAGCTTTCAGAAATTCAGACGAGGACCAGCGTGCTTCGAACTCATACGTGCGGTGAACTAGGCGAAGATCATATCGGCCAAACGGTGACCCTGTGTGGTTGGGTAGATATCGAGATCATGGTGGCGGACTGTTTGTCGACCTCCGCGACCGCTATGGACTAACGCAAATCGTCTTCAACCCGCCCGATACCTCGGCTGAAGCGATCGAAGCCAGCAAGTCGCTCCGCCCGGAATACGTGGTCCAAATCACCGGCAATGTGGCTGCGCGACCCGAGGGGATGGCAAACACGAAAATGGCAACCGGCGCGATCGAGCTTCGGGCGACTGAGTTCAAACTGCTGAACAAGAGCCTGACTCCACCGGTCTCGCCCAGCGCCACGGAAGCACCCGGCGAAGATCTTCGCCTCAAGTACCGCTACCTTGATCTGCGTCGCCCCGAGATGCAGCAGACCATGATGTGCCGGGCTTCGATCATTAAGGGGATGCGAGATTATTTTGCCGGGCATGATTTCATTGATATCGAAACTCCCGTACTCGGACGTAGCACCCCCGAAGGTGCCCGCGACTATTTGGTTCCAAGTCGGGTCCATCGTGGAGCCTTCTACGCTCTTCCGCAATCGCCACAGTTGTACAAGCAAATCCTGATGATTGCAGGTTACGATCGTTACATTCAAGTTGCCCGCTGCTTTCGCGACGAGGATCTTCGCGCCGATCGTCAACCCGAGTTCACTCAGCTCGACCTGGAAATGACCTTTGTCGACACCGACGACATCATTGGCATCGTTGATGGCCTAGCGGCGAAGTTGGCCAAAGAAGAGTTGGGAATCGACGTCGCCTTGCCTTTGCCACGGATGACCTACGATGAGGCGATGGACCGATTTGGGCACGATGCGCCTGACTTGCGTTTTGGTTTAGAACTGATCGACTGCACCGATTTAGCCTCAGAAGCCGAGTTTCGAGTTTTCAGCGCCGTTGCCGGCTCGGGCGGTCGCGTTCGCGGCATCAACGCCAAGAAGGGGACCGAACACTACTCTCGACGTGGCATCGATGCCCTTACGAAATTCGTCGCCGATTATGGTGCGAAGGGGTTGGCGTGGTTTCGTGTGGAAGAAGACGGAACGCTGAATTCGACGATCGCGAAAAATTTTACCCCCGAACTGCTGGCAAAGTTTGGCGAGCGAATGAACGCCGAGCCGGGCGACCTGCTGTTGTTTGTCGCAGACAAATACGAAGTGACTTGCAAGGCGCTCTACGCGCTGCGTTGCAAAATCGGTAAAGAGATGGAGCTTTACGATCCGGCCACGATGAACTTCTCATGGATCGTCGAGTTCCCCATGTTCGAGTACGACGACGAAGCGGAAGCCTCGGACGGCAAAGGGCGTTGGCAGGCAATGCACCATCCGTTCACTGCCCCACTGGAAGAGCATTTACACCTACTTGATTCTGACCCCGGCAAGTGTCGAGCCCAGGCCTACGACCTCGTGATCAACGGCAGCGAAGCAGGTGGCGGAACCATCCGAATTCACGATGCCGACGTCCAACAAAAAGTGTTCGGCCTGTTGGGCATCGACGAAACCACTGCCCAAGAGCGCTTTGGCTTCTTGCTCGACGCTTTGCAGTACGGGGCTCCGCCCCACGGCGGCATCGCGTTGGGCATCGATCGTTGGGTCATGCTCTTTGGCAAGCTCGACAATATCCGCGACTGCATCGCGTTTCCAAAAACGCAAAAGGCGACCGATCTGATGACCGAGGCCCCGGGCGAAGTCGACAGCAAACAGCTCAGAGATCTGAATATCAAGGTCAGCGACTAGCCCAGACGCCCCTCCGAGAGCACCTATTGGGTAAAGTCTGCCAGCGAGGGCCGCTTTTAGGCCTTCGGGACGCTTGGTGCGCCTGGCCCAACCAGTTGACGCTAGGTCTCTGGCTGCCGACAATTGAGGGATGGCTCTGGAGTCGGACCTTCCGGCTCTTGCTACTGCAATCTCCTTAGCTTTTCGGTTGATGATGCGATGACAAACGCAGTTTCCCAGTTGCAACTTACTATGCTTCTAACATTTGCTAGTGCCGTGTGCTGCTCTGCGCTTGGCTTTGCAGCCCCGCCTGCCAAGGCGTCTCCTACCGCCATACAACACTCGGTACTCAAGGTAGCGCTGCCCGCCAATCCCACGATCCCTCCGGTCTGGCTGTCCACGGCACATTCCAAGCTATGCAAGGTTGTCGTGGGCGAAGCGTTTCCTGCGATCAAGCTTCCTTTGCTTGGCGGAGAAACCACCGACTTGGCAACCCTACGGGGTGCAGACGCTACGGTAATTCTCTTCTGGCATCCCGACCGCTGGATGGCGCGCACTGCGCTGGTCGATCTCGAGCGCGACGTCGTCAAAAAATATGCGGCCGATCGAGTTGCCGTTATCGGTATTGCGGTCCATCAACCATCGGGGGCGGCCCAAGAGATTATCAATCGATCTCATGCGACGTACCCACAACTTCTCGACACAGCGGGCGAAGCACTTTCGAAGGTCGGCACCTATGCCTTGCCACGGCTTTATGTACTTGATGCCGCAGGTCGCGTCGTCTGGTTCGACATCGAGTATAGCGAAGGAACCCGTCGCGAGCTGGAGCAAACGCTCGGAGTTCTCATCAAGGCAAAGCACTAGAGCAGTTCCTTCAATTGTGTAGCCACAGAGTTCACAGAGAACACTGAGATAAGGTTACTTGCTTCAGTATTTTCTCTGAGACCTCTGTGCTCTGTGGCTATGCTTTTTATAGGCAAAGCACTAGTGCTTTGTTTGCCGCTTGTCTTTTGCAGCCACAACATGCTGCTAGGTGCCCTGGGGAGAAATAGGATAAGTGGATCGTCACCTCCAATATTAAAAGAGTGCCTACGAAAGTAGGTTATGATGACATTTTCCTTCCCTTGAGTTTCTTAACAAGTATTTCCACTAACTGCCCACTGTGCCATCCGGCTGCTAAAACGCTTCGCGTTGCTGGTAAGCGATGGTTTCTCAGGCTAGAATGCGGCCCTGTTTCCGACAGTGTCCTGTTCCCGAGTTTGGGGCTGGAAAATCTACCTCGGCTGCCGACCTAAGTGAACACACCAGTCTGGCTCGTCATTTCATTTTGGCGGCGGCATCTCATCGGCTCAAGGAGAACTTTTGATGACACGTAAACACCTTTGGCTGCGCCTTTTCATCAGCTGCCTGTTGCTTTTCTGTTTTGCCGACTCAGGCTACGCCGCCGATCCGATTAAGATTAGCGGTCCGCTAGTCGCGAATGGCGATGTTTTTAACTTCCGGTTTAGCCCCGACAGTAGTCGGGTTCTCTACCTGGCCGATCAGGATAAATGAAGTCTTTGAAATCTACAGCGTTCCCTCGGGCGGCGGTACGCCGGTCAAGCTCAAAAAGGAAGGAGAGAAAAAGTGCAATCCCTACCTATCTTTGTTAGGAAAAAGACTTGCCTACGCATTCAGTAGGCCCTAGAACACAGTTTGCAAGCATGGGCCACCTCGCTCGCATCTTACGGGAGGGTAACTCGCTTCTGCTTTTCACCGATTGTCTGCCAGCCGTATTCATATTATTTGGATGATCGATTGTCCGAATTAACTTTGGGGGATGAGAATGATGCTTTTTTCTTTTATGCAGGTACTTGTTCAGCGATTGTCTTCTGCTCGTACTTTGGTCTTCGCGCTGGCGGTGGGACTGATCGTTTGTCTGATGCCTGGCAAGCCCGCTCAGGCCCAGGTCTTCCTCTGGAATGGTGGCAGCCTTTTTTCGGATGATTGGAATGACGCTGGTAATTGGACGTCCTTTTTAGCTCCTCCCACGGCTCCCACGGGGGGGGGGCAAATTTTGGAGTTCAACTTCACCGACCCCGCTCAATCGACGTCTAACATCGATACGGATTGGACTGTAACTCATATCATTTTTAACGATGACGTGCCTGCCATGACATTTACCGGCAACAGACTGACGTTAACCACTAGCTTCTTTGGCCAGGGTTTTTTCAACAACGACAACGACACGCAACTGTTTAACAATAGCGAGATAGCTTTTCTAGGAGCCCTTGGTTCCCAAATAGACTACGACATCTTGGCCACTAGCGGCGACTTGGAATTCGATGCAAATATCCGTGTCGATGGCAATGTGGCTCTGAACGTGGGCGGAGACAACGATGTCTTCTTCGACGGCGGGATTATTCAAACAGGTAATTTCGGAAGCGAGACGATGACCGTCAACAAGAGCGGTACGGGCGAATTGCGACTCCGCGGTGATTCCACCGGCATCGATGAGCTCAACATCAACGACGGGCTCGTACTGCTCTCGCAAACCAACAATCCCACAGTCAGCCCTATCCTGGACGTCTTTATCGACTCCAATGGGACGTTTGACCTCAACGGCAACGATGCGGACATCGGCGCTCTTACCGGCTCCGGCTCGGTCGATTTGGGAAGCGGCAGACTTACCGTTGACGGATCCGGGTTCTCCGGCGTAATCAGCGGTACAGGAGGAATCACCAAAGAGGGAGGTGCCCTAATGGTATTGGGAGGCAGCAACACCTACACGGGGTCCACTTTGATTAACGCTGGCGAGTTGTGGCTCGTCGGTGCGGGGCGAATCTCCGACGACAGCGACGTGAGTATTTCCGGCCCGGCTACGTTCGATCTGAACGGAGTCAGTGACACGGTCGATTCGATTCAGGGCGCCGGTACGATTCGCCTGGGAGGCGGCACCCTCACGGTCGACGAAGAGGTCGGCCTACGGACCTTCAGCGGCGATATCCTCGAAACGGGCACATTTGTAAAGAATGGCGCGGCCACACTTACCCTCTCCGGCAACAACACCTTTGATGGCGAACTCCACCTCGGTGGCGGAACGCTTGCGGTCAGCGAGAGCAACAACCTGGGCGATGTCGGGACAAACATGGTCTTTTTTGGAGGCACTCTCCAAACGACGGGCTCCTTTACCAACCCACGCGACGTATTTGTCGGGCCGTTTAACTCTGGAACATTCAACGTCAACGGGGGCACCACGCTCACCCAATCGGGTGTGCTCGCCGGCGACTCGACCACGACGCTCACCAAATCGGGCGGCGGCACCTTGTTGCTCAACGCCAACAATACACTCTCCGGCGACATCAACATCAACGAGGGGATTGTCGCCCTTGGCGGTAGTTACAGGCTCGACGGCTCCCCAAATATCACGGTACTGGCGGGTGCCACGTTCGATCTGAATGACTTCCCCGAGACAATCGACGCACTTACTGGAGCCGGCAATGTCACGTTGGGAACCGGTTTTCTCGGCGTTGGTCTAAACAACGGCAGCGGCACGTTCAGCGGCGTGATTTCAGGTAGCGGTGGGTTTGCCAAAATCGGAACCGGAATTCAAACCCTTAGCGGCAACAACACTTATACTAACGAGACCCTCGTCTTCGAAGGCACGTTGCGGACCTCCGGCACTGGCCGCCTTTCCGATTTGACCGATGTCGAGGTCTTCTCCGGTGCCACGTTCGATCTGAATGACTTCGGCGAGACAATCGACACACTTGCTGGAGCCGGCAATGTCACGCTGGGAACCGGTTTTCTCCTCGTTGGTGCCAACAACGGCAGCGACACGTTCAGCGGTGTGATTTCAGGTAGCGGTGGGTTTGGCAAAATCGGAACCGGAATTCAAACCCTTAGCGGCAACAACACTTATACCGGCTCGACCACCGTCGGCGCAGGCACGCTAAGACTTTCCGGCTCTAACCGCCTTTCCGATTCGACCGACGTCACGGTCAGCTCCGGTGCCACGTTCGATCTGAATGGCTTTTCTGACACAATCGACGCACTCGCTGGTGCCGGCAATGTCACGCTGGGGGGCGGCAACATACTCACCGTTGGTGCCAACAACGGCAGCGGCACGTTCTCGGGAAACATCACCGAAACCGGCCAGCTCTTCAAGACCGGCTCCGGCACACAGACGCTCACCGGAACGAACACCTACGAAAACACTTTTGTTAACCAAGGCACGTTGGTCCTCTCCGGCGGCGGTAGCATCAGCCAAAACGCACTGATCACTGGCTCCAGCAACGGTTCCGACGGCACTACCATAGTCGATGGGGGGTCGACCACTTGGAGTCTGAACACCAATCTGTTTGTCGGTCTCGCCGGCACCGGGCAAATGAATATCAACAATGGCGCGACGGTGACCGTCGCTGGCGACGCCTCGGTGGCGGAATTTGTGGGCGCGGACGGTACGCTTAACATCAGCAGCGGCGGATCCAACTCCACGCTCGACGTGGCCAACGGCATAGGCATTGGCGGCGAAGTCACTTTGGCAGGAGGTACCGCGGATGTC
>JAADGV010000070.1 GCA_013152205.1 Planctomycetota bacterium
AACGTTTCTGAGGCATCTGGAAATCCTTTCCGGGCTACGCCCGGGAAAGATTCTCTCAAACCTATGGCACTGATTAAAGGGGGAACGTCACTCAGCAGCTACTTTTGCTTCTGCTTGAAGTTGCAGCCCTCGTTCGTAGGCTTTTTCTGCAAGGCGGGAAACTTTCAAAAGATCGGTTCCGCTGAAGCTGTTGGTGTCCTTGTAGGTATCACCGTCCTTGTAACACTTCAGCCATCTGAAGTTAATCTTGTGTGATTTTGTTAAAATGAGTTATGTCCATGCGTTATGGCAACAGGGACATCGACGATATCGGACGTAGCGGCTGCCGCCTTGCGCGATGCCTCGCTCAGCGAGCAGCAAGCTCGCGATCTTTTTCGGCAAGGAGAAGAAGCAGTTGTCTTTGCCTTGCTGGATCTGACCAAACAACTGGCCGAGGCACAGGGGAAGACCGATCCATCGATCACGCCCTCGACTCCCTCGGGCATGATTCCAACCTACAAAAAGCCACCTGCCAAGGGTCGCGGCAAGAAGCGGCCCGGTGGAAAGCCTGGGCATCCGGGATCGCGTCGCGAGATGCCCGAGCAAATCGACTGGGAAGAAGAACATCGTGCGAAGCGTTGCCCCGATTGCAACAGTTGCCTGAAGCGTTGCAGCGAAACCCGCATGCGCTATATCGAAGACATCCGGGAAGTTCAGCCCGAAGTGACCGAACACACGATTCATCGCGATTGGTGTCCGAAGTGCAAGAAAAAAGTCGAGCCGCCGGTCCCCGACGCCCTGCCGGGCAGCCAACTGGGCAACCGAGTGCTGGTCCTGTCCGCCTGGCTCCATTACGCCTTGGGCAACACGCTCTCGCAGATTGTCGATGTCTTCAATTTTCATTTACAAATGAAGCTGACCGAAGGCGGCTTGGTCGATATGTGGTATCGGCTGCAAGCGATTCTGTTTGCTTGGTACGAGCAGATTCAGCAAGAAGCCCTCGATTCGTCCGTCATTTTGCGCACCAGCGAAACAGGGCATGCCGACGAGACCGGCTGGCGCGTCGACGGAAAAACCAACTGGCTTTGGTGTTTTGGCAATCCGACGCTTACCTATTTTATGATCGACCGTTCGCGAGGCAGTCCGGCGCTGCAGAAGTTTTTTACCGAAGAATTCAACGGCACGCTGATTACCGATTTTTGGGGTGCGTACAACGGAGTGGCCTGCGCTGCGCGGCAGAAGTGCTTGGTGCATCTGCTGCGCGAGCTGGAGCAAACGGAGCAATACAAGTCGCCAGGCAAGCATTGGCCCAAATTTGCCAAGAAGCTGCGGCGACTCGTCGGCGACGCCATTCGCCTGTGGCGCGAGCAAGGCGAACTGCCTGCCAAGACGTATGCCTCGCGCAAAGACTGCTTGCACAAACGGCTGGTCGAAATGATCGACACCGACTGGCACGACAGCCACGCCAAGCGTTTGATCAAACGCTTGCGGCGGCACCAAGGCGACTTGTTTACATTCCTGGACCAAGCAGGAGTTCCTTTTGACAATAATCATGCCGAGCGAGCGATTCGCCCGGCCGTGATCCTCCGAAAAAACAGCTATGGCAACCGCAGCAAGCACGGAGCCGACTGCCAAGCCGTGCTGATGAGCGTTTTTCGCACACTCAAGCAACGAGGCCACGACCCCATCCGCACCACCATCGAAGCCATTGAACAAACCATCCTCACCGGACAACTACCCCCATTACCACCCAAAAATACTTCAGACGGCTGAAGTGTTACCGTTTTTGTTGTCCATATCAAAAATCCTCCTGGTGTTTGGTTGTGGGAAAAACATCACACGATGTCCCGACTTATTTCTACCGCAGAGCTTTTTGAATTTGAGGTCTGGGGTACAGGATTCTCCGGCGGCGGGGCCGATGGCTCTTCCCCATTTTCATTGGCAGTAGAAAATTCGCTCCCCAATATCCAGTCAGCCGCTTTTTGAGCCGCCCCGGCGGCGGTCACTACGAGACGTTTGTCGCCTTTGAGATTTTTTTCCAATTGTCGATGTAGGCGGCCGATTGCTCGATGGTGGGGCGGACTGATCCCAGCGGTCGCATTGAGAAACGCGGCTCCCATTTCTGCGACAAGTTCTTCCTTGCTATAGTCGGGTGACCCGAACGGAGCAGGACTTTCGTCGTCGAGGCCACGATCAAGCCGCTTTGAAATTCCTGTGTTGTGGGCAGCTTCATGAAAAAGAGTGCCGTAGTAACTTTCGGCGTCTTCAAACCGTTTGGGTTCCGGGATGAGGATTGTATCACTCGACAGACGATATCGTGCCTGATAGCCCTCATGCTGGATGGCAGGGGCATTGGGGTAATTACAAATAATCGTTTCGGCTTGCTCCAACGGAGTGAATGTTAGCTCGGAGTTTTCTTCCGGAGCGTCAGGAGCTTCAATCCCTTCGCACTGCTCGACATTGAACACGTTGTAGTGTCGCAAGACCGGCAAGGTAACATCCTCGCCCGTTTTTTTGTCCTTGGTCTCAAAAAGCTTCCAGAAGGTCACCAGAGAGGACTTTTCGCCTTTGCGAATTTTTCCGCCTTGCTTGCCTGCTTGACGGAATGTCAGCCAGTAATCCGACCCAAAACCTTTTTCCCAAGCTGTGATTGCCAATAGGAAGACATTGATTCCCCGATAGCGTTTTTGTGTATCGAGGTTCTTTGGCCAACCATCGCCGCTACCGCGACAAATAGGGTTGTGCCAAGGCACGGTTCCCTGGTCAAGGAGTTGGAGGATGCGATCGGTAATCTCTTGGTAAATATCGCGTCGTTGTTTTTTTGTTGGCCTCTTCGCCATGCCGCCCTACCTATTAGGGCGGGCGGTCCTGGATGCTGAGTTACTCATCGTTTGCCCTTTTGCGTTGTTGCTTTCAGCGGAACTTGCCAGAAGTCGCCCGTTTCCAGGCGACTCTTGGAAATGCTCTACGCAATATTCAGCCTTGGCCGGGTGCAGGATCTGAAGCAGCATAGTCGGCTGCTTCTAGCTCACGAATACGAGCGTAAGCCAAATCTTGCAAACGTGAGGATTGAAGGATCTGAGTTCCACTGAGCGAAGTGCTGTTATGGTACTGCCCTTGGTCATCCTTATATCTCCGCTCGGTAGGCGAAATCTGGTAATAGGTGCTTCCTTCTTTGCTTTCATGCTTCCAGATCGCCACGGTAAGATTAAAATCTTTGACGTGATCAACGGGCTTTTGCTTTTCGGTACTCATTGGTTTAGTTCCTTTCAGTTGGTTCCGTTGGCAAGTACGCTACGCCGATTCGAGACGCTATGTCCAACTGAAAAACAAGCAAAGTAAGAGTAGCTTCGCTGCGATTGGAAGTGTGCTTGACAGAAAACGGAAGAAAAGTTCATGCGCCACGTTGGCACAGCAACCGTTAGCTATTACTATGGTGGAGTCACGATAGGCTCGAAGCGAGTGTCCTATTGACGACCCCCGCCGCTGTCCGAAAGTCCTGGGCTATCGCAGATCGGTAGATCGCGGTCGCGCAGACGCTTGTAGGCATCTTGTGCCGGTGCCATCGGAAGTACGATCAAACGTCAGCAAGGGAGGGGATCTTAAACCCTGAACGATTATTGTCTTTCAACAGCACGCTGGCCTCGTTGGCGTGGTCGCCGACCATTGTTTCCGTCTCGGGATTGAACGAGAGCCAAGGGCCGACAGTGTAGTAATTGCCATCTTTCGGCACACCGACTCCCTCACTCATGATATGGTGCAGCTTCATGAAGTGCTCATTGGCGTCGGCATTATCGCCAAAGCTGCCCGCTTTGGCGTTGAATGGAACTTCCTTGCCGAGGCGGTAGGAGTTGTTCATCAGATGGCCTAGCACACAGCCGTTGTGGGCGTCGTAGACGTTGCCGTTGGCCATACTCGGGTCGCCCGCTCGGCAAGCGGCGATGAAGCTACCCCATTCCCCTCCGGGAGTGACTTTTCCTGAGGGTAGCGAGAGATTCTCGCCCTCGTAGCTGCCCTTGGGGTAGTACTTGCCGCGGACGATCTTTCCGCCGTCTTCAAAATAATATTCGTTTTCGACCTGGTCTTCGTAGCCCTTGTAGACGACGTTGCGGACGTTGAAAAAGACTTGCTGGCCATTGGGGTATTCGGCTATGGCAAACATGGTGTTTGGGGTTTCGCCCTGATCGCCCCATTGGAATCGTCCGCCAATGGCCATCGCCCGAACGGGATGCGTCTGGTCTTTGTCGATCGCCCACCGGGCGACATCGAGTTGGTGGGCGCCCTGATTATTCAGATCGCCATTGCCGCTCTTCCAGAACCAGTGCCAATTGTAGTGGACCAAGTTGTCATGGTACTGATCGATGTCGGCTGGGCCCCGCCACAGATTCCAGTCGAGGTTGGCAGGTGCTTCGGTAGGGCTCTTCATGCTAAGGCCGCTGCGTCTTTTACAGCAGTAGCCGTAAGAAATTTTTAGTTTGCCAAATTTTCCCTCACGGATTGCTTCCGACAGACCGGCAATACTTGCGCTGCTCCGCCGTTGGGTACCGTGCTGAACGACGACGCCATATTTCTCTTGAGCGGCCACCACGATGCGACCTTCGGCAATATCGTGGCTCATAGGTTTTTCGACGTAGACGTGCTTGCCCGCTTGGGCTGCCCAAATGGTCATTAGCGAATGCCAGTGGTTAGGCGTTGCGATCGAAATCGCATCGAGGTTCGGGTCGTCCAGCGCTTTTCGAACATCGCTTATGCCCTGGGGACGCATTTTACCACCCGTTTTTTCCTCGACATGATTCAATGTTTTGTTCAAAACCTCTTCATCCGGGTCGACTAGGTACGCAATTTCGACGTTTTCCTGCCCAAGCCAGCCGCCGATATGGACGAGGCCTTGGCTGTTGAGTCCCACCACCGCGATACGCAGTCGATCGTTAGCTCCTAGGGGGTTTGCGAAAACACTCGACCCGGTTGCGAGTAGCGAAACGCCGGCGACAGTCGAGGTGGTTTGGAGAAAGCTACGGCGAGAAATGTGCGACATGATTGACTCCATTTTCTTGGAAGGGAACTGACATCAGACGGAGGGCCGGTGATTCAGGCATTAATTTCAACCGTTCCATGCCACCTTGGGCAAGAGGTTGCCTTGGCTTTCAGTTCAAGTGGAATCGATTGGGCTAATATTGGGGTTCGAAATTCCTCAGCCGTTTGTGGTCGAATAGTCGGAGGGATATGCTGCGAGGTTATTGTAGGTCAGGAGCAGCACGGTGGATGAATTCCCGGGAAAACGCCTCGCATGTATTGATGGTCATCTCGCCCTCCTGAACCCACAGGCGGTACTTCACTTCAAGCGGTTTTGCTTTGGTCACTTTGGTCACAAAGTACGAACCGAATCGACCGTAGTTGCGTTCGCTATAGCGGGCCGGTTTGGGGTTGGAAGGGTGATCAAGGTACAAGGCCGTGTAGCGCTGGCCGGCAACGACAAAGCTCATAGCGTTCCAGGGGCGATTGGTACACTCGGGATTGATTGGGTCGTCCAGATCGATGTGATTCCAGTTACGAATTTCTCCCAGTTTTCCTTTGCCGTCCGTGCGGAGGTAATAAGTTTGGTCGGCAGTCGATTTGGCGACTTCGTCGAGGGCACGAAATTGTACGCCAGCATGTTGCGGGTCGCCATTGAGATAGACTGCGCCCTGGGTGGCTGATTTGAGCGTCGAGACAAAATCGATGACCGTGCCTTCAGGACGTACCGTGGCAATGACTTCGCGTTGTTCGCGGAGGAATACTTCGCCATCTCGGTCGTGCCAATCGATGGCAAGCTTGTGTCGGCCGAAATCTGCGCCAACTTCCTCGGCAAGAAAATCAACATGCTGTTGTGATTCGCCCTTGTTGCAGTGCCAAGTATCGACCTGTTTTTCGTCGCCAAAAGTGATGCGGCTGAAGCCGTAGTAGAGGCCTCGATGATGGGGAAGCTCGACTTCCTTGGAATAAGGCGATTCGCCCGTCGGCCCATTGGTAAGAAGCTGTTCGCCCGACGGGGAATAAAGATGGTGAAACACTTTGTAGGTCTCAAGCCGACTTTGCTCAGTCGATTCGTCCAGCGCTCGATACATGTAACGGAGAATCGGGCGATTTCCTTGTCGAAGCTCAGTGTATTTTCCTGGCATATCATGCCAAACCATAGCTGGCGCGGCATCAGCCGCCGTAGCGATCTCGTGTCCCATGGGACACACAATCGATAACATTGAAAGAATTGATAGGTAGCATATCTGATTGCAGTATCTCATAGCTACGAAGACCTTTTGCTTGTACGGGAAAATGCATAACGCAATTCGTTGACCATGTTGCTAGCCGGTAATTTTCCTCAAACTTGGAACTACTTCTGACATAATTCATCCTCAACAAACTGTTCCGCCTTCGGGTTGGGGACGTGAAAGTAGACAAGCTCGCCGTCGGGATCGGGATACTCAGTCAGTGTCAAGCGAAGGCCTGCCTTGGAAAACGGATACAAGACGCCCGGTCCCCAGGCGCGCACCTTGCACGCCAGCCCGCCGGGGCGGACGGTATCGTCGTTTACGGGACCTTCTAACGAGGAAGGATCGAGCGTGATGAGCCGCAAGTCGGCGTTGGCCAGTTCGGGGTGGCGGGCCCGGCTGAGGCAAAACACGAGCGGCCCGCGCATAACGGCGACTCGGCCGGCCTGCGCCTTGCGGCCTTTGACCAACCGCCACTCCATCGGCAGGTCCAGCTCGACTCGGTCGCCTGACCGCCACTCTCGCTCCACGGTGTAGTAACCCGCGGCGCTTACGCCGTGCTGCTTCCCGTTCACAATAATCTTCGCTTCAGAGCACCAGCCGGGGATACGCACCTTGAGTGGGAACGTAGCCGGCTCCCGGGGAGATACATGGATCAAGACCTTTCCCGAACTTGGATAGTCGGTCTCCTGCCGCAAGTCGAGCGATACCTCTTCGTCGAGTTTGATCGTGGTGCTGGACGGCGTGATGAGATTGATCATGACGCCCTCACCCCAGCGGTAATAGATGAGTCCGGGCAACTCGGCCACGATGCGTCGGTAGTTCGACGGGCAACAATAGGTGTCCTTTGCAAAGTATTCCCGAGGTCCGTCGAACGGGCTGTAGTAGCGGATATTCCGACCGTCTGGGGACTGCGCGGCGAACAGCCCGTTGTGGATAGCCCGCTCGATGATGTCGCCGTAACGTGGATCGACTTCCAGAAGAAGCAAGTTGTCGAGCCAACGGATGAGATAGGCGGTCGCGCACGTTTCGCCCAGCCCGTGCGTTCCGGCCTGCGTATCGTGCCAACATTCGAAGTCGCCACATGTGCCGGTGATGGCCAGCCCGTCTTCTTGGATCAGAAAATCGAGGGCTTTGCGCGACTGGCTAAACAGCTTTTTATCGGGCTGGAGTTGATGGATGCGCAACTGGACCAGACAGCGGGACATGTAGGCATAAGCATGTCCGCCGATTCGTCCGTGACGACCCACGACGATCGGATAATCCCAGTCGGGGATGTGGAGCGTTTTCGTGCAGAAATCGAGGTAGCGCGCATCGCCGGTCTGCTGGTGCAACGCCAGCATGGCCGAGCCGATGCCGGTCGCGGCCATGTGGTCGCTGATCATGCCCGCCCCCAGTTGTTTTTCCGGCTCTGCCACCCAGCGACGAATGATGTAGTCGGCCAGATTGCGGGCGGCTTGGAGCGATTTCTCTTCGCCGAAGAACTGATGGTCGGCCGATAACCCCAGAACCAGATAAGACATTTCATGCACATCCCACAGCTCCCACATTCGCGATTCGGGAACCATCAGGCCAATGTAGCCGTCGGGCTCCTGAGTCTTGATCAACTCGGTCACGACGTGGCGCTTGAGCGCCAGCACTTTCTCGTCGCCCGTATAGGCGGCAAAGCGGACAATCGAGTCGACGAGCATCCCCGCGCCGATGAAGCCGCCCTGCTGGTTGCGATCTCGAAACGGCTGCACGTAGTCCTGATTGATGTCGAGAACCAACAGATTGTTTTTGACAGTTGCGTCGATGCGCCGGCCAATGGGGCCTTCGACTTTCACCTGACGGATATCGATTGGAGAAATTCGATCCGCGTCATTCGCCTCGGCAAGCGGCAAGAGAGGCGCGAGACAACACGTGAGGACCAACGTACAACCGGCGAGCAAGCCGCGACTCGAACCATGCCGTGCTGCATGATCGCGGTATTTTGGGACGTGTCGGCTCATGGAAATGAAAAAAGTAACGATGCGTCGACATTTCGTTTTCATTGTGATTTTCCTCAGTCAATGTGAAGTACTCATCGAGCCACAGATGAAGCATGGATTGAACACAGCGCGGCATAACTTCTTTACTGCAGACAGCAGATGGCTGCCGGTGGATGGCAGTATAACGATTTCTGAAATAGGATTCGAATTACTGACGGAAGTCACTGAAATATAATACGAGAGTCGTTTTTTGCAGCTTGGCTTTGAATGTAAATAGCAGGTAATTTTCCAGGGCCCCTAGTGATGATGGCTTGAGTTAGTTTGCCGTTTTTCCAAGTCATATCGATGGAGTGACCGCCCCTTGCCATGAACCCTTTGATGGAGCCATTCTTCCAAGCGTCCGGAAGGGCGGGGAGTAGATGGATTTTATTAATTTCGTGGCTGTGCAAGAGCATTTCAACTACAGCATTCGTGTAGCCAAAACATCCATCGATCTGAAAGACGCTCCAGACGATGGTGAGAAGGTTCGGGGTTGTGCCATCGAGTCCAGAACGGATTTCCCCCGGGGTATTTAATACGGGTTGGAGTTTGTTGGTTAGGATGAGATAGGCGTGATTGCCATCGTAGAATCGGGCCCAGAGTGCCGCCTTCCACGGTAACGCCCAACTCGCACCTCCATCACCGCGGGCAATGAGAGATTTTTTGGCGGCAGCGTAGAGTTTAGGGGTGTCAGGGCTGATTTGTCTTCCTGGATAGAGTCCAACCAAATGGGACAGATGGCGGTGGTCTTCTTTTTCTTTATCGCGATCCACAAGTAACCATTCCTGAAGTTGCCCCCATCTGCCAATTTTCAATGGCAGTAGGCGGGATCGCAGTTTTTTGATCTTGGCGGCGTAATCTTTTTCGACTCCAAGAATCTCACAGGCGTCGATGTAGTTGGTCATGGCATCCCAGGCGAATTGTTGGTCGTAGGTTACGCTGTTTTCGATGGGGCCGTGCTCGGGAGACCATCCTTTGGGAGAGACGAGCATCCCGTCGGGCCCTTCAATCAGGTAATCTTCCCAGAACTCACAGACGCCTCGGAAAACGGGTAGGGCTTGGTTTTTGAGAAATGTTTTGTTCAGCGTGAAGCTGTAATGAGTCCAGAATTGTTGGGCAAACCAGGACGCCCCTCCGTTGTTCCATCGATAGGATCCTCCGCCGTGAATGCCATTTTCAAACTTGATCGCCCATCCGTCGGTTTTGAATGCCGTTTTAGTGTTTCTCGTCGCCACAGGTTGTTGGGAGATGACGTAGTCGAGGAAGGGTTTGTGAAGGTCGCCGAGGTTGGTGGGCTCGGAGAGCCAGTAGTTCATGTCAGCATTGATGTCCGAGTGGTAGTCAGATCTCCAGGGGGGATTGTTGTCTTGGTTCCATAGTCCTTGAAGATTGGCTGGCATGCAACCTGGGCGAGAAGATGAGATCAGAAGGTAGCGGCCGTATTGAAAAACGAGTTCCTCGAAGTCCGGGTCGTTTTTGGTATTCCAGAAATGAAGTAGGCGTTTTTCCGTGTTGAGTTTGTCGAGTCCGGGGGCGCTTTTTCCGAGGTCGATGCTGGCCCGCTCATAGAGGCTTTGGTAGTCTTCGACGTGTCGTTTTTGAGCGGCGGTAGGATCGATAGCAGCAGCTTTTTTGATGCGATTAGCGATCGAGGGGGCAGGGTCTTCACCTGTCCAATTTACTTTGTAGTCTGGGATGTAATCGGTATTGGCAATGAGGATGAAACGGAGGGTGTTTGCTTGTTTAATCTCTAGGGTGTTTCCTTTTTCTGAAATGGCGCCACCTTGGGCGATCACTTTGACCTGTGCTGCGTAGCGCATGCCATTTTTCAGCGTGCCTTCAAATTGGAGGCTGTCATTCCCGATGGCTTTTGCCTGAATGCCGTGGTCATCGATGAGAGTGAGTGTGCCGCTGAATTGTTTGGGCTTGTCGGCGAAACAGTGAATGAAAATTGCTCTATCGGGATAGGAGGAAAAGGTCTTTCGGGTTATGGATACTCCGTTTTTGGTGTATGTGACGGTGTGCAGCGCTTTGGAAATGTCGAGCTCACGTCGGTAGTTGGTGATTGGAGATGCGTCAGGTGTGAAGGTGAATTTGAGATGGCCGAAGCTTTGGTAACTTCCGGTATCATTGGCATTTCCTTCCCAAAGGGTGTCTTGGTTGAAATGCACCAACATCTCATCGGTCCCACCAAAAATCATAGCTCCCAGTGAACCATTGCCTATGGGGAGGGCGTGGGTTTCCCAGTTGCTTGCAGGTTTATCAAACCATAGGGAATCGAGAGCCACCAGGAGCTGTGTGCAGGAGAGTGCGAGGATGGTACAGGTGATAGCGGTTGTTTTCATGGCGTTGTTTTCATGGAGTGGAGGGCGTTATTTCAAGTCAAAGCTCATTCCTGGCTCCTGAGGTGTTTGATGGACTCCGGCTTCGACGATCTGACTCTTTTGGCAAGGATAATCCAGGGATATTTAGGTAAAGCTCTGTTGCGGGTCGTGCATTGCGCCAATGCGGCTAACTGTGTCACAACACGACACACAGGGCCCTACGGGGACTGACAACTGCTCCTTCAGTCTTTTTCTTAAGTAGTCCCAATGATGCGGGCTCGCCTCGAGAAGCGGCGCAACGTCGGCAAAGTCTTTGCTTTCATTGAGACATCTTCTTCCAAGAAAGGGCCCAGCTTCGGAAAAACTAACCACATTGTCTCTCAACCCCTCTACCTTCTCCGCCTTGGCAGCAACGAACCTAACCCAAGTCCCACGAACAGCAGTAGGCCAGTGGCCGGCTCGGGCACGGTGCTGGCACCAGGTGCCGCTAGACCCGCACCTGTCATGCCAAAATTGCTCTCCCAATCCGAGAGGTTGCCGACATTCGGATCGCGTTGCCATGTCAAGAAATCAAAACCATCGACATCGTTGTCGTCGTCAAAATCACCCAAAATCCCTCCCACGGCATCGCCCACACCGATACCGAATACAGGATAGTTGGGTGAACCATTCAGAGCACTCCACCCCAAGTCTACGTCTGCTAAAATCGACCCGTCATAAGAGAAAATACGAACGAAGCGTTGGCTGGCGTCGGTTTTATGCTTGAAAGCGACAACGATTTCGTTATCCGAATCGCCAGTCACATCACCAGTCACATCACCGATATCAATACCATCGATCTGATAATTGGCGAGCCCAGCATCTACCCACAACGAACCGCTGCCTTCCTGGGTTAAACTGGTGCCGTCATAGTCATAAAATCTCAAAAACCGTTGATCGCTTCCATCGCCAATATAGAACGCAATGGCTACCTCGTTATTTCCATCGTTGTCCACATCCCCAATGCCCAAACCAGAAGGCACATAAGCGCCTAGGCCAAGTCCACCCCAGAAATCGCCAGTCTGCGTTAAGACGCTACCACTGTAGTCGTAAGATCGCAGAAAACGATTGCCAAAGGGGGGGCTATCGGTATTGTTCGTTGTAAAGCCGACAAATACTTCGTTACTACCATCCACGCTATTATCAGCATTTCCTGTTGCTAGACTTGCAATAGGGAAAGACACCAAATCCACAAATCCAGTACCGGGTTGAAAAACATTTGACCACAGCTCATTTTTCTGGGTCAGAGTAGTACCGTCATAGGTGTAAGATCGAAGCCTGGCTGATACGTCATCATCGAAGCCAACAAGCACTTCGGGACTTCCATCGTTATCAGCGTCACCGATAGCCAGACCACCCACCGTGATAGGATTGGCGGGCAGGGGGATTCCTCCTACCAGTATACTGCTGTTTTCACTTACCTGTGTAAGCGAAGTGCCGTCCGTGCTATAGTTCCGCACAAATTCTCCGCTGGAAGGAGAGGTGCCCTCAAAGCCAATGAAAATATTATCGGTGGCTCCCACTGGGACTGTCACACCGCATAGGAGAAGGGTTAAACCAACACTCATAAAACACTGTGTCTTCATTTCGGAATCTCCATAGGTTAAACTGATCAACAGATATTGACTGGTATTTCTTACCAACGATTTCGATTTGCCCGCTACCGCCGTCGCATCGCTATACAAGTCTCGATAGCAATTCGAATTGCTTTTCAAAAACCGATTACAATAAACCTCAACTCCCTCGTCCTAACCAGTTGCTACTATTCGACTAGAGTTGGAACACTACCTTTTCCGCCTTGGCAGCAACGAGCCTAACCCACCCACTAACAGCAGCAGCCCAGTAGCTGGCTCGGGCACGGTGCTGGCACTAGTTGCCGCACCCGTCGTGCCAAAATTGCTCTCCCAGTCTGAGAGGTTGCCGACATTCGGATCGCGTTGCCATGTCAAGAAATCAAAACCATCGACATCGTTGTCGTCGTCAAAATCGCCTAAGAGCGGTGGAACAAAATCAGGGGTGGTGGCAATCCTCCAAGTGTCTCCGGCGTCGTCGGACATGAGAATTACCGGGTCATGGGCTTTCAATCCATTCCAGAAGCCGTAGTCCGGGCGGGAACCAGGCACCAGTGAGATGGTTTCATTCGGCCATTTCTCACGATAGGCTTCGACTTCGGGGCAATCCCCGGGGTTGTTATCAGCAGGCTCACAGTCGAACTGGTCGCCGTAATAGCTGTAGCGTAAAAACAGTCTGCCCTGCTCGTCGATGGTCAGATTCTGGTCCCAGGTACTGTAAAGTTGCTTGAACGGCTTCACGAGGGGACCTAGATCTTCCCATACACCACCGGCGGTTTTCCGTAAATATTGCAAGCTGAACGTATAATTATCTGACGCATTACGCGTGACCACGTGCAGTGTATCGTTCTGATCCATGACCGCGCTGATGTAGGTCGATCCACCTAATGTTACGGGATCCTTTTCCGGACCGAACCCGACAGGTGTGGTCCACCCCCCCGTCGTGCTGTTGGGGGTCAGCGATTTCGTATAAAAGAGTTGATCGTGATGGCCGCCCAAGATCACATTGAGATATCCCTGACTGTCAGTGGTAATGACTGGAGAATTATGTTCATCCGGCACACCGGTACCATTGACTCCTAAGAGTACGGGTGCAGTCGTTTGCCCTGTGCTACGGTCATAGGTGACCGCGTACTGGCCGGTTCCCCCTCCTGTCACGGGGTCCAAAGTGAGGTAGACCAGATGGGTTAAATCTCCAATGGTTAGGGTTGAGTTTCCAAGTCCCGACTGAAAAACCCCTGGTCGGGCCAGAGGATTGGAGACCAATTGGGTTGCTATTGCTGTATCTAATAGAGTACCTCCCCCTGTCTTCGTGGGGCGCACGATCGACAGGGGAGTTCCTCCCCCCGGGGCAACAGCGTTAGACATCAGAATCGTTGGCGGCCCACTGTTATCACTTTGACTATCAGGAACCTCAAAAGTTGCCCACATGCCCGTCGGCAAGATGTAAGTATCCCAGCTACTAGCGTTGTCTGTGGAGTAAAGCAGCAGATTTCTTCCTAAATTCGATCCCGGTCTGGCGGCATTGACCAGCATGTAGGCATCACCTACATCATCGAAGACGACTCGTTCATCGGCGGTTGTGCCAGCAAAGTAGATGCCGTTCCAGAAGCCAAAGGCGCTCTGGATGTCATCGACAAATGAAAGCTCTATCCAATTGCCGCTTGCGTCGAGGGTCTGGACGTAGCCGCCGTCTGCGAAATCGCTATTCGAGATCAGATCCACGCCGTTCTCGGTCCCCACGCGCATGTAGGGCTTGTTGGTCGGGTCAAACGTCACCGTGTTGGGCATAAAATGGGGATCGTAGCCGTACAACTCCCGTTCGCCGACGAAATACTGTTGATGAACGATCGGGTTACTAGAACCACCAGTCGTATCTATAATATAGTTTGTGCCAAGTTCAGGAGCCGTGGCGTGACACGTTGCCATCGCCGTGCATACAAGTAACGCACAGCTGATCCGTACAAAAAGATTTGGATAGCATTCTCTCACGGGAAAAAAAGGGGCCGTTTCCTGCATGGTCTTAAAGGAAGTTGAAGTGGCTTTTTGCGAGTCTTTCATATTGATACCCTGTCTCCGTCTCTGTTTTCGAAATTGATGTCTTACTCTAGGGTTTCCGTAAACACCGTGAGGTGATGTCTTCGTGGTAAAAAAACCACAACGGTTCCTATCTATTCGAGATTAAAATCGTGGGTGTTGTCGCCTGAAATGACCTCCGCTTGGAGCTTCGAGGTTTTTCGATTCGAGTACTCTTGGGGTACTAGCCAAACGGTTTTGCCAGGTGCTTGGGGCGGCTTCTTGCCTGCCTGTTTTACCTCATCTTCAAAACTAGTAGGGAGTGGTGCCCCACCGACTCTTTCGGTGGCGGCGATCGTCACTCGATGTTTGCCAAGCAGCGCGCCGTCGCCCTGATCGAACGTAGTCAATGAATAGGTTCCGTCACTTTGAATCGACCCCATCGCCGGCCGACCACTCGACGGATAAAAGACGACGCGTCCCTTGGCCACCGGCGTTCCCTGCAGCGTCACCGTGCCGGTCACTGGGGCCGTTTTTTCTTGATTGGAGCCACCACAACCGACCAGACAGGCGATGATTGCCGTGTGGTGCGCCATGCGGTAGTGGATCGGCAGTTTCATCGATAGTTCTCCGTAAAGACCAGCAAAGCAGCAAGGTGCAAATACTTTCTCATTTGTCCACTAACTCACCGCCAGCGCGGCTTGAAAGCCATTGATAGGCATTGATATCAATCGCATCTTGAATAAAGGCGACATGCCCGTCGCAGTAGACGAATTGGGCTCCGCCTGGATGGTCGCTTCCGAAGGGCACTTCGTTAGAAAATTGTGGATCGAGGGGGGCTGGAAAGTTGCTGTTGATCGGATTAAGCGTACTTCGCAATACTCGGCCGACGCTTTGATCTCTGTGATCAGGAGTCGATTCACCGAAGCCGCCTCCCAGCCACCAAGGTGTTGGCCCACCCGAGTCGTCTCCGCCGCTCCCGACATAGCCTGGTCCATCGCCAAATGGGGCGGCGTGAACGCTTTCGCCTACGGCAAACGTGTTACTGGTGCCATCTGTGATTTCCCCTATACGGGTAAAGCTATTGGCGTACATAACTCCGTCGTGGTAGACAAATCCGCGTTGGCCTCGTGGAAGGTCCACCGGGTCTGTTAAAGCACCGCCGACCACGCCAAAATAATCCTTGCGACGGGGGAAATCGTCCCAACGAGCAGCACTCGGACAAAGATAGGTGGAAACCGGAGAGTCTTTTACCGTAGCATTTGCAGGATCCTGAAGCCAAGCGTTCCACCCAAATCCTGCTTTGTGGAAGTCAGCAAATGTTCCTCCGATTACCCCTTGTTCAAAATAGGGCATCAAGGTGACGTGCATCCCGATGCCGCGGCAATTACCATTCAAGCAGTTTTCGGGGATCTTGATGGCCACGCCGGCAGGAAAACTCCCAAGGGCAGCGTGATAGTTTTGCATCGCCAAGCCAATTTGCTTGAGATTGTTGGAGCATTGCGAGCGTCGAGCGGCCTCGCGCGCCGCCTGTATCGCCGGCAATAGCAGGGCAACGAGGACACCAATGATTGCAATCACAACCAAGAGTTCCACTAATGTAAAACCGTGTAGGGGCCTAGAGAAGCAAGCGTTATGCTTCCCAGTTGTGCTTCTTTTTCTTCGACCCTGTACAGGGAGTTTTATGTCATGGCTATTTCGCTCGATCATCACCGGCGTGTCGGTGTCGATTTGCACAAAGACATGCTCGCCGCTTGCACTTCCTGTCACTGCTGCGGCGAAGTGTCGCACCGCAAGAGAGCGTAAACCCGATGACCGAGATGCCCTGGCTTCCACGCAGACCACAATGTTGTGCCTCCCTCATGCTACTCACGATGATTGGTAAAACGACGAGCCGTCGGTAAACGGCCCGTCGCGTAAATGGTTGGCAACGCTTAACACTTTGGATGTCGCCGACGAGAAAACACCAATAGTCCTCCCAGGCCCATCAGCGCCAACGTGCCGGGTTCAGGAATCACGGCATTACCCACACCAATACCGAATGCAGGAAAGTTGGGTGAACCATTCAGAGCACTCCATCCCAAATCCACGCTTGATAGGGCTGCTCCGTTGTAAGAGAAAATACGAACGAAGCGTTGGCTGGCGTCGGTTTTATGCTTGAAAGCGACAACGATTTCGTTATCCGAATCGCCAGTCACATCAC
>JAADGV010000079.1 GCA_013152205.1 Planctomycetota bacterium
GATTGTGCGTAAGTTGCGTGATGCGGATGCGATGCTAAACGCAGGCAAGGACTTGGCGGCAGTGCTGCAATCTTTGGAAGTGAGCGAATCGACCCTTGATCGCTGGCGTAAGCAGTACGGGGGCATGAAGTCGGGCGAGGCGAAACGCCTGGAAGAACTGGAAGACGAGAATCAACGTCTGAAACGACTGGTGGCAGACCTTTCCCTCGACAATCAGATGCTAAAGTTTGTTAACGAGGGAAACTGGTAAGCCCTTCCCGGAAGCGCGAGGCGGTCGTGAAGCTCCAACAGGAGTTCACGGTTTCCGAGCGAAGGGCCTGTCAGGTGACCGATCAGCCACGCAGTAGTCAGCGTTACGAGGCGAAGCCTCGCGACGATGAGAGTTCGCTAGTGAAGCGAATGTTTCAACTCACACGGCAACGACCGAGGTTCGGCTACCGTCGGATTGCGGCCTTGTTACGAGTTGGTGTGCTCTGTGGCTGTGCTTTTATAGGAAATGCTCTAGTCGAGGGTTCTGCCGATGAGGGCCTCGTGTGATTCGGTGGAGAGGACAAAGATTTTGCCGTCTCCGATGCGGCCTGTGCGGGCCACCTCTACCAGTTTGCGAATGACTTCTTCGGAGCGCGATTTGTCGACCCAGGCGGTGATCTGCACTTTGGGAAGGAAAGCGAGCGAATACTCGGTGTCGGTGTATTGGTCGAGGTAGCTTTTCTGTCGGCCCATCCCTTTGACTTCGCAAACCTCAACCGCTTCGAGAGGGGCACGGCGGAGGCTTTCGAGAATTTTTTCGGCTAGGAACGGTTTGACGATCGCGACGATTTGTTTCATGGTGAGCTTTCAGCCCTCTGCCAGAGTTTGCCGAACGCTATCGCGGCTTAGCTAAAGAAATTTTCGCCGAAGAGGTCGAGTTCGGGGCCGGTCTCGACTTCCATGTCGCCGTGAACCGTTACTTGGCAGGCCAGTCGCATGGTTGCTTCGTTGCCGATGTAGGCCATGCAGGGAATTGGGTCGGGGATGGGATTATAGAAGCGAGCCTTTTCGAGGATTCCCGGCTTGCTGGCATTTTCCATTCCGCTGACGATTTTCACCCGACAGGTGCCGCATTGGCCGATGCCGTGGCAGTTGAGAATTTTATTGAGACCGGCACCAAAGCCGTTAAGCCCCTGGTGGGTGTTGACTCCCGCCTTGATAGCTTCCTTCCGGAGATTTGCTCCTTCGGGAACCTCGATCTCTTTTTGCTCTTTGACAAATTTGATAACCGGCATAGCGGGCAAGCACCTTTGAATAAAAAATATTGAAAGCGTAGTAGGGACGGCGCGTCTACCACGTTGGTCCCCGAAAGGGTAGGATAATCTACCGCGCAGCGGGGCTGTGGAAAAGTGGAATCCTTGTCTCAAATGCGTGAATTACGGCAGATGGGTGGCTGCCGGTCCAGACAGTTTTCTCCCCTCAACACAAGACAGAAAGAACTATGAACAAGGGTTATTCGAAGCATCAGCAGAAGATTATCAAGAACTACTACGACAATCGAGGGGCGATTTCGCTCCAACGGTTGAGCGAATTGGTGACCGACCTGTATTTGGCCGAGGGGAAAACCCGCGAGTCGAAGTGGAAACAGGCCGTTGCCGCCCTGGAGAAGCTGGGGGTTGGGCCGAAGCGGATCGAGCATTTGCGCGAGCAGGACAACCCTGCGCTGCTGGCTAAAGTGGTTGAAGAAATGTTGGCGAAGGAAGAGTAGACGAGCCTCTGGGTTTTGTTGAGCGCATGGCGGTCTATCGATCAGGAACATAGGTTGTATGAAACAGTATCTTGAGTTGCTTGAACATATTTTGGAGCATGGCGTTGCGAAGTCGGACCGGACGGGTACCGGCACACGTAGCGTGTTTGGCCATCAGATGCGATTTGATTTATCGGAAGGCTTTCCGCTGCTGACGACCAAGAAGTTGCACCTGCGATCGATCATCCACGAGCTGTTGTGGTTCTTGCGTGGTGATACCAATGTCGGTTACTTGCGAGAGCATGGCGTCAAGATTTGGGATGAGTGGGCAGACGACGATGGCAACCTCGGCCCGGTCTATGGCAAGCAATGGCGAAGTTGGGCAGGGCCGAATGGCGAGTCGATCGATCAGATTTCGGAGTTGGTTGAAACGATTCGCACGAACCCCGATTCGCGACGGATGATCGTCAGCGCATGGAACGTGGCTGAGGTGCCGCGGATGGCGTTGCCGCCGTGTCATTTGCTGTTTCAGTTTTATGTGGCTGAGGGGCGTTTGTCTTGTCAGTTGTATCAGCGTAGCGCCGATGTGTTTCTTGGCGTGCCGTTCAACATTGCTTCTTACGCATTGCTGACGATGATGGTGGCGCATGTGACCTCGCTAGAGCCGGGGGATTTTGTCCATACGTTTGGCGATACCCATTTGTACGACAATCATCTGGAACAAGCCCGACTGCAATTGCAGCGCGAACCGCGCGCATTGCCAACCATGCACATCGATCGGCAAGTCGACTCGTTGTTTGATTTTAAGTTTGAAGATTTTCGATTAGAAAATTACGACCCGCTTCCTCATATCGCCGCCCCGGTGGCGGTTTGATGAGGAGGGGCTAGGGATTGGGGGCTAGTTTCTAGACCCTGACTTCTGACCCCCGACCTCTGACCCCTCCCCAACAATGCCTCTCACTTTGATCGTTGCCGTAGCTGAAAACAACGTGATTGGTCGGCAGGGCGATTTGCCTTGGCGGCTGTCGGCTGATTTGCGCCGGTTTAAGCGGCTGACGATGGGGCACGCGATCTTGATGGGGCGGAAGACGTGGGAGTCGATTGGCCGTCCTTTGCCGGGGCGGACTTCGGTGGTAATCACCCGACAAACGGACTATCAGCCAGGGTTTGAAGAAGTGCTGGTGGCTGCGGATCTGGACGAAGCGTTAACGCTTGCCCAGGGGGCTGACGTTTCCGACGATCAGGCATTTGTGATAGGCGGTGCGGCGATTTATGAGTTGTCGTTGCCGCGAGCCGATCGGCTGTTGCTAACTCGTGTTCATGCTGAGGTGGAGGGGGATGTTTTTTTTCCAGAGGTCGATTGGAGCCAGTGGCGATTGGTCTCAGAAGAAAAACACGACCAGGACGACAAGAACGACTTTTCTTTTAGTTTTCAGAACTTCAAGCGAGTGGAAGCATGACGGGCCAAAAAAAACTGCGCTGCGAGTGGGTTGGTGTCGACAAGGAACGCTACGTGGCTTATCACGACGAAGAGTGGGGAGTGCCGGTTCATGACGACCGAAAGCAGTTCGAGTTTCTCATTCTCGAAGGTGCCCAGGCGGGTTTGAGTTGGTGGACGGTGCTGAATAAGCGTGAGGGGTATCGCAAGGCATTTGCTGATTTCGACCCGGTGAAGGTGGCAAGGTTTACCGAGAAGCGAATCGCGAAGCTGATCGAGAACCCGGCCATCATTCGCAATCGGCTGAAAATCCGCGCGGCGGTGACCAATGCCCAAGCCTTTCTAGCCGTGCAAGAAGAGTTCGGCTGCTTCGACGACTATCTATGGCAGTTTGTTGACGGTCGGCCCATTCAAAACAAGTGGCGAACTTTGAAGCAGATACCGGCAACGACCCCGATCTCGGATGCTTTGAGTAAGGATCTCAAGCAGCGAGGCTTTAAGTTTGTCGGCAGCACGATTGTTTATGCCCACATGCAGGCGGTGGGAATGGTGAACGACCATGTTACGAAGTGTTTTCGATACCAAGAGTGCGGGCGGATGAAGTGAGGCATCGTTTTTTTGTGTTTACCACAGAGCCACGGAGGACACTGAGAAAACAGCCACAAAGTCCCATTTGAAGTAGAGTATGGTTTACTGATGTGTGCATCAATAAAAGGCTCTTGCTTCGGCGATGGTGTCTGTGCCGAGAGCTAGCATGGCCAGGCGGTCGAAACCGAGGGCGCAGCCGGAGCAGTTGGGCAGGCCTTGTTGCATGGCTTCGAGAAGCGATTCGGGGAGGGGGAGGGCAGGGCGGCCTTCTGCTTGGCGAGCGGCGTTTACTTGGGTGAGGCGAAGGCGTAACTCAGCAGCGTCGGTAAGCTCGTCGTAGCCGTTGGCGAGTTCGATGCCGCTCGCGTAGAGCTCGAATCGTCGGGCGACTTTGATCCCGTCCTCTCGGCGTTCAACTTTGGCTAGAGCAGCTTGGCTGGCGGGGTAGTCGTAAACGATTTCGGGAGCCGTTTGGCCAAGTCGGGGTTCGACTTGGGTGGCTAGCAGCAGGTTGAGCCACTCGTCGCGATCGTCAACTTGCATGTTGTCGGGGATGTCGAGGCGAAGCTCTTTTGCTCGGGTGGCTAGTTGGTCGGCGGATGAGGTATGTGGGCAGATGCCAGCGTGTTGAGAGAAGGCTGCGCCGTAGGTAGTCTGCGAGGCGACGGGTGTGTTGAGAATCGCCTGGCAGAGTTGATCGAGGAGTTTCATTCCCGCGTGCATATCGTCGCCCGTGCGGTACCACTCGACGATCGTGAATTCGGGGTTGTGCAGTGCGCCGCGTTCGCCAGCGCGGAAGGATCGTGTTATCTGAAAGATGGCCGGCATACCCGCAGCGACGAGCCGCTTCATGTGAAGTTCGGGCGAGGCTTGTAGCCAGGCAGCTTCAACAGCAATGGGATCAATGTGGAGTTCGGGAATCACCTCAGGCGCGAGCAGCGGGGTTTCGACCTCGACGAAATCGTGTTCAAAAAAGAACAGCCGGAGGGCGGCGAGTAGCTCGCTACGGCGTTGGAGATGGGCTAACGATTGATGCATAAGAGCATTTCAAGATTATTCCTAGGGCCGAGCCACAAGCGTAAGCCAGCGGGCAAAATACTTAACCGTTATCGACGGGTTGACCCGGTAGTAGTGGGGGCATGGGGCAGTCGAGCATGTCGGAGATGCCGCGGAGGAGTTCGGCTTCGCGGATTTTTACTTCGTGGTCGGCACAGATGGCGATGGCACAAGCTTCGACCAAGCGGCCCCGATGTTTCGCAGAGACTTGAGTCAGTTCGTTCAGCGCCTGATCAAGCTGCATGAGTCCGCATTGCTCGGGGGGCAGTAGTCTGATTTTTGCCTTGGGCAAATGGACAGCAGCGGCAGCGACGGCCTGGGCGGCTTCGTCGGCGGTGTTGCCTGCGTAGGCGAGGGTGGAGAGCAACACCGAGCATGGTTGGCTGAGTCGTTGTAGGCCGTAGTAGGCGATACGTGGTGCAGCCGACTCGTCGAATTGTGGGCGCAAGTGGCGTAACAAAATGCGATGTAGGGTCCATTCGAAAAGTGCGATTCGGTTGTCGGCCTGGACCAATTTTTGAAATGCGCGGGAGAATTCGATGAATTGTGGTTTAGTCATTGCCCGAAGGGCGGCGAGCGACATATCGACCAAGGGGAGTCGCACGCGGGCATCGAGTTGGCGGATGATGGGGGTGAATCGGGCGGTCAGTTCGACGATGTCGGGCGTGGTCGATTTGGCGAGCGCTTGCATCTGGACTGCGCGAGTGGAGTCTTCGTGGTCGAGCAGCAAAGCGAAGATGACGGCGCGAGCGCCGTAGGGGTCGTGCACTGCGGCGACGATTTCGTCGGGGAGTTGGTCGACTAACCGTTGAGCGTATTGACGATGATTTTCGGTGGGGTTGCCAACTTGCTCGGCGGCGCGTCGGACGGTTTCGACGGGTAGATTGTCGACCGCCGCGCCAACAAGCCCAGCCATGCCGGCGATCTCGGCGATGGCGGCCGGAGTTGCTGGTGTCTTGGGGAATTTGCCGTTCCAACTTGGATCGAGACAGAGGATGCGTTTAGAAAGCGGTGGGTGGGTGGCCATGAGCCCGGTGAAACCTTCCCAGACGCCTTGGCCAAAGTACAAGTGGCTCATCTCGGCGGCATTGGGGTGTTTTAGTATCGAGCCAGTGATTGCGGCACCGATGCGTTTTAGTGCGCCGGCGATGCCGCCAGGATTACGGGTGAATTGAACCGCGGAGGCGTCGGCCAGATATTCTCGCTGTCTCGAAACGGCCGCTTTGATGAGGTTGCCCATCAGCGCGCCAATCGAACCGATGATAATGAGCGTTAGACCGAGCACAACGAGGACAGCCGTATTGTCGTTTTTCGATCGGCTGCGACTGCTGTATGCAACCGATCGAAACAGGATGCGACCGAGGAGGCTCAAAAGAAGAATGCCGTGGAGCAGGCCAATCAAGCGGATGTTGATTCGCATGTCGCCGTTGAGGATGTGGCTGAACTCGTGGGCGATAACGCCTTGCAATTCGTCGCGAGTCAGTTGTTCGGCTGTGCCACGGGTGACGGCGACGACCGCATCGCTGGGCGAATAGCCGGCGGCAAAGGCGTTGATGCCTTGTTCCTCGCGAAGCATGAAGACTGGGGGCACCGGCACCCCCGAGGCAAGGGCCATTTCTTCGACGATGTTAAGAACACGTCGTTCGACGAGGTCGGTAGTATTTGGCATGAGGCGAATGCCGCCGACGTTTTCGGCGACGGTGGTGCCACCGCCATTGAGTTGGGCGATTTTGAAGAAACTGCCCCCGACGATGAGCAGCAGGGCGATTGCGCTTGCGCCAAACGGAACCGACCAGTCGAAATTTACCTTCAGCGGAGGAACAGAGGCGGAATGCGTGGCGAATTCGGAGTACTGTTCGAAGCCGCCAACTGCGGCCATAGAGACCAGAAAAACGGTGCCAACAATTCCCACCACGGCGAGAGTAAATAGCACAACAAGCCACTTCGTCGAGCGGCGTGCGGCAGACTGTCGCTCAAAAAAGTCGGTGGCCATGGGCAGAGGTGGGTCTCATGGTGAGGGGCAATATAGCCCGGCCATCCTGGCCGGGAATTTCAGGACGACAGTAAGCGATACGCCCTATTGAGGTATGCGCCAGGAAAACGACAGGCCGACCAACGGGAGTGCCGGATTTAGTGAGTGAATGCTTGGACCAAGTAAAGTTTCTGATGCACACATCATTAAAACTTCACCTCGGGTGCATCGGCGATGGCTTCGCTATCGAACTCAAGTAGTTCGGCGTCATCGCGGTAACCGAGTATGCTGGCGAAAAAAATCGGGGGAAACGATTGCCGGTACGTGTTGTAGGCGGTAACCGAATCGTTGTAGCCCTGGCGGGCGAAAGAGACTCGGTTTTCGGTCGAGGTAAGTTCCTCGGTCAGTTGGGCCATGTTCTGGTTGGCTTTGAGGTCGGGGTAAGCCTCGGCAAGTGCGAACAAGCGGCCGAGTGTGCCGGTGAGCATTTGTTCGCCGAGAGCCAATTCTTTCATCGCAGCCGCATCGCCCGGTTTGGCGGCTGCCTGTTGCAAGCCACTCTGGGCACGGTTGCGCGCATTGATGACGGCCTCGAGCGTTTCTCGCTCGTGGCTCATGTAGCCTTTAACCGTTTCCACGAGATTGGGGATAAGGTCGTAACGGCGTTTCAGTTGGACTTCGATTTGCGAGAAGGCGTTTTCAAATCGATTGCCGAGCGTTACCAGACGGTTGTAGACACCGGTGCCATAAATTAGCAGCAGTAGCCCAAGCCCAACGACCGCGGCTAGAATAATCCAAATAAAGTTTATCGCCATACTTTCATCTCCTTATCAGAAGAGCAGGTTGCTGGGGGAATTCACCCAGCATACACCATGTGCGCAGTAAAATATCAATTCGGCGGCTTCGAAAGCTTATTCGCTGTGAAGGGACGCATCTTGGCAGAAAAATGAGGAGTTCGGTTATTCGGGAGCCTTGGATCGTTCGATGTAATCGCCTGTGCGGGTGTCGACTCGTAGCCAATCGCCGATGTTGATGAATGCGGGTGCTAAGATCTCGGCGCCCGTTTCTAGCTTGACCGGTTTTTGTACGTTGGTGGCCGTGTTGCCTTTGGTGGTCGGTTCGCAGTATTCCACTTGCAGGATGACATGGTTTGGTGCGGTGACGCCAATCGGATTGTCGTTGAAGACGATCAACTGGCAGTCTAGGCCTTCTTTGAGAAATCGGCCTGCGTCGCCGACTTGATCTTCCGAGAGTTCGTACTGCTCGTAGTCTTCGTTATTCATGAAGACAAAACCGGCGCCTTGGCGGTAAAGATACTGGGCAGTGAACTCCGAAACGTCTGCCGCCTCGATGCTTTGGCCTGCCCGATAGGTTTTGTCGGTCACGGTGCCGCGAATGAGGTTTTTGAGCTTGCACTCGTAGAGGGCGGCACCTTTGCCCGGCTTGCGGAAGTTCATCTCGATGATTTGAAACGGCACGCCGTCGATTTGGACCTTGAGTCCCTTACGAAATTCGTTGGTATTGTAACTAGCCACTGGGTATTTTCCTGTGTCGCGATTATGTTTTATTGATGAAATGAGGGTTTTTGCGATCCCCTGGCATATGGGTATTTGAAGTGACTATTTTAACTAGTTCAGAGCTTTCTGTCCGCGCCTCTTCGGCAATACCTTCGTGGCGTGGCGAGATTCGTGAGGCCATTCGCGATGCGGGCGAGCTTTGCAGGCGGCTAGGGCTGCCTGCGGAATTGGGTGATCGGGCTGCGGCTGGGGAGTTTTCGGTATTTGTGCCGCCCAGCTATTTGGCGCGAATTCAACCGGGCAAGGCTGCAGATCCTCTGCTTCGACAGGTTTTGCCGGTGGCTGAGGAGACGGTTCGAGTGGAGGGATTTGTTGCCGATCCGGTGGGCGATGGGGCAGCGATGCGGCAGCCGGGGGTGTTGCAAAAGTACACGGGTCGGGCACTGTTGATCGTCACCGGCGCGTGTGCGGTGCATTGTCGCTATTGTTTCCGCCGACATTTTCCTTATGACGAGGCCCCGCACGGTGTCGCGGAGTGGGAGGGGGCGTTGGCGTCGATCGCAGCCGACGATTCGATTCGAGAAGTGATTCTTAGCGGTGGCGATCCGTTGATGCTGAGCGACGAGCAACTGGAAAAATTGGTCAAGAAGATTGCTGCGATTCCACACATCAGGCGCTTGCGGGTGCATACACGATTGCCCGTGATGATTCCCTTGCGGGTGACCGAGCGGCTTCTCGCCTGGTTGACGGGCAGCAGGCTGGCGTCGGTGATGGTGATTCACGCCAACCATGCCCAAGAACTGGATGGACATGTTGCTGAATCGCTCAAACAATTGCAGCAAGCCGGCGTGATGCTGTTGAACCAGGCCGTGTTGTTGCGCGGCGTGAACGACACGGTTGATGCGCAAGTGGCACTTAGCGAGCGACTGATCGAAGTGGGTGTAACGCCGTATTACTTGCACCAACTCGACCGTGTGGCCGGGGCAGCACACTTTGAAGTGCCGGTGGCCGAGGGGCGGCGGATCGTGAACGAGATGCGAGTGCGGCTGTCCGGCTATGCGGTGCCTCGCTATGTGCAGGAAGTGCCTGGGGAGTTGAACAAAGTGGTACTCGCTTGAGATTTACGATTTAGGTTGTTTGAACCACGACGACACAACGGGCACGACGTTGTAATCATACTGGCAGGTCAGAGCTACAATCTTTCTTCGTAACCGTTCACAGAATGGAAGAAAATGAACCACAAAGGTCACGAAGGACACGAAGAATAGAATTCGATAGTCATCCCTCAGAATAAATTAGTTCTTCTAGCAAAGCTAAAGGTGCAAATGCGAGCAAGCGATCTACCTCCAACCCCTTAGTGCTCTTCGTGTCCTTCGTGGTTCAACCTTTTTCATTCCGTGAATGGTTATCGTTCTTCGTTGTCGTACCCGTCGTGTCGTTGTGGTAAAAACATGGCTACTGAATCCCCCGAGGCCTTTGAGACGTGAATAACAAGGTAAGCATTTTCGACCGAGAGGCAATCGACGGGTTGCGTCGTGAGTTGCAGCTCGATCCGCAGCAAGTGCGTCAGCTGCGGAATCGTTTGATGAAGCAGTTTTGTGCCGATGCGCAGGCGGTCGAGGATTTTGCTGCGGCTGATCGGTTGGCGATTCATTGCCTTGAGGCGTATCGGCAGTGTGATTCGGCGCTGGATGGGGCGACGAAGCTGCTGTTTCGCACGGCAAAGGGGATGTTGATCGAGTCGGTTATTCTGCGGATTGCTACGGGGCGGACGACGTTGTGTGTGTCGAGCCAGGTCGGTTGTGCCGCAGCGTGTGAGTTCTGTGCGACCGGTAAGATGGGCGTGGCGCAGAACTTGGCGTCTGAAGAAATCCTTGACCAAGTATTGCAAGCGGGGCAGCAGTTGGCGGCCGAAGATCGCAAGCTGCGGAACATTGTGTTTATGGGCATGGGCGAGCCATTTCACAACGAAGAGAATTTGTACCGCACCCTGGAATCGCTAGCTGCCCCCGAGTTGTTTCATCATTCGCTCACCAAAATTCTGGTATCGACAGTAGGCATCCCCGACGCCATGGTGTGCTGCGCGCGGCGGTTTCCAGAAGTGAATCAGGCCTTGAGTTTGCACAGTGTACGGCGAGAGGTACGCGAGCGATTGATTCCGCTGGCGAAGAAACATTCGTTGGATGAATTGCGGCAGGCGCTGGTCGAGCTGAACCGCATTCAACAGAAGCCGGTGATGATCGAGTATCTCATGCTTGCCGATGTGAACGACGCCGAGCAGGATGCTCGCGACTTGATCGACTGGCTGACGGGTCTCGACGTGCATGTGAATCTGATTCCATACAACCCAATCGAGGATGCACCGCAGTTGGCAGGAACCGAGCGGGCAGGGCGAGATGCCTTTTCGGGCCTATTAAAGCAAGCCGGCGTGACAACAACCATTCGCTACTCGTTAGGCAACGACATCGCCGCAGCGTGCGGGCAATTGGTAAAGAAAGAAAACCGGGCAATCGCGGCGGCGGCTTCGAAAGGCAAAGCAATATGGTAACTCGAATTGAAAAGAAGGGAGCCCGCGAATCACGCGAATAAACGCGAAAATTTTTGTTTATTCGCATGATTCACGGGAAAAATTATGCCAGCGTTTTTAATTTGAGTGGTAACTCCGGAAGTAAAACATGGCTACAAAGAAGCACAAAAAGACCTGATAACAGGATTTTTTACCGCAGAGGGCACCGAGTATCACAGAGGAGGATTTCCCTAAAAAAACAATATCCTCTGCGTTACTCCGCGCCCTCTGTGGTGATTCCTTTTTCGCCGACCTCGTGACATAGTATTTCTACTCACACGAAGACGCAAAGAAGGACTGGTTTTGCGAAGCTGAAAAGTAAGCGATTCCGGCAGAGTTTTATACGCATTCTAATCTGAAGTAGCGCGCATTCTATTTGGCCCTCCCATCTTTCCCATTATATTATCGTAATTCTCCTAGCCTTGGAGTT